>JBBSOK010000088.1:0-12125 GCA_038259825.1 Flavobacteriales bacterium
TAAAGAAGTAGATTGTCCAGAAGGAAAAGCGCTATTAATATCAGACGATCCTTTTCGCGATTTCAATAAGCTAACATTGCATTTCAGACCGTTTCAAGCTTCAAATGTTTCTATTGCCCCTTCAGCAATAATCGGAAAAGATACCATAATACAACCCAACGTTTTTGTTGGTAATAATGTCAAAATTGGCGATAACTGTATCATACACAGTAATGTTAGCATCTATGATAATACTATAATAGGGAATAATGTTACTATTCACGCAGGCTGTATTTTAGGATCAGATGCGTTTTATTATAAAAATAGACCAGAGAAATTTGATAAATTAATCAGTGGCGGCAATGTTGTTATTGAAGATAACGTAGATTTAGGTGCACTTTGTACAATAGATAAAGGCGTAACGGCTTCAACAACTATTGGTGCCGGCTCAAAACTAGATAATCAAGTACAAGTTGGGCACGATACAATTATTGGAAAGCGTTGCTTAATAGCTTCACAAACTGGTATTGCTGGTTGTGTTGTAATTGAAGATTTTGTAACTATTTGGGGTCAAGTTGGAATTACTAGTGGAATTACGATTGGTGAAAAAGCCGTTATTTCCGCACAAAGTGGTGTGAGCAAATCTTTAGAAGGCCATAAAAGTTATTTTGGTACACCGGCAGACGAATTCAGAAAAAAATACAAGGAATTGGCGGCAATCCGCTTAATTCCTGAACTTATAGAAAAAATTGATAAACTATCATGAGCAATAAATCAAAAGAAATAGTTCGGGAGTTTTATAGAAGTAATATCTCAAAAGATGAAGGCGTTTTAGAAAAATTTTTTCATCCGGAAATTGTTCTTATATGGAACAGCGCGAGCGGTTTAAGCATTTTAAATTTTGATGATCTTCAAACTTTTTTTGCAGAAGTTAGACGTACTTACGATGATTTACGCATTGAAGTTAGCCATATATTAGCCGACGGTCCGCACGTTACGATCCGCTACAAATATTATATCCGCACGATGGAAAATCCTGATGAAGAATTGGGAATAGCCCATTTTATTGCAATATGGGAGGTTAAGGATGATAAACTCTTTAGAGGCTATCAAGTTAGCCAGCCCGTTAACGATAATGACGATACAAATGAAAGCTACCACCGAGTTAAGGTGTAATCTATTCTTAATTTAATATCTTTGCAACCGTTAAGAAAATTTAAACCTACAGGAAGGAATTAAAATTTTCTTTAAATAGAAATAAATAACTGAAAAAATAAATAATGAGCGTTTTAGTAAATAAAGATTCCAAAATTATAGTTCAAGGTTTTACAGGTAGTGAAGGTACATTTCACGCTGAACAAATGATTGAATACGGTACAAATGTAGTTGGTGGAGTAACACCTGGAAAAGGCGGCCAAAAACATTTGGACAAACCAGTTTTTAACACTGTTGAAGATGCTGTAAAAGAAACGGGTGCAGATACTACTATTATTTTTGTTCCACCAGCATTTGCTGCAGATGCAA
Source organism: Flavobacteriales bacterium (assembly GCA_038259825.1). Lineage (GTDB taxonomy): Bacteria > Bacteroidota > Bacteroidia > Flavobacteriales > Flavobacteriaceae > JBBSOK01. The sequence goes on from JBBSOK010000088.1 coordinate 1,504, forward strand.
TTATGGAAGCTGCGGATGCTGGCATAAAGGTTATTATTACTATTACAGAAGGAATTCCTACTGCAGATATGATTAAAGTAGCTGCTTATATAAAAGGTAAAGACTGCAGATTAGTTGGTCCTAATTGTCCAGGAGTTATAACTCCGGGCGAAGCAAAGGTTGGTATTATGCCAGGTTTTGTTTTCAAAAAAGGTAAAGTTGGTATCGTTTCAAAATCGGGTACTTTAACATATGAAGCTGCAGACCAAGTTGTAAAACAAGGTTTGGGTATCACAACGGCAATCGGTATTGGTGGAGATCCAATTATTGGAACTACTACTAAAGAAGCTGTTCAACTTTTAATTGAAGACCCAGAAACAGAAGCCGTTGTAATGATTGGTGAAATTGGTGGGCAATTGGAAGCTGAAGCTGCCCGTTGGTATAAAGAAAGTGGTAGTAAAAAGCCAATTATTGGTTTCATTGCTGGTGAAACTGCACCAGCTGGTCGTACAATGGGCCACGCAGGAGCAATTGTTGGAGGCAGTGATGATACTGCACAAGCAAAGAAGAAAATTTTAAGAGAATGTGGAATACACGTTGTTGAATCACCTGCAGAAATTGGTAAAAAAGTAAAAGAAGTAATGGGATAATTCCCTTATTATATATTGAAAGCCCTGTTAATTAGCAGGGCTTTTTTTATGGCTTTAACCTGCCATTTTGTTATATTTGAAATTATACTAAAACCAACCGAATATGAAATTATTAGAAGGAAAAACAGCAATAATAACAGGCGGAAGCCGCGGAATAGGAAAAGGAATTGTTGAAGCATTTGTCAATAACGGGGCAAATGTTGCATTTACATATAGTAGCTCCTCTACAGCAGCAGATCAAGTGGCAGAAGAGCTTTCAAAAGAAGGAATAAAAGTAAAAGCATATCAAAGCGATGCCGCAAGTTTTTCTGAATCTGAAGCATTAATTTCGAAAGTGTTGGAAGACTTTGAGAGTATTGATATTTTGGTGAACAATGCTGGTATTACAAAGGACAATTTACTTATGAGAATGAGTGAAGCAGATTTTGATAAAGTAATTGAAGTAAATTTAAAATCGGTTTTCAATATGACAAAAGCTGTTCAAAAAACAATGTTGAAGCAACGTAAAGGTTCAATTATAAATATGAGTTCCGTAGTAGGAGTAAAGGGCAATGCCGGACAAACTAACTATGCTGCATCTAAGGCTGGAATAATTGGATTTTCTAAATCTGTTGCTTTGGAGCTTGGTTCAAGAAATATTCGTTGCAATGTTATTGCTCCAGGATTTATTGAAACTGAAATGACAGGAAAACTTGATGAAGCAACAGTACAATCTTGGAGAGATGGAATTCCTTTAAAAAGAGGTGGCTCTCCTGAAGATATTGCAAACGCTTGTGTATTTTTTGGAAGCGAACTTTCTGCTTACGTGACTGGTCAAGTATTGAATGTTGATGGTGGAATGTTAACGTAAAAAGTCAAAATTGCAAAAAAATATTTGAATTTGGGTTTGAGGACTTTAAAGAACATTAATACTTTAGACCCATTTTTTTATTTTAAAGTATAATTAATACAGTAAATAAATTTCAATTTAAAGCATTAAATGCCCGCAGTAACTATTCTTTACATAATCATAGCTGTAGTAATTGCCTTTGCTCTGGCAGTTTTTATGTACGGATATAAAAGCAAGTATTCAAGAAAAATGAATTGGCTTTTTGGAACGCTAAGGTTCGTCACTATCTTCTGTATTCTTCTGCTTTTAATCAATCCAAAATTTACCAACAATAGTTATACGGATATAAAACCAAAACTTTCGGTTTTAGTAGATAATTCATCATCTATTAATGAATTAAATCAAATCGAAAATGTAAATTCTGGCTTAGAAAAATTCAAGGAAAATAGCAATTTGAATGAAAAATTTGACGTTTCCTATTTTTCATTTGGAAGTGAAATAAATCAAAACGATTCACTTTCTTTTTCAGAAAAAAATACGAATATTTCAAAAGCTTTAAACGCTGTAAATGAAATTACAAAAAACGAAATTGCTCCAATAGTAATATTTACAGATGGCAACCAAACTGCTGGTAACGATTATGAATTTTCAACTTCTAGTTTTAAAAACAAAATTTTCCCAGTAATATTAGGAGATAGCACGGAATATACCGACCTTAAAATTGAACAGATAAATAGTAATAGATATGCATTTTTGAAAAACAAATTTCCGGTTGAAGTGGTTTTAAGTTATAGTGGAGATGGAAATGTAAATTCTCAATTTCTTATTTCTCAAGGAAATGCTGTGCTGCATCGGGAAAATTTAAATTTCAGTCCTTCAAATAATACAAAAACAATTTCAATTTTACTAACGGCTTCTTCCGTTGGATTACAAAAATATACGGCGCAAGTTGTACCGCTTTCAGAAGAAAAGAATAAGGAAAACAACAACAAGCAATTTGCGGTTGAAGTGATAGACCAAGCCACTAATATATTATTGGTAAGCAACATTACGCATCCAGATTTGGGCGCAATTGTAAAAACAGTTGAAGGTAATGAACAGCGAAAAATTACAATTAGTAAGCCTTCGGAAGCCGCAAGTATTTTAAATGATTATCAATTAATTATTCTGTACCAACCTGAAACAAGCTTTCAACAATTGTATTCTGAAATTGAAAAGCTCAACAAAAATACTTTGGTAATTTCTGGATTAAATACAAATTGGAATTTTCTAAATAAAGCTCAAAATATATTTAATAAAGAAGTAAATCCGCAGACGGATGAAATTCAAGGAGAACTAAATTCAAACTTTAGTCCTTTTGCGGTTGAAGATATTGGTTTTAATGATTTTAGACCATTAAAAACCTTCTTTGGAAGTTTACAGGTTACAGTTCCGCACGAAACTCTTTTAAAGCAAACCATCAATGGAATAGATTCCGGAGACGTACTAATCGCAACTGCGGAAATTAACGGAACACGCCACGCTATTTGGGATGGGGAAGGAATTTGGAAATGGCGTGCGCAATCTTTTATTAACAACAATTCATTTAAAGGTTTTGATGATTTCTTCGGACAAATAATTCAATATTTGGCATCAAATAAAAGACGAAGTAGGCTAGAAGTAAGTAATGAAAGCTTTTATTATAACAACTTGGATATTAAAATTTCAGGCCAATATTTTGATGAAAATTTTGCCTTTAATCCAAATGCATCATTAGTTATAAACGTTACCAATACGGAAACCGAAAACAAAACTGTTTTCCCAATGTTACTTAAAAATAATTATTACGAAGTAGATTTAAACAGCTTACCTGCGGCGGAATATACGTACACAGTTTCGGTTAAAAACGAAGAAATTACCAGAAGTGGAAGCTTTACAATTTTGGATTATAATGTTGAACAACAATTTTTAAATGCCAATGTTTCCAAGTTACAGCGTTTAGCAAACAATACAATGGCTGAAGCCTATTTTGCGACCGAAACGGAAAAATTGATAAATTCACTTTTGGCAGACAAAACATTTAAAAGCATTCAAAAAAATGAAGTAAAAACCGTACCTTTAGTGGATTGGAAATATCTTCTCGCAATCATCGTTTTCGCGCTTTCTGCAGAATGGTTTATCAGAAAATATAATGGATTAATTTAATATTTAAAAAAAAATATAGTAATGGAAAAATTGCCTAAAGTTGGAATACCCGTAATTATTGGAATAATATTATTAATAATAGTTTTAGCTAAGTCTGCAGTTACAATTGGTTCTGGGGAAGCAGGTGTACTTTACAAAACCTTTGATGATGGTGTTGTAACAGATGAACCGCCTTTAAGTGAAGGTTTTCATTTAATCGCACCTTGGAATGACGTTTTTGTTTATGAAGTAAGACAACAAGAACTTTTTGAAAAAATGAAAGTACTATCGTCAAACGGACTTGAGATAACAATTGATGCCTCTGCTTGGTACGAGCCTGTTTATAAAGATTTAGGGAATTTGCACCAATCTTTGGGCGAAAACTATCTTGATCGTGTTATTAAGCCAGCTATTTTTAGTGCTGCCAGAAGTGTTGTAGGTCGTTATACTCCAGAACAACTATACTCAAGTAAGCGTGATGCTATACAGGACGAAATTTTTGACGAAACCAAGAAAATTCTTGACAAGCAATATGTACAATTAAACGAAGTTTTGGTGCGTGACGTAACCTTGCCTATGACTATAAGAGAAGCAATTGAACGTAAATTAAAGCAAGAACAAGAATCGTTGGAATATGAATTTAGATTGGTGACCGCCAGTAAAGAAGCCGAGAAAGTAATTATTGAAGCCGAAGGTAAAGCAGAATCAAACCGAATTTTAAGTGCTTCACTTACCGACAAAATTCTACAAGATAAAGGTATAGATGCTACAATGAAATTAGCCGAAAGTCCAAACAGCAAAGTTATCGTTATTGGTAGTGGAGATAGTGGTTTGCCGATTATTTTGGGTAATCAATAAAAATTGCAACTCATCAACGAAAAAAATCCCGCTCTTGGCGGGATTTTTTAATTATTCATTATTTTAAAACCTTAGTTATTCAACATCACAGGCATTACCAACATAGTTACAATTTCGCCTTCGTCAAGTCCGTCTACTGGTGTTAAGATTCCTGCGCGGTTTGGTAAGCTCATTTCTAGGGAAACTTCAGAGCTTGTAAGGTTGTTCAGCATTTCGGTAAGAAAACGTGAGTTAAAGCCTATTTGCATATCGTCACCTTGGTAATCGCAGGTTAAACGTTCTTCTGCTTTGTTGCTGTAATCAATATCTTCTGCAGATACATTAAGTTCTGCACCTGCAATTTTTAAACGGATTTGGTGTGTTGTTTTATTACTAAAAATAGAAACCCTTCTTACAGAATTTAAAAATTGGTTTCTTTCGATAACTAACTTATTAGGATTTTCCTTTGGTATAACAGCTTCGTAATTTGGATATTTACCATCAATCAAACGGCAAATCATACTTACGTTTTCAAATAAAAATTTGGCATTGCTGTCGTTATATTCAATTGTAACGTCTTCTTCGCTGCCTGCTAAAATTCCTTTTAAAAGATTTAAAGGCTTTTTCGGCATTATAAATTCTGCAGTTTCGGTAGCCGTTACATCTTCTCTCGTATATTTTACCAATTTGTGTGCATCTGTCGCAACAAAGGTTAATCTATCTGTAGAAAATTGAAAGAAAACACCGCTCATCACAGGTCTCAAATCATCATTCCCACTAGCAAAAATTGTTTTGCTAATAGCAGTTGCCAAAATATCACCTTGGATAATTGTTGCCGTTGGATCTTTTAATTCCACTGCGCTTGGAAATTCTTCGCCGCTTGCATACGCTAATGCGTATTTACCGTGATTGCTACTAATTTCAACCGTGCTATTATCGTGCATAGTGAACGTTAGCGGTTGCTCTGGAAATGTTTTTAAAGTATCTAATAGTAAACGTGCTGGAATACAAATGCTTCCTTGCTCATTACTTTCAACCTCTAGTTTTGCTGAAATTGTAGTTTCTAAATCTGAAGCTGAAACCGTTAGCGATTTACCATCTAAATCGAACAAGAAATTGTCAAGAATTGGTAAAGTATTGTTATTGTTTATAATACCGCCTAATGTTTGAAGTTGTTTTAAGAGGTATGAACTTGATACGATAAATTTCATGTATTGAATATTTTTTCTATTATGTAACTCTTATAAATGCTCACAAAGTTACTCACTTGCAAACAAAGATAATTTAGTTGTATTGGTTGCTAAAACAAACTTATTAACATTTAGCGTACATATTTTCTTTTACGAAGTCTAATGAAAATTGCTCCAAAAATACCAAGTAAAACTAACGGGAGTACTAAATTAAGTAGTTGCCACTTGCCACGTTGTTCGGCAACTTTTTGAGGGTCCAAAAATGGCACCGCAATTTTTTTAGTGCGTATGTTTATAAGTCCGCTGTCGTCCAAAAGATAGTTAACGGCATTCAGCAAAAACTCCTTGTTTCCGTAGTATTGATTGGTCCATTTATCATAGCCAAGCTCAAGTGGTTTATTGCGGTCTAGCTGATTTTTAATAATATCGCCATCACCAATTACAATCATTTTAGCGGGCTTACTTTCTTTCAAATCAGTTGAATATTTAAAAGGCTTTACTCGATTAGCAAAAACCGAAGTAAATTGTCCTTCCAATAAAACTGCCAGCGGATTTTCACCTTGAATATAATCACCAGGAGGTGGGCCTTCATTTACTAATTTCAAATTTTTAGGAATTTCAGTTGAAATATCAATTTCAACAGGCAAACCAACTCTTTTTGAAATAGGCGAAGATGTTAATAAAACCGTCTTTTTACTTAAATTTTGAATGGTATCTATTGAGCTAGCGTAATCAAATTTTACAGCTTCGGTATTGGTAACAATAGGGTGATTATTATTACTTGCCGTAAGCGGATAATAAAACCAAGGATATTGTTGATATTGCGTTTCCTGCTGCTCGCCACTTGCAACTACAATCGGCGCGCTATAAAGGTCTTTTACCAAATCTGGGTTAACACGAGCGCCATATTTGAAGAAAAAATCATTCATGTTTATATCCATCCCAAAAGCAAACGTGTTTGTGGAAATAGTATCAGTTTTAAGCTGTGTGCCATCAATTAGCCAAAGTGATGCGCCGCCATCCATTATATATTGGTCAAGAATATATTTTTCATTATCTGAAAAAGCTTCAGTTGGTTTTGCCGCTACAATTAAATCAAATTCATTTATTTGTTGAAGGGTTTTTTGCGGTTGCGTTGCGGCAGAGTCTAATGTAAATGGCGCAATAAAATAGTAATCTTTTAAAGTCTTGAAGAAATCTGCAATATAGCGATCGTCCAATTCTCCATTTCCTTTTAGGACGGCAACTTTTCTTTTCTTCGGGAAAACAAGTTTGTTAAAACCATCGGCAAAAGCGTATTCTAAATTTTGAATTGAATTATTTACACGCTCTTCGGAAGTAGTTCCTAATTGATTTTTGAGTAATGGAATTTTCACCGTTTGCCCATTAAAATAGGCGAGTGCCCAAGGAAAAATTACTTCAGTGCTTTGTTTTCCATTTTCTACAACAGAAACTTGTGCTGGCACCAATCCGTTTTTTTGTAATTCTTGTTGAATTTGTTCGGCATCACCTTCCGCCAATGGATTTACAAAATCAAATTTTACATTTTTGTTTACCGAAGCAAATTCTTCCAATAACTGTCGTGTTTCAGATTGAAGTCTTTTGAATTCTGGAGGAAAATTTCCTTCTAAAAAAACATCGATTATTAAAGGTGAATCAATTGTTTCAACAATATTTTTTGAAGTTTCTGAAAGTGTAAAGCGTTTATCCTGCGTAAGATCAAAACGTTCATAGAAATAGCTGGAAATAACATTAGCCAAAACAGTCAGAGCGATTGCAATTATTACGAATTTTATTTGTTTGGTTTTCTTTAGCATCAGTCTTTCTTCAATTTTAAAACTGTGAATGCTAAAAATAGTATTGTAATACTTAAGAAATAAACAATATCTCTTGTATCTAAAACGCCTCGCGCAACACTATCAAAATGAGCTTTCATTCCTAAACTTGCCATTGAAAAAGAATCACTGCCAAATAAATCAAGAGAATCCAAACCATTAAACCCATAATATAAAAGGAAGCAAATAAACACGGCAATTATAAAAGCCACAATTTGATTGCTTGATAATGTTGAAGAAAATATCCCAATTGAAGTGTAGGACAAAACTAAAAACAAAAGTCCTAAATAACTACCGATTGTACTCCCCAAATCAAAATTTCCAACAGGATTTCCAAGATTATTTATTGTAAAAACGTAAATTAACGTTGGGATTAAGGCGATAATTATTAAAAGAACTGCGCCAAAATATTTTCCTAGAACAATGTTTTTTAAAGTAATTGGTTTTGTAAGTAAAAGTTCTAACGTTCCCATTTTTACTTCATCACTAAATGTACGCATTGTAACTGCAGGAATAAGGAATAATAAAACCCAAGGTGCGAGTTCGAAAAAGGCGGCAAGATCTGCAAAACCAGAATCCAAAATATTATAATCTCCGGCAAACACCCAAAGAAAAAGTCCGTTAATTACTAGAAATATAGCAATCACCAAATATCCGATTGGACTGGAAAAGAAAGCTGATATTTCTCGTTTTATTATTGCGGTCACTTTACTATATTTTTTATTAAATAGAATTTAAGGTATCTACACTCCAAGCTTGCGCTTTATCTTGAAATTTTGGTTTGGTCTCAGCCCACACGCTTTTAAAAAGGTCACTGTTTCTATAGTTTTCAAGACTAGCCGTTTCATTCCAACGGCTGTAAGTAAAAAATATTTCAGGTCTATCTTTATCTCTGTAAAGTTCAAGAAATTGGCAGCCTTCAAAATTTCTTATTTTATCTTTTACCAATTCAAAATTCTTCAAAAATGAATCTATTTCTTCAGCTTTAAAATGCATTTTGACAATTCTTGTAAACATAAAGATTATTTAATTATTAGCGGTTGCTCAAAGGAGCCGAAGCATCGAAATTTACGGTTACAGTATCTCTAAACTCTAAGCCAAATAAGGTAGAAGCACCACCAATGGTTGTTGGGTTGCTCTTGTAAATGGCAAGTTCCAGATAGTCGGATGAGTTCCACAATGCTAATTTTTTCCCGTCTTCTTCACGTTTTTCGGGTGGTGTATCAAAATTAATTGCTTCGCTATAGGTTTTATTAACTTTTTCAAATGTAGCCGTTCTAGCTTTTATTTTGAATTCTCGTCCTTTCCCAACATCGTTAAAAATCTTCTTCGTGATGTTTGTAATAACATTTCCATAATTATCAACATAAATTACGTTTCCAATTATTTGATTGCTCTCACTATTTATCACAGGTTTAATTCCTGTAAGTTCCATCACCTTATCAATTGGCTTGCCAATTACTTCTAAAGTGCCACCGCGCGCTATATGGCAAGCTACTTTTACAAAAATATCCAAAACAGGAAAATTACTTTCAACCGTGTCATGAATATTTATTTCAACAATTTTATCTGGATTTATAGTTGAAGCTATTAATGATATAATTCCGTTGTCTGCACAGATAAAATAATGTTCATCCAAGAGGACTGCAATGTGCTTATTTTCAGGATTTAATTCCGAATCTATCCCAATAATATGTATGGTTTTTGGTGGGAAACTTTTGTACGCATTTTGAATGACGTAGGCAGCTTCCGTTAAATGAAATGGGGAAATTAAATGTGAGATATCAACAATGCGGCTATTCTCTAGTTCGCTATATATAGCGCCCTTTACAGCTCCTACAAAGTGATCTTTTTCGCCGAAATCTGTAGTAAGTGTAATTATAGGCATTGCCAGATTGTTGATATTTTATTAAAATTGGAATGACAAAAATAGGTTACTTTTGTTAGTAGCAAAACTATTTACGGCCCTATAATAAAATAATTAAAACCCTACGCTTTTGAACGAACTTATCATCGAACTTACCGAAATTAGCCCTAGAGAATTTTTTGGGCAGCAAAATGCAAATATCGATCTTCTTAAAAAATATTTTCCAAAGCTTAAAATTGTAGCACGTGGAAATAAAATTAAAGCCTACGGGGATGAAGATGTTCTCGAGGAGTTTGATAGGCGAATATCAATGTTGCTTGATCATTTTGCTAAATATAATAAGATTGATGAAAATATAATAGAGAGAGTGCTAGAAAGCCGAAGTAAAGATGATTATGAAACTACGCCTGGCAGTAACGAAGTACTAGTTCACGGCGTAAGCGGAAAACCAATAAAAGCACAGACCGCCAACCAACGGAAGTTGGTTGAGTTAATGGCCAAAAATGATATGGTTTTTGCAGTTGGTCCTGCAGGAACTGGCAAAACGTATACAGGTGTTGCGCTGGCTGTAAAAGCGTTAAAAGAAAAACAAGTAAAAAGAATTGTATTAACGCGCCCAGCAGTTGAAGCCGGAGAAAATTTAGGCTTTCTTCCGGGAGATTTAAAAGAAAAATTAGATCCTTATATGCAACCCTTATACGATGCTTTGCGGGATATGATTCCAGCTGAAAAATTGGCATCACATATAGAACATGGGATTATTCAAATTGCACCGTTGGCATTTATGCGCGGTAGAACATTGGATAATGCATTCGTAATTTTAGATGAAGGACAAAATACAACCCACGCTCAAATGAAAATGTTTTTAACCAGAATGGGAAAAAACGCGAAGTTTATGATAACAGGAGATCCAGGACAAATAGATTTACCCAGGCGTGTAACTTCGGGACTTAAAGAGGCCTTGTTAGTGTTAAAAGATATTAAAGGTATTGGAATGGTTTACCTTGATGATAAAGATGTATTGCGCCACAGACTTGTAAAAGAAGTAATTTCGGCTTATAAAAGTATCGAAAACGTAGACTAATCAAATTTGTATTATTCTTCTTTCAATTTTGAAAATTTATAAAAAAAAATAATTAAATATATTCTTACCCTAATTCTTTTAAAATGTCGAAAACTTTAACAGCCACTAATTTCAATTTTCCAAATCAAAAAGCAGTGTATAATGGAAAAGTTAGAGATGTTTATACATTAGAAAATGATATTCTAGTA
>JBBSOK010000089.1:0-12066 GCA_038259825.1 Flavobacteriales bacterium
AATTAAATATAAATTTCAACCATCAACCATCAACCATCAACCATCAACCATCAACCATCAGCCACTATTCAACAATCTTGTTTTCTGATCTTACCATAAAGTAAAGTCCAATCAAAACAAATGGAATACTAAGCCATTGTCCTGTTGAAAGTGCATTGCCTAGATCAGACTCAAACCCTCCTTGGCTCTCTTTTACAAATTCTACTATAAAACGAACGGTAAAAAGTAGTATCAAAAACAGTCCAAACAAAAAGCCGAGTTTGTTGCTTTTGTTCGTTTTCCAATAAAAATACCATAATATTAAAAATACAAAAACGTATCCAACAGCTTCATACAACTGCGCTGGATGACGAAATGGAATAGAGTTTAAAACATCTGCAAACTGTGGGTTATTTGCAATAGCATCATAAGCCTTGGTCGGATCTTGAATGCCTGTAATTTTTACAGCTTCATATTTGCTTACAGCATCGTGAAGAAAACGAACGCCAAGAGCAGAATCACCAGAAGGTTTTCCAATAATTTCAGAATTTAAAAAGTTACCTAATCTTACGAAAATAGCGCCACTTGCGCAGGCTATTACAACGCGATCCAAAATCCAAAGTAATGGCTTTTTCAATGCAGTTTTGCTATATATGTACATAGCAATTATAATAGCAATTGTTGCTCCGTGACTAGCAAGTCCTTGAAAACCTGTAAACTCAAATTCTGGAACTGTTCGTATTGGTAAGAAAACAGACAGCGGATCTTCTGTAAAAAGCTCAGATTGATAAAATAAAACGTGACCCAAACGTGCGCCAATAAGCGTTGCAATAACGGTATACATAAATAAACTATCTACCTTTTCAACTGGAATATTTTCAGCTTGGTAAATTTTCTTCATTATTACAAAACCCAATACAAAGGCAACCACAAACATTAAACTGTAGAATCTGATGGTAAAAAAACCAAGGTCAATGCCTTCTATAGGGTTCCAAAGTATACTTAAATAGTGCATATTTTTTGTTTAAAAAATTTTGCCAAAGATACTAAAAGGCAAAAATGTATTGGTTTTATTGTTGTCTTTCTTTTTTTGGTGGAACAGGATCATATCCAAAACCACCCCAAGGATTACAGCTGGCTATGCGTTTAGCTGCCAACCAGCCACCCTTAAAAAGTCCGTGTGTTTGGAGAGCCTCAACCGAATAGTGTGAACAGGTTGGAGTATAACGGCACATTGCCGGCAATATGGGCGAAATAATTTTTTGATAAAATTTTATTAGAAAAATAAAGGGAAAAATTAGGGCTTTTTTCAAGATGTGATAATCAAATTATTAAAAATTGGAAATACTTTCTTTGTACATATTTAGGAACAGTTTATTGTTTCCTAATATCACTTTCAATAACACCATCGCGCAGCCTGATAATCCTATCGGCGCGGTCGGCAATATCTTCTTCGTGAGTTACAATAATTACAGTATTTCCGGCTAAATGAATTTCCTTAAAAAGTTTCATTATTTCTTCAGAGGTTTTTGAATCCAAATTCCCCGTTGGCTCATCCGCCAAAATAATAGAAGGTTTATTAACCAACGCTCTACCAACTGCAACACGTTGCCGTTGGCCGCCCGAAAGCTGGTTTGGTTTATGGTCCATTCTATCTGCAAGCCCAACATTTGTAAGTACTTCTTCCGCTCTTTTGGTTCTGTCTTTTTTGCTGGCTCCTGCATAAACCATTGGTAATGCTACATTTTCTAGTGCTGTTGTTCTTGGTAATAAATTAAACGTTTGAAAGACAAATCCAATTTCCTTATTTCTAATTTCTGCCAATTCATCATCGCTCATATTACTTACGTCGGCACCGTTCAATTCGTAACTACCGGCGGTAGGAGTGTCTAAACAGCCCAACAGATTCATAAGTGTAGATTTCCCTGAGCCGGAAGGCCCCATAAGTGCGACGTATTCACCACGTTCAACATCAAGATCTATTCCTTTTAAAACGTGGACAGTCTCGCTTCCTAGTGCAAAATCCCGGATAATATTTCTAATTTTTATTACTAAACTCATTTTTCAGTTTCTGAAATTTAATATAAGACGTAGTTGTAAAGGTAACGTTACAAATTCATTTAACTAAATAAAGCGAAGTTCAGTATAATTATAAGTAATTTTAACTACCAACTACCAACTACCAACTACCAACTGAGAACTAAACCCTAACCACAAAATGTTCTTTTACTTGTCCTTCCTTAAAAAAAACAAGTCCCCAATAATAAGTATCTATACTCACGGTAACATTTTGGTCGGAACTAATTTCTTGCCAAGCTTCCGTCATTTGTTCGCTCCAATAAATATCATCAAAGATTAAAACTGTTTTATGGGTTGCCCGCTTTTTTAATTCGTGAAAATAACTAAGCGTATTTTCTTTGTCATGATTGCCGTCCACATAAACTAAATCAAATTGAAGTGATTTGTTTTCTTTGAAAAAGGTTTCGAACTTTTCATTTTTAAGCGAAATATTTTTCATTTGAAATTTTTCAAATAGGGTAGAGGCTACTTTTGAAGTATTTGTGCAACCTTCAAGCGTTATGACTTCTGTTTTTGAATTTCCCAAAGCCATTGCGGTTGTAGCCAAGCCAACGGAAGTGCCTAATTCTAAAATTGAATTAAGTTTTAAATATTGAACAAGCCTAAAAAGTAATTTTTGTCTTTTTGAAGAAACTCCAGCATTTTTAGCAATTGCTGAAACCTTTCGCTTATTAGATTTAAAAACACGGGAACCTGCGCCAAAATCGGTTATTTCAATTTCTTCTCCAGAATTTTCTAGTGTTTTCCGAACATTTTGTAATATCGAATATTCAGAATATTGCTTTTTGTCATAAAAACATTTAGTAACCAAATCATATACAAAAGGTGAATGTATACCGTGTGCATTGGTACTCTTGAAGAGAAATTTTATATATGATTTTATTTGGTAAAACATTAAAACATTTTAGCGCAGTATTGAACGAGCGTGAAGAAGATTGCAAAACGGTTAATAAAAAACATCTATTTATAGAAATTTTGAGAATTCACTCACCACTCACCACTAACTTTCCAACTTGGCACTTAACTCAAACCATCTTTCTGTCTTTGCTTCAATATTGTCCATAATTTCCTGCAATTTTATGGATTGTTTGTCTATTTCAGCCCCGTCCCAATTTTCAGTAGCAAACTTATTTTGAAGAGTTTCCCTACTTTTTTCTAAATTTTTAATTTCGTTTTCTAGCTTGCCGTATTCTTTTTGTTCATTGTAACTTAATGCAGCTTTTTCAGCATCTTTTTTCCATTCGTTTTTTGGCTTGCTAGGTGCTTCGGCGCTTTCAGCTCGTTTTTCTTGAATGTTACTATCTTCATAAGCCCTAAAATCTGAATAATTTCCAGGGAAATCTTCCACCTCGCAATTACCACGAAACACAAACAGGTGGTCCACAATTTTATCCATAAAATAACGGTCGTGACTTACAACCAAAAGGCAACCTGGAAAATCCAATAAAAAGCTTTCTAGTACATTTAAGGTTACAATGTCAAGATCATTTGTAGGCTCATCGAGTATTAAAAAGTTTGGGTTTTTTATTAAAACCGTGCACAAATAAAGTCTTTTCCGTTCACCACCACTTAGTTTTTCAACAAAATCGTACTGCTTTTTACGGTCGAACATAAAACGTTCCAGTAATTGCGTTGCAGAAATCTGTCTTCCTTTTTTCAATGGAATATAATCGCCGTATTCGCGGATTACATCGATGACCTTTTGGCCTTCTTTAATATTTATTCCAGCTTGGGTATAATAACCAAATTGAATAGTATCTCCAATAATTACTTTTCCGGCATCAGGTTTTATAGCGCCGGTTAAAATATTTAGGAAAGTGGATTTTCCAGTTCCGTTTTTACCGATAATCCCAATCCGTTCACCTCTATTAAAATTATATTCAAAACCGTCCAATATTTTTTTGTTACCAAAAGACTTTGATATTTTATGCAGCTCGACAACTTTTGTGCCCATTCGCTCCATGTTCAGTTCCAATTCTACCGTGTGATCGTTTCGGCGTTTGCTGGCTTTATCTTTTATTTCAAAGAAATCATCTATTCGGCTTTTACTTTTGGTGGTTCGTGCCTTTGGTTGGCGGCGCATCCATTCCAATTCACTTTTAAAAAGTTGTTTGGCTTTGCCGGTTTCGGTAATTTCATTTTCTATACGGGCATCGCGTTTTTCAAGATAATAGCTATAATTTCCTTTGTAGCTATAAAGGGTTCCTTCATCAAGTTCCACAATCTCGTTACAAACACGTTCCAAGAAAAAACGGTCGTGCGTTACCATAAATAGTGTAAAGTTTTCCTTCGCAAAAAGGGCTTCAAGCCACTCTATCATTTCAAGATCCAAGTGGTTTGTTGGTTCATCCATTATCAGCAAATCGGGTGAATTCAATAAAGCGTTTGCCAAGGCAAGCCTCTTTTTTTGTCCACCGCTTAGGGTTTCAACTTTTAAGGAAAGGTCTTCTAATTTTAGCTTAAAGAGTATCTGTTTGTAGCGCGTTTCAAAATCCCAAGCGTGGTGGGCTTCCATAGCATCAAATGCTTTTTGGAACGCTTCGGTATCTTCTGGGTTTTCTATGGATTTTTCATAAGCCTCAATAACCTTAAGAATAGGATTGTCTGTTGAAAAGATAGTTTCTTCAATTGTAAGCTTCCCATTAAGATCTGGTTCCTGAGATAAAAAGGCAGTTTTTAAGCCTTTACGATAGGTAACACGACCTTCATCCGCCTTGTCTGCGCCAGAAAGTATGTTTAATAACGAGGTTTTCCCCGTACCGTTTTTGGCAACAAAACCTATTTTTTGCCCTTCGTTAATGCCAAATGAAATGCCTTCAAAAAGCATTCTCATTCCAAAACTCTTCGATATATTTTCTACTGAAAGATAATTCAAACTCTTTATTTTTAATCAGTTTGCAAAGCAACGGTTACCGAGCGGAGCCGAAGTACAAACTTTAAATTTTTTGCAAAAATAGTTGAGTTTAGTCCATTATTCTACATTACTTCAACATAATTTATAGGGTTACAACAATTTACATTTCTGTTGGAAAGTGGCTAGTATTGGCTTAAAACCACGCTCAATTCAATTATAATTAATTTTCATTTATTAATTTGGTTAGGCTATATTTGTCCATTAACTACAATGCCCCTATGAAATCTATACCGCTGGTATTATATTTTCTACTCGCACTTTGTGTAACATCCTGCATTACAACCAAACAGCTTACGTATCTGCAAGAAGGTGAAAATCTTCAGGATTCTACCGCCGTAATTCGCAAAATGCCAGAACCTTACAGACTGCAAATTAACGATTTGCTGAGTATCCGGGTTAAAACGTTGGACCAAGAAACCTTTAACTTTTTTAATACTGTGGGCGATGCAAATCCAAATGCCACTGGCGAAGAACGGTTGTACTATGATGGTTTTGTTGTAGATACCCATGGAAGTATTCGTATTCCAATAATTGGTGACTTTCAAGTATTAGGTTATACGGTTGATGAGGTTAGGGAAAAGTTGGAAGATATCTTGAATAAAGATTATTTTAAGGAAACCGCAAATGTATTTGTAACCGTGAAGCTTGCTGGAATACGCTACACTATAAATGGAGAAATAAATGCGCCAGGTTCTAAAATTATATATCGCGATCAAATAAGTCTTATGGAAGCTATTGCAAACAGTGGCGATATAACTATAACAGGCGATAGAACAAATGTTGTTATTATCCGGCAGTATCCATTGGGCCAAAAAATACACCATATAGATTTAACGAACATAAATGCAATGAATTCGCCCTACTATAATGTAAAGCCGAATGATTTAATTTTAATTAATCCTTTGCCTGAAAAATCCTTGGGTACTGGTACCACGGGACTGCAGTCTTTTACAACTATTGTAACCATTCTATCGGCAATTACTACCATAATCCTTTTAGCAACACGATTATAATGAGTGAAGATTTTGATCTTAGCGACAAAAATATAACATTCGATTTTAAGGGTTTTCTCTTCAAAATTGTAAGTTATTGGCCGTTGTTTCTGGTCTCCTTGATAATAGGTATGGGCATTGCATATTTTGTAAATGTGCGTAAATTACCGGTATATCAAATGGATAATCTTATCTCCATTAAAGATGATCAAAATCCATTTTTTACATCAAATACAAGCTTAACCTTTAATTGGGGCGGAACAACGGATAAAGTAAACACAGCAGTTATTACCCTAAAATCACGTTCGCATAATGAAAAGGTTGTGGAGCGCTTGCAACTCTACCTTAATTATTTGGAGGATGGGGATTACCAAAAAATTGATGCCTACAAACACACGCCCTTTTTGGTGTCGGTAGATACTACTAAAGCCCAATTACTAAATCAAGAATTTAAGATTGTATTTAAGGACTCGGTTAATTTTAGCCTAAGTACTGTTTTTGAAGAAGATGGAAACAGACCATTACAGCACTTTGCAGGAGAAAAGGAACAACTTTCAAAATACATCCCCGCGCAGCAATTTTCCAAAGACTATAAAATTGGTCAAAAAATTACGTTGCCCTATTTAAATATTACTATCAACCCAAATCCTGAAATAGGTTTTATTCCAGATAGATCTTATTACATACAATTTGCAAATTTTGACAATACTGTAAAACAATATTTAAATGTAAATGTTGTACCGGATAGCAAGGGTTCCTCAGTACTTAAAATGAGTTTTAATGGTAACAATAAGGACAAACTTGTTACTTTTTTAAATACATCCGTAGATGTTTTAAGTGAAAATATGCTGGAGCGTAAAAACCTGTTTGCAACCAAAACAATTAAGTTTATTGACAGTAGTTTGGCGGACAAGGGAAATGAGCTGAAGGACGTGGAAGAGGAACTGAGTAAGTTCAAAAATGAAAATGCCATATTCAATTTAGAAACCGAGGGTACCGAAATTAATGCTAAATTAAGTGACTTGGACCTTCGCAAAGAAGCTGCGCAGAGTGAATTAAGTTATTACAATGTTTTACAAGATTATTTAACGGGCCGTTCAGATTATAAGAATGTTCCTGCGCCTTCAGTTGCTGGTATTGCCGAAACAAGTATTACTGCAGGAGTTGGGCGTATAATAGCCTTGTCTGAAGAAAGGGAAAAACTACAATATAGCTATAAAGATGGCGCTCCAATTTTTGCGGATATCGACAGAAAAATTAATGCTGTAAAAAGCGTGTTGTTGGAAAACATACGATCTTCAAAAATTTTAAAAAACCAAGAATTAGCTAGAATTAATGCTAATATTGGACAGTACGATAGTGAGATCAGAAAACTACCGAAGGAACAACAAGAACTATTAAAAATTGAGCGTAGATTTAATGTAAGCTCAGGTACATACAATTTGTTTCTTTCAAAGCGTAGTGAAGCTGGTTTGGTAAAAGCTGCAAATGTGAGCGATGTTTTGGTTATAGACCAGGCAAAAGATACAGGTGGTGGTAAAATTGGCCCGAATACAGCCTTAAACTATGTAATGGCATTACTTTTCGGTCTAGGTTTGCCACTTATAATCGTCTTTATAATAGTCTTTTTTGATACAAAAGTAAAAACCATCAAGGATATTGAAAGGCTTACTAAAATTCCTGTTTTAGGTGTTATTGGTAATAACCAACAAGAAACCAATCTTCCTGTATTAAATATTCCAAAATCTCCAATTTCAGAATCGTTCAGGTCATTACGGTCTAGTCTTCAGTTTTTCTATAAAAAGAAAAATATTGATGGCGCCAAGACTGTTTTGGTTACATCCTCCGTGAGTGGTGAAGGAAAAACATTTACATCTATAAACCTTGCATCCGTTTTTGCCTTAAGTGAAAAGAAAACAGTATTGGTTGGTTTAGATTTGCGAAAGCCTAAAATCTTTGACGATTTCAACATAGATAATAAAATAGGGGTAGTAAATTATTTGATTAATGATGCTACGCTGCCAGAAATAATCCAAAAAACACAGGTTGATTATTTAGATGTGATAACCGCAGGTCCAATTCCACCAAATCCATCGGAATTATTAATGGGCGAGCGAATGGAGCAGTTAATTGATGAGCTAAAAAAAGAATATGATTACGTTATATTAGATTCTCCGCCAATCGGTCTAGTTGCAGATTCCTTGGAACTTACAAAATTTACGGATGCTACTATTTATATAGTTCGACAAAATTTTACCAAGAACGGTATGTTTACGATAGTAAACGACAAATACAAAACGGGCGAAATAAAAGATATTAGTATCGTCGTTAATTTTTACGAAGAAAAAGCGCGTTATGGCTATGGCTACGGTTATGGTTACGGTTATGGTGGTTACGGCTACAGTAACGAAGCTGTTAAGGAAAAGCCTAGTTCTTTAAAAAAATTCCGAAATAACTTGCGAAGGAAATAAAATGGTAATGTGAAAGAAATTGCTTCAATTTCATTTTTCCAAATTAATCTCAAACTTCTATTTTATTTAAAATCAGTATTAAAACCATCCGTACTAATAAATCGGAGCCGTTTCTTTATTTTGATAATATCGTAACAATTTTCGGTAAAATTTATAAATTCTTTATATTTCTTAATATATAAAGAATTTACAAGTTGTTATTTAATATATTCGTGCTATTATATTCAGTTAAATTATTACTAACACTACATACACTGTGAATAATATTTACATCCAAAAAGTAAGGGCTTTTACATTTTTTAGCTTTCTTCTAATTTTTTCTTTTAATGCTTATTGTCAAGTAGGGATTGGAACAGTTAATCCAGATCCAAGTGCAGTGTTGGATATTACATCTTCTGCTGCAGCTCCTGGTGGTTTGTTGTTGCCTCGTGTGGCGCTATTAGCAACTAATGATGCATCACCCCTGCCAGCAAATGTAGCTGGTATGGCTATCTATAACACAGCAACGGCAGGAACAAGTCCAAATAATGTTACACCTGGTTATTACTATAATGATGGTAGTGTTTGGGTGCGTATTGCAGCTGAAGTAACCCCTACGGCAGATTGGGCGCTGTCAGGAAATGCTGGAACCAATGCTAATTTAAACTTTCTGGGAACAATAGATAATATTGCATTAAGACTTAGGACCACCTCATTCAATCGTTTTGAAGTAACGAATGGTACAACTCAGGCAAATGGCGGAAGATTGAGAGCTTTCACTAATGGAACTGCAGCGCAACCAATTTATTCATGGAATGCTAATGCTGGAACAGGTATGTATCAACAGGCGTCTAATGTTCTTGGTTTTTCAACTAATGCTGTTGAGAGATTTAGAATACCTAATGCAGAACAAGTTCATGCCGTTCTAAATGGAACAGCAGCATTACCATTTTACTCCTGGTCTAACAATACAAATTTAGGTATGTACCGAATTTCCGCTAACACTTTAGGCTTTTCAGCATTGCAGACATCTATAAATGGAGCACCTTTATTTGCTGGAGATCGGTTTACAGTAAATGGTGCAGATACAGAATCTGTTATTAATGGCTATAGTTCAAATGGTTTCGGGGTTTTTGGTTCAAACTCAATATCAGGTACTGGTGTCTATGGTGAAAATCTTGCAGGCGCCGGCAATGGAGTTTTTGGATTCTCATCGGATGTTGGTGTACGTGGTCAAGGCGGTCTAGGTGTACTCGGTGAAGGAGGTAATGGCGGGTTTTTTGTTGCTCAGAGTAATACGGGTTTCGGTGTTATTGCAATAAATACTACAACATCTGGTGCAAATAGAACAGGTTTACTAGCCGTAGGTCAAGGTTTAGGTCTAGCAACTTTTCCAAATAGTGGGGCTGTCTTATATGGCTCTGGGTTTGGCGGAGGTGCTTTTGCGAATTCGCCAATAGGTACGGGTTTTGCAGGTGTTGGAAATGCAGGCACGACTGCACAAACTTTAACAAACGGTTCTGGCTTGTCAGGAACTGGTCAAACAGGCGTTTATGGACGTTCTGTAGACGCATTAGGTACAGGAATAATAGGTGTTGGCAATAATAGTTTAATCATTAATACTATTGTTGGAGGTTCGGGTATTGCGGGAACTGGTACTAAATATGGGGTTTACGGTTATGCAACGGAAACAGGTGTCAATAATCCTAACAACAATACTCCTAGTTCTGCTGGGGGATATTTTGCAAACGCAAATGCTACAAATGGTTTTTCAGCTGTAGCAGCTTGGGCTGATTCTGGAGATTTAGCGGGTACTGATCAATTATTTAAAATTATAGGTACTGGTGTTGTTAGCACAATCGTAAAAGATGGTAATGAAATTGGTAGGATAATGTACGCACCAGAAGCTCCAGAATCTTTATTTCAAGACTATGGTGTTGGTAAACTCGTAAATGGTACGGCGACGGTTCAGTTAGATCCTATTTTATCAAAAAATATTCGTGTAGATGAAACGCATCCATTAAAGGTATTTATTCAATTGGAAGGTGACTGTAACGGGGTTTATGTAACTAATAAGTCTTCAAATTCGTTTACGGTTAAAGAGCTTCAGGGCGGTAGCGCTAGTGTTTCATTTTCTTGGTCTATAGTGGCAACTAGGGCGGACGAAGTCTTTTACAATGCAGAAGGACAAAAGCGTGTATCACACAACGACCAACGTTTTCCTATAGCACCACAGGCGGAAAAATTAATGCAGCAAAATAGTGTAGAAGTAAAAGCTACAATGACAGATAGTAAAGATCAAGTGAGTTCAACTTTTAATCCTGTAGATGGCATTTCCAAACCAAAATTTGAAGCGAAAGCTGATGTGCCAGAAGCAGCAAATGAGCAAGACACCCTTAAAAAAGGCCAATAGCTATCGAAATTTTATTTTTGATCAAAAGGGAATTTGCAGAACGTATAATTAGAATAAAATCATATAAAATTTTTCATGTTATTTGTTTTAGTGCGTAACTCACTAAAAATTAAATAGTTTTTTTTGATTCTGTAATTTTTGATTTATAAATACAATCTTTTACATTCCAAAGTCAAAATCCATATCTTCGCGCCAATAAAATTTTATCTTGAAAGAAAGCACAGAAGATAATTGGCTCTACGAAATTTCTTCGGAACACAAACCTTTCAACCTTAACCTAAAGGAAGTTTGGCGTTATCGGGATCTTCTTTTGTTGTTTGTAAAACGCGATATTACAACCGTTTATAAGCAGACCATTCTTGGTCCGCTTTGGTTTTTAATTCAACCGCTATTTACGTCCGTTATTTTCACTTTGGTTTTTAACAACATGGGGAGTATAAGTACGGGTGCTGTTCCGCCATTTTTATTCAATCTTGCAGGAATAACAGCTTGGAACTATTTTACATCTTGCTTAACAGGAACCTCAAATACATTTAGGTCCAATGCAGGTATATTTGGAAAAGTTTATTTCCCGAGGGTTATTATGCCCATTTCAGTAACTATAAGTAACTTAATGAAGTTTGGTATTCAATTATTTATCCTAGTCGTATTTTATATTTACTATGTATCGCAAGGGTCTGAAATCTCACCGAATATATACCTTTTATTATTTCCAATTTATATAATTATAATGGCATTATTGGGTTTAGGGTTAGGAATGATTATAAGTTCAATGACCACAAAATATAGGGATTTAAATGTATTGGTTGGTTTTGCCGTTTCCTTACTAATGTATGTATCCGCAGTACCGTATCCGCTATCCGAAGCCCATAAAAAATTTCCACCTTTTGTGGCAGATATCGTAACTTACAATCCATTAACGCAAGTAATAGAATGTTTTAGGTTTATGATACTCGATACAGGTTCATTTAGTTGGTTTGGGTTTACGTATACGCTAGCTGTAAGCCTTATTTTGTTTTTAGTAGGATTAGCTGTATTTAATAGAACAGAAAAAAGTTTTATTGATACCGTTTAGTTTGCAGCCTTTAGTCCCTAGTGCTTAGACGCTAGAAATAAAATAGTAGGTAGTCGTTAGTAGAAAATAGATAAACTAAAATAAAGAATGAAGGAGAATTTAAATTTTAAATTTGAGGATTTGCAGGTTTATCAGAAGGCATTGGATTTTGTGGATTTAGCTTA
>JBBSOK010000090.1:0-11665 GCA_038259825.1 Flavobacteriales bacterium
CACAGCAACAATACTTTCAATCAATGCTGCAGGTAATTAATGAAAAAGCAAACTTGGAAACTGTTTTGAATATTCCGCAATTAAGGGTTTCTTCGGAGGAAATTAAAGGACAATATTAATATAAGTAAGAAAAGCTAAAATATTCAATCACATAATTGACCAATTTATAACAGAAAAATGAAAAAAATACTAACCATCGTATTCATATCAATCCTCGCAATATCTTGCGGTGGTGATAAAAACAAATCAACTGAAGATATAATTGCTTCGGGCGATGTTGAGGCCATCCAGAAGCAACGAGATGCGCTTTCTGAAAAACAAGAAGAAATTCATCTAGAAGTAAAAAAACTAGATGAAAAATTAAAGGAAATAAATCCTGAAAGAAATGTTCCCTTAATAACAACAATTACTGCAGAGTCAAAGCCGTTCGAACATTTTCTAGAGCTTCAAGGAAGCGTTCAAACTAAGCAAAATTTAGTAATAAATGCAGAAATGTCCGGAATTTTACAGCGTGTTTACGTTAAGGCAGGTGACAAAGTAAATAAAGGACAACTGTTGGCAAAAGTGGATGACGGCGGGATGAGCCAGCAAGTTGCGCAAATGCAAATTCAAGCAGATTTGGCGAAAACTACTTTTGAGCGACAAGCACGTTTATGGGAACAAAAAATTGGCAGTGAAATTCAATATCTACAAGCAAAATCAAATTATGAAGCCAACCAAAAAGCAGTTTCACAAATGCAAAGCCAATTGGGCAAATCGAGCATCCGCGCCCCTTTTGCCGGAACTATTGATGATGTAATTACAGAACAAGGCAGCGTTGTCTCACCAGGCCAAACGCCAATTTTAAGAATCGTGAATTTGGGCGACATGTATATTACAACAGATGTTCCAGAAAATTTCGTTGGTACGGTTGTAAAAGGAAAAGATGTAAAAGTTTCGTTTCCAGTTCTTGGGAAAACTATCGATTCAAAAATACGCCAAACGGGCGATTTTATTAATCCTAATAACAGAACCTTTAGTGCAGAAATTGCGGTTCCTAATAACGATAAAACCATAAAGCCAAATCTTACGGCACGTTTAAAAATAAACGATTATTCAAAAGATAAAGCTATTTTAATTCCACAAAATATTATTTCAGAAAATGCGGAAGGCGAACAATACATATATATTCTTACTGAAAAGCAAGGCGAAAAAGCAGTTGCAAAACAAGTGATCATAAAAACCGGAAAGACCCAAGACGATGATATTGAAGTTATCGAAGGCTTAAAAGATGGAGACGAAATTATAAACGAAGGCGCCCGAAGTGTAAAAGAAGGCCAAAGCGTGAAAATTATAAAGTATTAATTCTTACAAGAATTACGAGTAATTAATTAAAAGATACCCGCCTTTGCGGGCACAAGTATGGCAAAGCAGAAAAAAATTACAGAAAAAGAGTTTGGTATGTCCAGTTGGGCAATCAACAACAAGACCACAATTTATGTGATTATGATCTTGATTTTATTTCTTGGGGTTGGCGCCTATTTTGCTATGCCAAGGGAAAGTTTTCCAGAAATCCATGAAACCAAGATTTACATAAGCTCGGTTTACCCAGGAAACACTGCTGAAGATATTGAAAAACTCATAACAGATCCGCTTGAAGATAAATTGAAAACTGTTAGTAATGTGATAGAAATTACATCAACCTCGCAGGAGGATTACTCTATGATCACTGTCGAGTTTGATGAAGGTATTGATGTAGAATTAGCAAAACAAAAAGTAAAAGATGAAGTAGATGGTGAAACATCCGGAGAAGATTGGCCAACTTTTAACGGCGCAAAGGTAGAACCAAATATTTTTGAGCTTAACCTTTCCGAAGAAATGCCGATTGTAAATATTAATATTTCAGGAGATTATCCTGTAGCACAATTAAAGGAATTTGGCGAATATCTTCAAGATGAAATAGAAAATTTACCCGAGGTTAAGAAAGTTGATATTCGTGGCGCACAGGAAAAAGAGGTTGAAGTTGCGGTAGATATTTACAAGATGATGGCTTCCTCGGTAAGCTTTAACGATATTACAAGTGCAATAAGTAATGGCAATATGACGATGTCTGCTGGTAATTTTATTGCCAGTGGCCAACGTAGAACTATTCGTATAATTGGTGAAATTAATGACCCGGACCAACTTGAAAACTTTGTTGTAAAGAGTGAAAATGGAGATAATATTTATTTAAAAGATATTGCTACAATTAAATTCAAAGAAAAGGACAAAACTACGTATGCAAGAGAATCTGGCCACAGCGTTGTAATGCTAGATGTAAAAAAACGTGCCGGAAAAAATATGGTTGAGGCCGTAGATAAACTAAAACTTATAGTTAAAGATGCAGAGAAAAATGTCTTTCCGCCAGATTTAACCATTACAATATCCAACGATCAATCCACCAAAACTATTGGACAAGTTGATGATTTGGTTAATAATATAATCTTTGGAATTATTTTGGTTGTAACGGTTTTAATGTTCTTTTTAGGTTTTAAAAATGCATTGTTCGTAGGGTTTGCCATACCAATGTCAATGTTCATGTCCCTCATGATTTTGAATGAATTGGGCTACACCTTAAATACAATGATACTTTTCGGACTTATTATGGGGCTAGGAATGCTCGTAGACAACGGTATTGTGGTTGTAGAAAACGTGTATCGACTTATGGAAGATGAGGGAATGGGCCGAATAGAAGCAGCGAAAAAAGGTATTGGGGAAATTGCATTACCTATTATAATCTCAACTTTAACAACTGTTGCAGCTTTTGTTCCTTTAGGTTTATGGCCAGGATTAATGGGTCAGTTTATGATTTATTTCCCGATAACGCTTTCGGTCGTATTGGGCTCTTCGCTTATTGTCGCAATCTTTTTCAATTCAGTTCTCGTTTCACAGTTTATGACTACTGAAGATAAAGACATGCCGCTCAAACAAATTATTAAAATATCCAGCATTATTGCAGGTATTGGTCTGTTAATATTCATTTTTGGTGGCGAATATCGCGCTTTGGGTAGCGTTATGATTTTTACTGCTATTTTGCTTTGGGCTTATAGATTATTCATTCGAAAAGCTGCGAATAGGTTTCAAAGTAAATCTTTGGTTAAACTTGAAAACTGGTATGAAGGGAAATTAATAAGTTCATTCAAAAGAAAAAGACCGTATTGGATTGTTGGAATAACATTCGCACTATTAATTGTAGCTTTTATGGGCTTTGGCGCTTCGTTAGCCTCACAACGTACAAAAGTTGAATTTTTCCCCGACAACAAACCTAACCAGATTATTGTTTATATTGAATATCCACAAGGTACCGATATTGAGAAAACAAATGCTATTACAAATGAAATTGAACAAAAGGTTTATGATGTTTTAGACAGCAAACAATATATAGAAGATGGCAACAATTTTCTAGTTGAAAGTGCTGTTTCCCAAGTTGGTGAAGGTGCTGGCAATCCACAAACAGATGGCGGTAGTGCCGCAGAAATGCCTCACAAAGCAAAGATTACCGCTTCAATGAGGGAATATAAATATCGCCAAGGTGAGGATAGTGAGGTTTTGCGCCAAAAAGTTCAAGAAGCATTGGTTGGTATTTATCCAGGTGTTTTAATCTCAGTTGAAAAAGACCAAAATGGACCACCTGCAGGCGCACCCGTAAATATTGAATTGGAAGGAGAAGATTATAACGAGCTTATTGCAACAGCTGAACGTATGCGAAATTTCATAAACAGCCGAAACATTCCAGCAATAGACGAACTTAAAATTGATGTGAACAAAGATAAACCTGCAATGCAAGTAACGGTAGACCGTGAAAAAGCTGGAGAATTAGGTGTAAGCGCGGGACAAGTTGGACAGCAATTACGGAACTCAATTTTTGGAACAAAAGCGGGCGTTTACAAAGAGGACGGAGATGATTATGATATTTATATTCGTTTTAATGAAAGTAGTAGATATAATACAAGTGCGTTATTTAATCAAACAATGACTTTTAGAACAAATACTGGACAATTACGAGAAGTGCCAGTTTCAGCGGTAGCTTCAATGAATAATAGTTCTGGTTTTAGCGCAATAAAACACCGTGATACACGAAGAGTGGTTACGGTTTATTCTGCACTATCGCCAGGTTTTACGGATGCTGGTGCAGTAGTAAATCAAGTTCAAAATGAAATGAGAAGTTTTGAAGATTTGCCAGAAAACATTAAAATAGATTATACAGGGCAAATTGAAGAACAGAACAAACAACAAGCCTTCTTGATGGGAGCATTCTTTACCGGTCTTGGCTTGATTTTCTTGATACTGATTTTTCAATTTAATTCAATTTCGAAACCGGTAATTATTATGATTTCAATATTTCTGAGTTTAATCGGGGTTTTTGGAGGGATTGTAATTTCAGGCTCACCATTCGTAATTATGATGACGATGATGGGTATTATTTCGCTTGCTGGTATTGTGGTAAATAACGGAGTTGTACTCTTAGATTATGCCCAACTAACTATTGATAGGCGCAAAAACGAATTGGATTTAGACGAAAAAGAATTTCTTGAAAAAGATGAATTGTTGAAAAGTATTATCACGGCAGGAAAAGCGCGTTTACGACCGGTTTTACTTACTGCAATTACAACAGTTTTAGGTTTAATACCACTTGCAATTGGTTTTAATATTGACTTCTTTGGCCTTTTTGCAAGCTTTAGCCCAAATATTTATATGGGTGGCGACAACGTAATTTTCTGGGGACCATTAGCTTGGACGGTAATATACGGACTTATAATCGCAACTTTCTTAACATTGATTATTGTGCCAATTTTGTTTTATATAGCAATGCGATTAAAAATGTGGGTTGCGTCCAAACGAAATTCTGATGATGTTTTAGTAGATGATTCTGAATATATTGAAGCTGCTGAATAATTAGCTTTTACTGCTTAGTTATTTCTTTAAAATATTATTTTAGAGTTATAATTTTCAATTTAAATATATTACTACAATAAAAAAATAAACCCCTTACCAAATTATGATAAGGGGTTTATTAAATTCAATATTATTCAATATTATTTAATATTATTGATTTTCATTTTCAGGTATCGGGAACATCATTGCAACTTGATCTCCAGCTCTATCTAAAGGCAATTGATCTAATCTTCCAAAACGTCGAAGATCTATCCATCTATGGCCACCTTCACCAAATAATGAATATCTTTTCTGAAATAAAATTTCATTTAACAATGAAGCTGGATCTGTAGCGCCTGTGTATGGAGTAAGACCAGCAGCAGTTCTAACAGCATCAATTGCTGCAACAGCCGCAACGGGATTGGTTTGATAATTAGCTTCTGCTGAAAGTAATACCAGCTCTTCGTTTCTTATAATTGCAACAGGATCTATATTACTTATATAAATATTCATCCCAAAATTGCCTGTTAGGTTATCCAGAGTAATCGATTCGTCTCTAGCACCAACTTTACTAATTCTAGTATCTCCTGGCAAAATATCTTGAACAAATGATGGGTGTGCTACACGTGCATTTCCTGAAGTAGTATTAATACCAACTGCTAAACCATTTGGTATATCTGCACCCGTAAGTGAAAAGACATGGTATGCTCCGTTAGTTAAATCGCCACCTATGTTTAAAAAAGAATTGTTTAAAGCATTTGAAACTTCACCATAATTTCCACGGTATGCTTCAACCCTTGCTCGAATTGCTGATGTAAAAGTGGCAAAACCTGAAGGAGTTGAAAAGGCATCGTTACCTAATATAACCGTAAATGGAATGGTCGTTCCTGCGGCAGCATTTAAATCGTTGGATGCATCTGCCAATAAACTTGAAATTGCTGCAAGAGCTTCATCATAGCTTACAAATGGTCCAAGATTGTCTTCATCTACAACGTTAATCCTCATTCCATTTTGAAACATTTGGTTTGATACCATTAACAATTCATGCGCTTTAATCGTATTCATAACACCTCTTGTTGAAGCGGCTTCTGCATCACTAAAATCTGCGGTTGAATTTGCCAAGCCTTCCAAAATTAAGTTGATATTCTTAATATTAGCATATCTGGCCGTATAAGGGTTTGTTGTGTAAAAAGTATTGCTATCTAGATTGGCCGTTAATAAATCTGCCGTATATCTAGGCTCTGAAGCTTGAAACCTCCAATACTCTCTTCCAATAACAGATTGTGTATCTGTTTGTAAGGTTAATTGAGTTCTCATTGCCGCAAATACGCCTGCAGAAGCATTAATTAATTCTCCTCTAGAAAGATCGGTAGAAATGGAGCTTGTACTGGCTCCATTTAAATTTGCCCCTTCTTCCACTTCACAAGAAGCGAAAAATAGTATGCTTATAGCGACTATTAAATATCTATTATATTTTTTCATGATTTATATCTTTATAATTTATACTGTGTGTTTTATTTAAAAATCTACTGCAAGACTAAACATTATTCTTTTAGAAGATGGAAATGGGGTAACTTCTACACCAGTTGAAAGACCATTAGAACCAAAGTTAGATACTTCAGGATCATAACTATTATAATCAAAAATATTAATTAAGTTATTAGCGCTGGCGCCAACTTTAATATTTGACACATAACCACCAAAAGCTGTACGTAAAATAGTGTCAGAAAAATTATAATAAAGACCTATTTCTCTCAATCTTATGTATGACGCATCCTCTACAAATGGCCTAGCATCTCCAGCCCCAAATCTATCAAGTCTGTATGGTCCGTTTGCCAATTCTCCAGATGGGTCTAATGTAAAGTCATCATAGTCTCCTGTAACGCCTCCAAAATCGAATAATAAGTTGGATAAATTTATGTTATCACCACCTTTTTTCCAATGCCATAGGAATGCAAGGGTCAAATTTTTATATCTTAAATTATTAGACCAGCTTAATTGAAAGTCAGGTTCAGCATCACCAATTTTAACAGTCCCACCGTCACCATCAACATCGCGTCCTACTATTTGTGTTACGCTTTGTCCTTCTTCAATTCTAAAAGTTCCTAGTCCTGTACCGAAACCACCAGTATTAAATGGGTCTACATCTAGTCTTGTAATTTCAGATCTGTTTCTGAAAAACAATACGCTCGTATCGTAGGTAAAATTATCGCTTTCAACCACTGCAACATTTAAGGTAGCTTCAATACCTTTATTTTGTAATTCACCAGCATTTGCAAATCTGAATGGGAAACCTGAAGATGGTTCATTATTAGCCTGAAGTACTAAATCTTCAACCGTTTTAATATAGTAGGTAACTTCTAAACCTATTCTATTATTAAAAAAACCAGCATCTACTCCTGTTTCAAATTCTTTTTGTCGCTCTGGTTGTATTGTAGGATCACCTAAAGTTCCAGGAACAACAATTCCTACATTGCCCCCAATTAATGAATTAATGTATCCAGTAAATAAAGCTCCGTTTGGCGCAAAATTTCCTGCTTCACCATATGCAGCTCTTAATTTAAATCTGTTAACTGCGCTGTTATCATTCCAAAAGCCAAATTTATTTAAGTTAATTGCTAATGATCCTTTTGGAAAGAAGAAAAATTCATTAGCATCACCGTTATTACTAGATTTATCACCTCTTACACCTAAAGTACCAATTAATTTATCTTGATAATTTATTTCTTCCTGTACAAAAAATCCGAAATCCTCTTGCTCAAATCGCACTTGATTAACATTTACGTTTGCACCTTGATCAATATTAAATTCAGACCCTATTAAATCTGAAGCTATAATACGCTCGGTAGACTGAGAGAAAGTTTGCTTGGTTACACCTGCTTGGCTTGTAAAATTTATGTTATTATCCGTTGAGATATTATGTACTAAAAATGCGGCATAATTGGCATCTTTGTTATTTGAATCTCCAATTGCAGATACTCCATTTAAGTTAGTTGGATCGTTTCTTTGATCTTGAAATTGCAACTCCTTTGGAAAGATTGCTCTTGTTTGAAGGGAGAAAAAATCTACCCCACCATTTAAAATTGCTTTTAAACTAGAATTATCATATTTAAAAATATCATATTCCAACGAACCTCCAACAGTAAATCTGTTTACCGTTTCTCTATTGGTAATTAAATCTCTTGTTTGTAACGGGTTAGATGCAGCAAATTGATTATTAGGATAAACACCATTTTCATCAGGTTGCAAAATAGCCCACGGCACCGTTGATGTTAGAGCAACACCAATTGTTGTACCCGTATTATCGTTATTAAAAAAACCTCTATCACCAACTGAGTTAACATAATTTGAATTTATAGAAACTTTGGCTCTGTCATCTAAAAATTTATGATCAATGTTTAAACGAATTGTTTTTTTATTGTATCCAGTATTTTTAACAATACCATCTTCTTCATTATTGGTAAAAGCTGCATAATAAAGTGTCCCTTCTTTTCCACCTGAAACACTTACTGCTGTATTATTAATAAATCCTTTTTCACCGAAAATTTCTCTTTCATAATCAACAAGCCTTCCTTCGTTTAATGCATTCAAATAAAGCTGTCCATTTCCTTCACCCAAACTTTCAGCACGGTCAAAATTGAAATCTCGAACTCCCCTATAGTTTATGATTGAATTAAATCCTACATCTTGTTTAAATGTAATTTTTGTTTTACCAGCTTTACCCTTTTTAGTTGTAATAATTACAACACCGGCAGCACCTCTAGATCCGTAAATAGCAGCAGCAGATGCTCCTTTTAAAATTTCGATACTTTCAATATCATCTGGATTTAAATCTGCAATCCTGTTAGAAGGGTTGTCTTGAGAAGACGCATTTCCTCCAGCAGCGGCGCCAGAAATAAAGTTAAGGCCTGCTCCAGCAATACTACTATTGTTCACATAAACACCATCAACAATATAAAGAGGCTGAGAATTTCCATTAATAGAGGTTACACCTCTTAATCTTATAGAGATTCCCCCACCTGGAGCACCAGAACTTTTTGTAACCAAAGCCCCGGCAATTTTACCTTGCAAAGCACCATCTAGTGTTTGGTTGGCTGTTGTTCCCGTAAGTTCTTCCGCAGAAACTTGGGAAACCGCGTTCGCGGAATTAGATCGCTTTACTGAAGTGGCTAAACCTGTAATAACGACTTCTTCTAAAGCTTGGGCAGATTCTGCCATTGTCAAAGTAATAGAAGATCCATTTACAGCATTATACTCCTGAGTCTCAAAACCCAAAGAGGAAAAAACTAAAGTTGTAGGCAAATTGGGAACTGCAAGAGTAAAATCTCCATCCATATTTGTAGTAGTCCCGTTGGTAGTTCCTTTTTCAACTACGTTTACAAAAGGAACAGACATTCCACTTTTGTCAGTTATTTTTCCAGATAGCGATGTTTGAGCTATCAAAATACAGGGAAAAAATAAGAGTAAGGTCAGGATGGTCCTGATTCTAGAGTTTTTTTGTTTCATAATTTTTTGAGTTAATAATTAGTTTAACCGAAAATAGTGTTAATTTCTTAATAAAAACAGTTTTTTCAAAAGTTTTAGTAACATCATCTTAACAATTGCCTTCAAACTTAATATCCAATTAAGAATTATCTTCATTTAAAAAATAGTGATATACCCGTTTATCTTTATAAATTTGTACTCCGAATAAATGAAGCATTTTATAAATATATTCACGCCATAAATTTTATGGCTACGCATTGAAATACAAAATTAAGTTATGTACAGAACGCACAATAATGGACAACTAAGAGCTGCTGATATAAATAAATATGTAACTCTTTCTGGTTGGGTTCAAAAAATACGCAACAAAGGTTTTATGGTTTGGGTAGATTTACGCGACCGTTACGGCATTACCCAACTTATTTTTGATGAAGAAAGAACTTCAAAAGAAGTAATTGAAAAAGCTACAAAACTGGGTCGCGAATTTGTAATTCAAGTTAAAGGAACAGTCATTGAGCGCGAAAGCAAAAACCCAAACATGCCGACAGGCCATGTTGAAATTTTAGTTTCTGAATTAACTATTCTCAATCAATCTGAAACCCCACCATTTACAATTGAAGATGACACTGACGGCGGCGAAGATTTGAGAATGAAGTATCGATACCTCGATATTCGCAGAAAACCCGTTCGTGAAAACTTAATTTTCCGCTCTAAAGTAGCAATGGCAGTTCGCAATTATCTTTCTTCAGAAGGATTTATTGAAGTAGAAACACCTTATTTAATTAAGTCTACTCCCGAAGGCGCAAGGGATTTTGTTGTTCCGTCACGTATGAATGAAGGGCAATTTTACGCGCTCCCTCAAAGCCCTCAAACATTTAAACAACTTTTGATGGTTGGCGGAATGGATAAATATTTTCAGATAGTAAAATGTTTTAGAGATGAAGATTTGCGTGCAGACCGCCAGCCGGAATTCACACAAATAGACTGCGAAATGGCGTTTGTTGAACAAGAAGACATTTTAAATGCTTTTGAAGGTTTGACCAAACATTTGCTAAAGGAAATAAACGGAATTGAAATTGAAAAATTCCCAAGAATGACCTATGATGAAGCAATGGCAAAATATGGAAATGATAAACCGGACATCCGTTTTGGGATGGAGTTTGGCGAATTAAATGAAGTTGCACAGCACAAGGATTTCGGTGTTTTTAACCAAGCTGAATTGGTTGTTGGCATAGCTGTTCCCGGTGGAAACAATTACAGCAGAAAAGAAATAGATGCATTGATTGATTGGATAAAACGTCCACAAATTGGCGCTTTGGGAATGGTATACTGTCGCGTTAATGAAGATGGCACTTTTAAATCTTCCGTAGATAAATTTTATACTGAAGAAGATTTGGCAAAATGGGCAAAAAAAACAGGTGCAAAACCTGGAGATTTAATCTGTGTCCTTTCTGGTGCTGCAAATAAAACGAGAGGACAATTAAGCGCTTTAAGAATGCATTTGGCAGAGCAATTAGGTTTACGTAAAAACACCGAATTCGCACCACTTTGGGTTGTAGATTTCCCGCTTTTGGAATGGGATGAAGATACAAACCGTTACCACGCAATGCACCACCCATTTACATCGCCAAAACCTGGGCAATTAGAATTACTTTCAACAAAACCCGGAGAAGTAAAAGCAAACGCTTACGATTTGGTTTTAAACGGAAATGAAATAGGCGGTGGTTCAATACGTATACACGATAAAAAAACACAAGCCTTAATGTTCGATTATTTGGGCTTTACGCCTGAAGAAGCAAAAGCACAATTCGGGTTTTTAATGGATGCTTTTCAATACGGAGCGCCACCTCACGGCGGGATTGCTTTCGGCTTAGATAGATTGGTTGCAATTTTGGGCGGACAAGAAACAATTCGAGACTTCATTGCATTCCCAAAAAACAATTCTGGCCGAGATGTGATGATAGATGCGCCAGCTATTATCGATCAAAAACAATTGGAAGAGCTTCATTTAAAGGTTGAAATTAAAAAATAAAGTTTCTTAAATTATCGGTCGCAAAACTGTTTCAAGTTTTTAACAAACCCAAAAAAATGGATTGCAACACATAAAATGCCAAAAAAAAATCTCTTCGCCAAATTCTTAGTTTGGCGTATTAAGCACATCCCAAATCAACAGTTTATTTTGTTGGTCAGCTTAATTGTTGGTTTTATGAGCGGCCTTGCCGCATTAATAATAAAAAACCTCACACACTTTTTTCAACATATTTTAGAAGGTAATTTAATCGCAAAA
>JBBSOK010000091.1:0-11503 GCA_038259825.1 Flavobacteriales bacterium
AAAAAAAAATTCAAAAGCTAAATATCAATTGCTTATTTGAATATAAAGTTAATCAAATGTTTTTTCAATTTGAAAAATAACGTGATTTCGAATTTATACATTTAAGAACTTCTAAAGAAAGTGATTATTAATGCTATTCGCTGAATCATTATGAAACAAAAAAATGAACCAGGAAATTGTATAAACTTCCTGATTCAACTAAGCAGCAATTAATTTAAAAAGGTTGGTATAGCCTTAACTGCTCGCTTTATGTTATACTTAAAACTTGGTCGCCAACAAAGCTTGTTCCTTAAGCTGTTTCTTACTTAAATCTCTTGTTAACCAACCACTTCTTCTAGCCGTTGCAATTGCATAAGGCGTTATCCAAAATAGGGTAAAGGCGTAAAAAATACTGTATGGATATGCCCAAAAAGAATCTGCAACATTGTGTTTTTTTGCATAAAAGAATGCTTGCATGCTCGAAAAAACTAAGATACTAACAACTGTTGAGCTTAAAAATAACAGCGGATAACTTATAACAAAATACAGCATCAGCAACAATGCAGGATACGCCATAGTCATTTTTAACCACTGGTTTAATAAAAGAATTCTTGTACCGCTTTTTGACCCTTTTCTAAAATTTCCGAAAGCAAATTTACTCATCGCAATATTTTCCCGAATATTACTTCTCTCCCAACGTATAAACATTTTGTTTAAATTTCTATAGCGCTCTGGGATATTGGTATAAACATAGGCGTTCTTTTGGAACAAAACATTATATCCTTGTTTTAAAATCATATTTGTCATTGCTCTATCTTCCCCAATTTTGGAAACTTCGCCCATAAAGGTTTGAGATATCCAATCTTCTAAACAGTTGAAAACAGCTTCACGTCTATAAGCAGAAAGTGCTCCCGGCGTACATAAAACAGAACCTATTGAACTTTGAGCAGATCGAATAAATTCAAAACTAAAAGCAAAACTTACGTTAAGCATTCTTGGAATTAAAGCTTGTCTTTTATTCAATACACGAACATTACCTGCAACTGCTCCACAATTTGCTTCTTTTACAAAAGGACTCGCCATATTGCACAATGTATCAGCCTTTACTATTGAGTCGCTATCCACGGTTATAAAAATGTCTCCTGTACCTAAATTGAAACCTCTGTACAAAGCGTGACGTTTACCCATATTTTTAGGTTGTTGATAGATTGCAACACGATTGCCCAATTCTTTTTGTGCTTTTTGCATCCAAGCCCAAGTATCATCTTGGCTACCATCATCTATTGAAATAATTTGTAATTTTTCTTTTGGATAATCGCTATTTACAAGACTCAACAGCGTATTATAAACCAATTCTCCTTCATTATACGCAGGGACAATTACTGTACAATTCGGTAATTTATCATTAGTAACTGGTTTGATAACTTTATAACGCAAATACAAAAATAGGATGTATCCTAAGAAACATAATTTGACCGTAAGCAAAAGGATACCCACGATACTTAAAATTAAGCCCCAAGTAGAATTTAATCGTTCTAAATGAATCTCTTCAAAATAAGGTTGTAAGAAATAAAAAGATGCAACGCCACCAACCAATACTATAAAAGTTCCTGCTAATATAAGGGGAGAAGTAATTCTTGATAAAAATTCTGAAAATGGTGTGAGTTGTTTTGTAGTATTAGGTATCATAAATATTCTCTTGATTATTTTTCAAGATTACAGGCAATACTGATACCATTTTATATACGTCTCTTTTACAGGTTTTTACAAATATTGAATAATTTGAAAATGTATAGAATTTACACAAGTGTTTACTTTTAGATACACTTTGATTTTACGCAGTCAAAGTAATGAAATGTAAGTTTGAGGATTAAAAACATTTTTTTTAAAATAAAAACCCCCAGAAAAAGTTCTGAGGGTTTTACAAAAAAATTAAATTTAAAACCTAGTATCTGTAATACTCTGGCTTGAAAGGTCCTTCAACCGTTACGCCGATATATTGGGCTTGGTCGTTAGTTAATTCAGTTAGCTCTACACCAATTTTTTCTAAGTGTAATTTAGCTACTTTTTCATCTAAATGCTTTGGTAGCATATAAACTTCATTTTCGTAGCGATCGCTATTTTTCCATAATTCAATTTGTGCTAAAGTTTGGTTTGTAAAGCTGTTACTCATCACAAAACTTGGGTGACCAGTTGCACAACCAAGATTTACTAAACGTCCTTCAGCAAGCAAAATAATATCCTTTCCGTTAATAGTATATTTGTCAACTTGAGGCTTTATTTCAACTTTAGTATTTCCGAAGTTTTTGTTTAACCAAGAAACTTGAATTTCATTATCAAAGTGGCCAATGTTACAAACAATTGTTTTGTCTTTCATAGCTTCAAAATGCTCGCTTCTAACAATATCCTTGTTTCCGGTAGTTGTAATTACTATATCAGCAGTTTTAATAACGCTTTCTAATTTTTTAACTTCAAAACCGTCCATTGCAGCTTGTAATGCACAAATAGGATCAACTTCTGTAACAGTAACAATACTTCCAGCACCTTTAAAAGAAGCTGCTGTACCCTTACCTACATCACCATAACCGCAAACTATAACACGTTTTCCGGCAAGCATAATCTCAGTTGCACGTCTTACAGCATCTACTGCACTTTCACGACAACCGTATTTATTATCAAATTTACTTTTTGTAACGCTATCATTAATGTTAATAGCTGGCATTGGTAATGTTCCGTTTTTTACACGCTCGTAAAGACGGTGAACTCCTGTAGTAGTTTCTTCAGAAATACCTTTAATACCCTTTGCCATTTCTGGATATTTATCCAATACCATATTTGTTAAATCTCCACCATCATCAAGAATCATGTTTAATGGTTTGCGGTCTTCACCAAAGAACAAGGTTTGTTCAATACACCATTCAAATTCTTCTTCATTCATTCCTTTCCACGCATATACTGGAGTTCCAGCAGCAGCAACTGCAGCTGCAGCTTGATCTTGTGTAGAAAATATATTACAAGAACTCCAAGTAACCTCGGCGCCCAAAGCTTGTAACGTTTCAATTAAAACTGCAGTTTGAATAGTCATGTGCAAACAACCAGCAATTCTCGCTCCTTTTAAAGGTTGCTCATTGCCATATTCTTCACGAAGGCTCATTAGACCTGGCATTTCTGCCTCTGCTAGTTCAATTTCTTTACGACCCCAATCTGCTAGATTGATGTCTTTTACTTTATAAGCCGTATAAGGCACAGTTTTAGTTTCCATAAAATATTTATTTATCTTACCAGCCAAGGCGGGTAACTTTTAAATTAGACTCGTATATTTGATTAAATTCTAGTAATTTAGAATACCGAAATAAATTATTTATTTCAGGTTGCAAAAATACAAAACACAACCAATATTTTATGCCTCTTTACAAAACAATAACAATAAACCCCCAGACCAAACTACTTATTTGGAAAATAACCGAGGATTTTTCATATTTATCAGGAAAAATTAGCCTTACTGATAATTCTAACTTTAGAGTTTTAAATATGAAAAGTGATCTGCATCGCCGAGGTTTTATGAGTATTAGGCATTTGTTGGCATTGCAAGGTTATACAGACAATGATTTGTATTATGACGGCAACGGTAAGCCCCATTTAAAGGACGGTAAAAATATCAGTATTACGCATTCTTTCAACTTTGCAGCAATAATTATAAGTGATTTTGAAGTGGGAATTGATATTGAAAAACAACGTAATAAAATTTTGAGGATTGCCCATAAATTTACACCACTTGAAGAATATAGAAGTATTGCAAATGAAGATGCAATGATGCGAAAATTAACAATTGTTTGGTGCGCAAAGGAATCTCTTTATAAAAGCTTTGCATCACCGGGCGTTAGCTTTCTTGAAAATATATATGTTGAAGAATTTATGTTGGATGCTGGTAAAACAACAGCAAAAGTAACTTTTCAAGAAAAAAGCGCAACCTACGATGTAGATTATTTTGAATTTGAAGAATTTACGTGCGCATATGCAATCCTTCAGAAAAATTAGGTGTGCAAAATACTTTCTATTCTAACATTTTAAAAATTACTCTGGAAGAAAACAAAATGCTTGCTATTTTGGTGGATCCAGAAAAATTTGATTTATCTGTAACTCAAAACTTTTTACAAAAAATTCCCAGAACTACAACCCATATTTTTGTTGGCGGAAGCACCGATACAAATAATGAAATTGAAACTGTTGTTGAAGCCATAAAGAAATATTCAAAACTACCAATCTTTATCTTTCCAGGAAGTTCAGCCCAAATAACCGCGAAGGCCGATGCTATTTTATTCTTAAGCTTGCTTTCTGGTAGAAACGCAGAATATCTAATCGGCCAACAAATAAATGCAGTTCCACAAATCCAAAAATCTAATATTGAAGTTATTGCAACCGGATATATTTTAATTGACGGTGGAAACGAAAGTGCTGTTTCACGAGTTAGCCAAACAAAACCAATGTCTCAAAATGATATTGAAGCAATTATAAATACAGCGCTGGCTGGACAGTATTTGGGCGCAAAAACTATTTACTTAGAGGCTGGAAGTGGAGCAAAGTATCCTGTTAAACCTAACATTATTTCAGAGGTTAAAAATGCAATCAACATTCCTCTATTGGTTGGCGGCGGTATTCGGACTGAAGAGCAAAAACAAATTGCATATACTGCTGGTGCAGATTTAGTTATTATGGGAACGGTTTTCGAAGAATAAATTAATGGTTTCAGTATAAATAAATAGTCCAATTTAAGTATTTCCTTTGCTGCCAAATCTTAAAATTATCCTTGCAAAGCTGAAAATGAATTTAAGGAAATAGTAACTTTGAATAAAAATTGATAATGAAAATATCTGTTGAATTAACACTAACGCCACTTCAAGATAATTACGAACCTGCAATTATAAATTTCATTAAAAAACTTCGTGAATCTGGATTAACAGTTTTAGAAAATCCATTAAGCACACAAGTATATGGAGAATATGACAAAGTAATGAATCTGCTTCAAAAAGAAATGAAAATTGCTCTGGAAGCGGTTGAAAGAGGTTTGCTCTACATAAAAATTGTAAAATCTGATAGAAGCGATTATGAACCACATTTTTGATTGGGTTTTTTCGCAGTACGCTGAAATTCCAACTTATTTAATCGTACTTGAATTAATCGGTGTTTTATTTGGCGGATTGAGCGTTTGGTTTAGTAAACAGGATAATATATTAGTTTATCCAACGGGTATAATCAGCACTGCTATTTTTGTTTACATCCTAACTATTTATGGTCTATTGGGTGATATGATGATTAATGGCTACTACTTTATAATGAGCATTTATGGCTGGTATATCTGGACTCGGAAAGTAGATGCTGACCATTATACCCCAATTACAAAAACTACTTTAAAAGAAAAAAAGCAATCAATTATACTCTTTATAGCAACATTGATTTTCGTATTTGGCGTATATCAATTTTTTGAAAAATGGAATGATTGGACGGCGTATGTTGATACTATTACAACCGCCATTTTCTTCGTTGGAATGTGGCTTATGGCTAAAAAGAAAATTGAAAATTGGATTTATTGGATAATTGGAGATATAATTTCCGTTCCATTGTACTTATATAAAGGTCTCGTATTTACTTCGCTTCAATACTTTTTATTTACTATTATTGCCGTATACGGATACCGCGCGTGGAAAAAGAACCTGAACATACCCGAAACAAGCCTGCTTTAGTAAAAATAGTTTTATTTGGCCCGGAAAGTACCGGAAAAACTACGCTTGCAAAGCAATTGGCTGCGCATTACAAAACCTCGTGGGTGCCAGAATTTATGAGGGAATATCTTCAAAATAAGTGGGATTTAAAGGGAGAATTAATAGAAAAAAAAGATTTGATTCCAATTGCAAACGGACAACTTCTTGCTGAAAAAGCTGCTGCTAAAACAGCCTGCAAATTACTTTTTTGTGATACTAATTTGCTGGAGCTAAAGGTGTATTCAGAATATTATTATCAAGGTTTTTGTCCTGATGAGATAAAGAAAGAAGCAGTAAAAAACCACTATGATTTTTATCTTCTAACATATATTGATACAATTTGGGAAGAAGACCATTTGCGCGACAGACCGAACGATAGAAATAAAATGTTCCATATTTTTGAAGCCGAATTAAAAAAACAAAAGTTTCCATATCAAATTTTGAAAGGAAACGAGAAAGAAAGAATTAAAAAAGCAATTTCAATTATTGACAAATTACTGATTGAAAAATCTTTATGAATTTTGTAATCGGTTATTTTCAAATTTTCTGAAATAAATGTTTAGAAAATATTTTTGTAGAAATTGGTAATAATTAAAATGAGAAAAAAGTACTATTTATAATGTTTAACGATAAAAATATACTTCAAATTAAAGCGCACGGTCTAAACGAAAAAACTCTTTTAGACCAGCTCGAAATTTTTAAAAAAGGAATACCTTTTGTAAAAATAATTTCTCCAGCTTCAATTGGTAATGGAATACAGGCTTTTTCTAATGATGCACAAAGAGATTTCGTAACTCTTTTTGATAGTCAAAAAGAAGACTTAGAATTGGTAAAATTTGTTCCGGCATCTGGCGCGGCAAGCCGAATGTTTAACTTTTTGCATCAATTTTTAGAAGTTTATAATATTAATTTAGATTTTCAAGAATTTCTTCAGAATGAAGAGAATCAAAACCTGAAAAAGTTTTTCAATTCACTTGAAAATTTTCCGTTTTATAATTCGGTTTTAGCTGAATTACATAAGAAATATCCAAATTATAATGAATTGGAAGACTCTGAAAAATCTTTTCTTTTTGTACAAGAAATGCTATTAGAAGACGGTTTAAATTATAGCAACACTCCAAAAGGGCTGGTGCCGTTTCATAAATATGACGAAAGAATTGTTAGCGCTTTTGCTGAGCAATTATACGAAGCTGCTTTTTATTCAACTTCAAATAAAACGGCCAATTTACATTTCACGGTTTCAGATGAACATGAAACAAAATTTAAAAAGCGTTTTGATAAAATTGAAAAAATAATTGCGAAGAAAACAAATATAAAATTCAATTGTAGTTATTCATTTCAGAAAAAAGAAACCGATACTATTGCAGCAACTTTTCAAAACGAGCCTTTTTTGGATGAAAATGGTAATATTGTTTTTCGACCTTCAGGTCACGGCGCATTGCTACAAAATTTAAATGAAATAGATGCCGATATTATTTTCATTAAAAATATTGATAATGTAGTTTCAGAAAAATATGTTGATCAAATTGCCTTTCAAAAGAAAGTACTCGCTGGAAAATTGATCGATATTCAACAGAAAATATTCGGTTTTGTAGAAAATATTCAATTAGAGAATTCAGGCGAAGATTCTTCACAACAAGCGTCAAACTTTATTGAAAAGGAATTTGGGATTAAAAAAATAAAGAGTAAAGAAGAAATCTTAAAAACATTAAATAGACCAATCCGAATATGCGGTGTAGTTGAAAATACTGGCGCTCCAGGCGGCGGTCCTTTTTTGGTGGAAGATAAAAACGGAAAGCAATCGTATCAAATTGTTGAAATGTCTCAAATTGACATTAATAATAAGCAACAGAAAAAATTAACCGAAGGCGCCACACATTTTAATCCGGTAGATTTAGTTTGTGGCGTTCGCAATTATAAAGGGGAAAAATATAATTTAATGGATTTTTCGGATCGGCAAGCCGGTTTTATTTCAGAAAAATCATACGAAGGCAAACCGATAAAGGCATTAGAACTTCCCGGACTTTGGAACGGCGCAATGGCAAATTGGATTACGGTTTTTGTAGAAGTGCCTCTTATAACTTTCAATCCTGTAAAAACGGTAAATGATTTATTGAATGAAGCCCACCAACCCCAATGAATATTGAACTTCTCGTAACCGAACTTAATTTTAAAGCAATCCGTAGCAGTGGTCCGGGCGGACAGCACGTAAATAAAACCGCTTCGAAAGTTGAGGTTACTTATAATTTAATAGATTCACAAGCACTTTCAAATATTGAAAAGGAGCGATTGCAACAAAAATTAGTGTCAAAAATAACTACCGATGGAAATATATTACTTCAATGCGGGGAAACGAGAAGCCAACACAGAAATAAAGCATTAGTTATTGAGAGATTGATTGCATTGCTCCAACAAAATTTGAAAGTTGCAAAACCCAGAAGAAAAACAAAACCTTCAAAAGGTGCAATTGAAAGGCGTTTGAAAAGTAAAAAAGTAAACGCTTTTAAAAAATCCAACCGCAAGCCACCAAAAATAGATTAGTTTTTACTCAATAAGCGTGTAATTTTTACACGCCTGTTTCAAAATTGTTACACTTTGTATAGTGCTAATTTATATTCTTTTATATTTAAGTAGCAGTAATTGAGTTATTTAAGCCTATTCTTATCCATATTGTTTAATTGGCACTACTTTTTCTATATACTAAACAACAAACAAACTTTTTAAACGAATATATAATATTAAAAGAAGAGAATTATGAAAAAGTTAATTTTAAGTACAGCAATTATTTTAGGTGGATTAACAGCGGTTAATGCACAGACAGAAAAGCAACCAACAGCAATGAGCGCACAAGTTGAAGTAGCAGATGATGTTGTGCCACAAACGCAACAAGTTCAAGAACAAACATTAAAAGCAGCAGCAAATACAGAAGCTATTGTTCAAGAATATAAAGAGATTAAATTAGCAGATTTACCACAAAAAGTAAAAGATGCAGTAGCAACGGATATGAAAGGTTCAAAAATCACTAAAGCTTATATCAGTGAAACTGGTGATTTTAAATTAGAACTTGCTACAGCAGATAAGAAAAAAGTTACAGCAATGGCAACTGCAGATGGCGAGTGGATTAAAGAGTAAATTTCCAACTGGTAATTAGTTATTATCCCCCAATTAAATACCAATTGCTAAAAGGTGTTCAAGTTTCTTGAACACCTTTTTTTGTGATAAATTTTAAAATTACCCAAATTTTCTATCTTATTTTTACGGTCTAACAAAAAATAATGCCTCAATCAATACATATTGTTGAAGACGATGTGCCTTTTGGTAAAATGCTTTCTTCATTTTTACAACGAAAAGGTTTTAATGTTTCGGTTTCTTTAAATGGCGAGAGCGCTCGAAATTTTATTAGTGAAAATTCCTTCGATTTACTCATTACAGATCTAAAATTACCAGATGATTCCGGTTTGGATTTATTAGAATTCACGCTTAAAAAAGCTCCAAAAACAAAGGTTATTTTAATGACTGGTTATGCCGATGTGGATACAGCCGTGAAAGCAATAAAAAAGGGCGCGTTGGATTATATTTCGAAACCGTTTAGACCAGAAGAATTATTAATGATTGTTGAATCGGCTTCTGAAAATGACGTACGTTTTGAGGAGAAAAAACCGAAGTCAGTTTCAGAAAAAAAGGTCGATAAAAAACAAATTAATTCTGAAAAAACATCATTCATTGTTGGGATAAGTGACTCTTCCAAAAAGTTTAATGAATATATAAAACTTGTTGGTCCAACCGATATGTGTGTTTTAATTCAAGGTGAAAGCGGCACAGGCAAAGAGGTTGCTGCAAAAGCTATACATAATTATAGTAGTAGAAAAGATAAAACATTTGTAGCGGTAGATTGTGGCGCAATCCCAAAGGAAATTGCAGCAAGTGAATTTTTTGGTCATATTAAAGGTAGTTTTACGGGTGCAATAAACGATAAAAAAGGTCATTTTGAAGCGGCCGACGGCGGAACTCTTTTTTTGGATGAAGTAGGAAATTTGTCTTATGAAAATCAAATACAACTGTTAAGAGCTTTACAAGAAAGACGAATAAAACCAGTTGGTAGTAATACTGAAATTGAAGTAGATTTAAGGATACTTTCCGCAACCAAT
This sequence comes from Flavobacteriales bacterium, assembly GCA_038259825.1. Taxonomy (GTDB): domain Bacteria; phylum Bacteroidota; class Bacteroidia; order Flavobacteriales; family Flavobacteriaceae; genus JBBSOK01. Next base: position 9,887 of record JBBSOK010000091.1, read on the forward strand.
GAAGATTTACTACAAGCCGTTGCAGATGGTAAATTTAGAGAAGATTTATACCATCGTTTAAATGAATTTTCTATCCACATTCCCTCATTGCACGAAAGAAAGGAAGACCTTTTCCTCTTTATTGAATACTTTTTGGATGAAGCAAATTCGGCTTTGAATAAAGAAGTTTTAGGATTGTCAAAAGAAGTTGAAACTGCATTTAAAAATTACAAATGGCCAGGAAATCTTCGCGAACTTAAAAACGTGATAAAACGTTCTGTTTTATTAACCAATACGCCTACTATTTTGCTTGAAGCAATTCCGCGTGAAGTTTTGTTTGCTGAAAAAATGAAAGTTGAAGCAAAAGATTTTAGTAAGGCCAGCAATGAAAAGCAGCTTATTTTAAATGCGCTGCAAGAATCCGAAAATAACAAAACGAAAGCAGCTAAATTATTAAATATTACCCGCAAAACACTTTATAATAAACTTGAGCTTTATAATATTGATCTTTAAACTGTACGTTTTTTAAATTTTAATAGCATCAAAATTTACTTTTTGCAACCATTTTTTCTGCCCAGCTTCAATTGAATTGCATAAATTTTTGAAATCATTTTGCATTTCAGAAGTATTTTCATTTTCAGAATATTTCTCCATTTTTTCTAAAATATTTACTGTTTCCGAGCCATTTAATTGGCGCATCATTGTTAGCATTCTGTGGCAAATATCTTTTATTGTTTTAAAGTCATTGTTTTTAATTGACGTTTTTATACCTATTAAATCCCTTTCGGTTTGTGTATTGAAGACATCTAAAACCTCCTCTAAAGCTTCCTGTGTATCCAAAAAGCTTTTGAGTGTTGTAAGGTTAAATTCAGCATCACTTTCTGTTGCAGCAATGCTATTATTTGTTGATTCTTCCTTTTGGCTTTGACTTATTATTTGATTTGGAAAAAGGTGTTTTAAAACGGTAATAATTTGGAGTTTCGTAAAAGGTTTTGCCAACATTTCTGCAAATCCAACATTTAAATAAAAACTTCGATGGTGTTCTCTACTACCAGTCATTGCTATAACTGGCTGATTTTTATATGAACTTACTTCTCTATTTTTTAAATTTTCAAGAATTTTAAATCCATCCACCTGCTGCATTTGTATGTCCGTTAAAATAAAATCATAATCAATTTTTTCGGTTGAAAAAGCTGAAAATTCGCTGAATGTTTTGACTGAAATATTCATTTGCTCCATCATTTCTTTCAATAGTGAACACATTGCCTTGTCATCATCAATAATTACTGCATTTAGGGTATCAAAAGATTGATTTTTGTCTACTGTATTAGCACTGATTACCTTTTTTGAAATTTGAAGTGGTATTGTGAAAGTAAAGGTACTTCCTTCTTCTGGTACACTTTTAACCGTAAGTTTTCCATTTAAGAGCTCGGTAAGTTTTTTTGAAATGGCAAGCCCAAGACCGCTACCGCCAAACTTTGTGGAAGTATCATTTTCGGCCTGTGTAAATTCATTAAATATGAGCTTCTGTTTCTCCTTGGAAATTCCAATTCCCGTATCGATTACAGAAATTTGAACATTTGAAATTCCGTTTTTAGTATCTATTTCGTTCGCATCAATTTGAACAGTTCCACTTTC
>JBBSOK010000092.1:0-11488 GCA_038259825.1 Flavobacteriales bacterium
AAGCCAGAGTGGGAGAGGAGCTAACCATAAAAAGCGAAGATTTTGAAACTGTTTATTATTCCATAAAGGACCAACAACGTGTAACTTTAAAAGTTCGAAAAATAAAAGTATTGCCCAATCCTCAATTGGGTAGTTCACGTTCAAAGAGTACGGACATGTTTAAAGTATATCTGGATTCATCAAAATATTTTTTGAAAAAGGACGCCAAAAAAAGCTTGGAATATGTTACAAAAGCATTGGAAACGGCTCCAAATAAGATTGGCAATAATATCCAAAGTAGTCAGGCTTACGAAACACTTGGTGATATAAATTTATATTGGGCGCAACCTGATTTGGCTGTAGATAATTTTAAGGAAAGCCTTTTAAAACGCTACAGTAATAATGTAAAGATCAAGCTCGGCCAAGCATTTATAGCTAATAATAATTATCAAGAAAGTATTTCAGCTTTTGAAGGATTGTTAAAAAATAATTTATCCAGCTATCAAGAAACGTTAGTTTATGAAGGCTTGGGAGATACTTACAAAGCAATTAACGATAGTAAACGTAGCGTTTTAAATTATCAAAAAGCACTTCAGATAGCGAAGAATAAATTATTTACGCCAAAAATTACTGATTTAAATGCCAAAATAGCGGAAGCATATGCAAATGCCGGAGATATTGTTGAAGCAGAAGATTATTACAACAATTCATTAAAATTAGCAAAAAAGGAAAATAAACAACGAGCAGTCGAACAAAAAAACCAAGTAGCCGATTTCTATAATCAAAACCGAGATTTTGATAAGGAAATTCAACTTAGAACAGAAACTATTGAAGAAATTAAAGGTTTAGATTTAAAAAAATTAAATCAACCATTAGCAAATGAAGCTCTTACGCCGCAACGCCAAAATTATAAAATTGCAAATGCGTACGTAAGCCAAGATAAATATAAAGAAGCAATACCGTATTTACAAAAAAGTATAGAACAGGCAGATGCACAGGAAGATTTGGTTGTTCAAAAGGATGCAACCCGAAAACTTTCAGAAATATATAGGGATATTGGCGAGTTCGACAAAGCCACAAAAGGTTATGAAAAATACGTTGAGGTTGTGGATGAACTGTATATTAAAAAAGAACAAGAACTTTCGCAAGCTGCCAGGTTTAATAAAGAATTTGCCCTAAAACAAACTAGGATTGCAAGTTTAGAAAATGAGCGAAAATTAAACGAAAGCCGCTATAAATTGGCTTTCGAAAATCAAAATCTAATTGCTAAAAATAGCCGCGTGCAGCAATGGGTTATTGGATCGTTAGTCGTAATTGCGCTACTATTATTGTTTGCTGCTTACACGCAATATAAAAATGTAAAACAACAAAAATACAATAACAACTTACTGGCGTTAAAAGGATTAAGAACGCAGATGAATCCACATTTTATCTTCAATGCGTTAAATAGTGTAAACAGTTTTATTGCCGGAAATGACGAGCGCGCTGCCAATAAATATTTAAGTGAATTTTCTCAGCTAATGCGTTCAGTCCTTGAAAATAGTGAAGAAGATTTCATTCCATTACAAAAGGAAATTGAATTGTTGGAATTATATGTTAAGCTAGAACATTTCAGATTTAAAGATAAATTTGATTATAAAATTTCAATCGATGAAAATTTAAAGATTGAAGAATTTGTAATTCCACCAATGTTACTGCAACCATATATTGAAAACGCCGTTTGGCACGGCCTTAGGTATAAAGCTGAAAAGGGAATGCTTGATGTAAATTTTAAACAATTAAATACGGATACTATTAAAATTATGATAACTGATGATGGCATTGGCCGAAAGAAAAGTAAGGAAGTAAAAACCGAAAATCAGAAAAAGCAAAAGAGTAAAGGAATGGGAAATATTCAAAAACGAATTTCTATTTTAAATGAAATGTATAAAGACAAAGTTGATGTTTCAGTTGAAAATGTTTTTGATAATGAAGAAGGAACACGAGTTGTTTTACTATTAAAAAAATAACAAGATGAATCTAAATGCAATAATTGTTGAAGACGAGGAAACAAGCAGAGAAATTCTACGTAATTATTTGGCTAAATACTGCCCAAAAGTTATTATAAAAGGCCAAGCTGCCAATGTTGAAGAAGCATTGGTTCTAATCAGAAAGCACGAATTAGACCTTGTTTTTTTGGATGTGGAAATGCCTTTTGGAAATGCGTTTGATTTGCTAGACAAAGTTGGCGACCGTCAATTTGAAACTGTTTTTGTAACCGCTTACAATCATTACGCCATTGATGCTTTAAATGCGCATGCTAGTTATTATTTGCTCAAACCAATTTCAATAGATAAACTTATTGAAGCTGTAGATTATGTTTGCGATATAAAGCAAAAAGAAAATAATCTGCAAAACACTGTTTTAAAGCCAACCGTTACTCAAGTAACAGGAAAGATTACAATACCACTCCAAAACGGTTTTGAAGTCCTTCAAATCGAAGATATTTTATATTGTCAAGCAGACGATAATTACACAAACATTTTTATGAAAGATTCTAAAAAATTGGTGAGCAAAACGCTGAAATATTTTGAAGAAATTCTATCAGAAAATGGTTTTTCTCGAGCGCATAAAAGTTATTTGGTAAACGTAAATCATATTACCGAATACAGAAAAGGCAAAGGTGGAAGCGTAGTTTTAAGCAATGGCAAAGAAATAAACGTTGCGCCAAGCAGAAAGAAAGATTTGCTAGCTTTTTTTAGTTAAAAAATAATCTGTGTTCTTTGTGCCTCTATGGTTAAATGAGTCCAATAGAGTTACAGAGTTCACAAAGAAAAAATATTTATATGATAATAAAACCCGTAAATGGAAAACACCCACAAATACCCGAAGACTGCTTTATAGCTGAAAACGCCACAATTGTTGGCGATGTTGTTATGGGAAATGAATGCAGTATTTGGTTTGATGCCGTAATAAGAGGCGACGTTCATTTTATAAAAATGGGCAATAAAGTGAATGTCCAAGATGGCGCAGTAATTCACGCAACATACAAAGTTTCCCCAACCACAATTGGCAATAATGTAAGCATTGGTCATAACGCAATAGTTCACGGTTGTACTATTAAAGACAATGTTTTAATTGGTATGGGCAGTATTGTAATGGACGATTGTGTTGTAGAAAGCAACTCAATAATTGCAGCTGGTGCCGTTGTTACAAAAGGTACAATAGTTGAAGCTGGTAGTATTTACGCAGGCGTTCCAGCCAAAAAAGTAAAGGATATTAGTGAAGAACTTATTTCAGGTGAAATTAATAGGATTGCAGAAAACTATGTGATGTATTCGGGATGGTTTAAATAGATTCAGTAATAATATTCTCTTATCGGTGGCTGAGCGAAGCCGAAGCCTAATATGAAAAGCTATAGAAAACCTAAAACTCTTTCATCGTAACCGATATTTGCCCTTCAAACTCTTTCAACAGCATTTCTAAAGTTTCCACATTTTTATTCGAAAAAAACTGAAGAGTAGGCTTAGAAGTTTTTTCAGACAGTAAATTTAAATCCTTTAAAATTTTTTCAGTCTGCCTTGCAACTGCTTCGCCACTATCTATAATCGTTACATTTTCGGGAAGTAATTTTTTCAACTGCGGAATTAGATACGGATAATGGCTACAGCCTAAAACCAAATAATCGATATTAGCATCAATCATCGGTTTTATATATTTTTTTAAAAGCGAAGTTGTCTCTTTATTGTTCAATTTACCTTCTTCAATTAACGGTACCAAACCTTCACCAATAATATCTATAACCGAAATATTTTTTCTGAATTCTTCCGATGTCTTTGAAAATAACTCGCTACTTAAAGTTCCTTTTGTGGCCAAAATGCCTATACTTTTTGTTTTGGTCTTTAAAGCGGCAGGCTTTATTGCGGGTTCAATACCTATAATAGGAACATTAAACTTTGATCGTAATAATGAAATGGCATTTGTAGTTGCCGTATTGCAAGCCACTACAATAATTTTACAACCCAATGTTAAAAGAAATTCAGTATTTTTTATACTCAATTCGGCAATTTCCTTTGCAGATTTATTACCATAAGGTGCATTTTTGCTATCGGCTAAATAAATACAATCCTCATTCGGCATCAGTAGGTTTATTTCCTTCCAAATAGAAGTGCCACCAACACCAGAATCGAAAATACCAATGGGATTATTTTTTTTCAATATAATTTATTCGAATTAATTTGATCCTTCAAAACATCTTCTAATAGGAAATTTAGGAAATACCGCGTACTTTCTTTTCCCAATTCCAAGCAGATGACAAGGATTCTTCCAAAGTTTTTTCAGCTTTCCAGCCTAAAACCTCATTCGCTTTTGTAGTGTCAGCATATATTGAAACCACATCGCCCTCGCGTCTTTCAACAATTTTATAATTTAATTTTTCGCCAGTTGCCTTTTCAAAGGTGTTTACAACTTCAAGAACACTGCTTCCTTTACCTGTGCCGATATTAAACATTTCAAAATTACTTTGTTGTTTATTTTCCAACAAACGCTTAACCGCAACTACATGCGCTTTTGCTAAATCTACTACGTGAATATAATCTCTAATATTACTGCCATCTTCGGTAGGGTAATCATTTCCAAAAACGGATAATTGCTCTCTAACTCCAGCAGCGGTTTGGGTTATAAACGGCACTAAATTTTGTGGGACGCCAACAGGTAATTCACCAATTTCTAAACTTTTATGAGCACCAATTGGGTTAAAATAGCGTAATGCAATAGCATTCAACTTTGAAACTTTACAGACATCATTCAAAATTTCTTCACTAATCTGTTTTGTATTTCCGTAAGGTGAGGTTGCCAATTTTACTGGCGCATTTTCAGTAATTGGAAGTGAATCTGGCTCGCCATAAACAGTACAGGAAGAACTGAATATGAGATTTTCAATAGTATGTTGTTGGCACGCTTGCAACATATAAATTAAGGTATGCAAGTTGTTTTCATAATACAATAACGGATTTTCAACACTTTCATTTACTGCTTTGCTAGCCGCAAAATGAATTATGCCATCAATATTTTCGTGTTTTTTAAAGAACTCTTGTGTTTTGGTTTTGTCCCGCAAATCCAATCTCTCAAAAATAGGTGACTTTTCCGTTATGTTTGTAATCCCTTCAAGAACGTTTATGGTACTATTTGATAGATTGTCTACTATAACAACTTCAAAACCATTATTTTGTAATTCAACTACGGTGTGGGAACCGATATATCCTAAACCGCCTGTGACTAATATTTTTTTCATTTTTATGCCCACGAAGGCAGTTTTCTCTTATGCTCGCGAAGGCGGGCATCAATTATTCTTACTTATCCAAAAATTCAATAATGGTATTTGTAATAAAGGCAATTTGCTCATCATCAAGTTCTGTATGCATTGGCAATGAAATTACCTCTTTCACCAACTGATTTGTAACTTCAAAATCAGCTTCGTTATATCTTTCATCTGCGTAGGCTTTTTGCAAGTGAAGCGGAATTGGATAATAAACCCCACACGGAATACCATTTTCGCCTAAATGTTTAACCAATCCATCACGGTCTGCGTCAATTAATCGTAAGGTATATTGATGAAAAACGTGACAATCACAAACAGCGCAAATGCTGTTACCTGCGTTGCAAAAACCTGTTGGTGTAATTACATTTTTTAATCCAGCAAGAGCCAAAGTATATTTTCGAGCTGAATTTCTTCTAGCTATGTTATAATTATCCAAATGCACCAATTTTGCCCTCAAAACGGCAGCTTGCATAGAGTCCAAGCGGCTGTTAACTCCAACAACATCGTGGTGATACCGCTCGTACATTCCGTGGTTTACAATACCTCTAATTATATGTGCAAGATCATCATCATTTGTAAAAATTGCGCCACCATCACCATAGCAGCCTAAATTTTTTGAAGGAAAAAACGAAGTAGAAGCAACGTGACCAATGGTTCCAGCTTTTTTCTTTGAACCATCTTTTGATGTGTATGTTGCACCAATTGCTTGCGCGTTATCTTCAATTACATACAGATTGTGCTCTTCTGCAATTTCCATAATTTCATCCATATTTGCTGCTAGGCCGAAAAGATGAACTGGCACAATAGCCTTTGTGTTTGGGGTGATTGCTTTCTTTATTGCATCAATATCAATATTAAAAGTAACTGGATTTACATCTACCAAGACTGGTGTTAATTGTAAAAGCGCAATTACTTCAACGGTTGCAGCAAAGGTAAAATCGGCGGTAATTACTTCATCGCCCGGTTTTAAACCTAAACCCATCATCGCAATTTGAAGCGCATCTGTTCCATTTGCACACGGAATTACGTGTTTTACACCTAAATAATTTTCAAGTTCCTTTTGAAATTCATGAACTTCAGGACCATTTACAAATGCAGTTGTTTCAATTACATTCATAATAGACGTATTTACACGTTCTTTAATGTTTTCGTATTGACCTTTAAGATCAACCATTTGAATTTTCTTCATAATTAGCTTGAAAAATTGTGGATTTCAAAATTACAAAATTGAAGTTAGTTATTGGTCAGTAATTATTGAGCATCTTCAACATTTAAGGCTATTTTTGAATATAATTTCTCAAAACGCGCTACTTTAGCAAGCTATGCACGCATTATATAATGTATTGATAATTTTTGTCGGCTTTTTTTTAAAAGTGGTTGCAATCTTCAGCCCTAAAATGAAATTATTTGTTACAGGCAGAAAAGATGTTTTTAAAACACTTGAAACAAAAATTTCTAAAACAGATAAAACTATTTGGTTTCATTGCGCATCCTTGGGCGAATTTGAACAGGGCTTACCAATTATGCAGGCCGTTAAAAGTGATTTTCCAAACCATAAAATAATAGTATCTTTTTTTTCACCTTCAGGTTTTGAAATACGGAAAAATACTTCAATTGCAGATTGTGTTGTCTATTTACCATTAGATACAGCATCAAATGCGAAAAAATTTATTGAATTGATTCATCCAAGTTTAGTGCTTTTTGTTAAATATGAATTTTGGCCGAATTATCTTTTTCAGTTGAAGAAAAACAGCATTCCAACGCTTTTAATCTCAGCAGTTTTTAGGGATGATCAGTTATTCTTTAAGAGTTATGGTAGCTTTATGCAGAATGCTCTTTTTACATTCAAACACATTTTTGTCCAGGATGAAAATTCTGAGAAACTGTTGAAGGAAATTAATTTTGAAAACGTTACAGTTAGTGGCGATACAAGATTCGACAGAGTTTCCCATCAAATTGAACAAGATAATTCCTTACCATTTATTGAAGAATTTATTGATAGTAAATTGTGTATTGTCTGTGGTAGTACGTGGCCAGATGATGAAAATGTATTGTTGGATTATATAAATTCAGCTTCAACCGAAATACAATTTATAATTGCGCCACATCAAATTGAAAGCGCAAAAATTAAAAGTTTAAAAGATAAAATTTCTAAATCAACAGTTCTGTATTCAGAAATGAAAAATAAACAGTTGAAGAATTTTTCAGTTTTTATAATTGATACAATAGGCTTACTCACAAAAATATACAGTTATGCTGATGTTGCTTATGTTGGCGGCGCAATGGGAAATACAGGTTTACACAACATTTTGGAACCAGCAACTTTCGGCGTGCCGATAGTAATTGGTAAAAATTATGCAAATTTTCCGGAAGCCGAACGTTTAGAAAGTTTAGCGGGCCTTTTTTCAGTTTCAAATTTTGAAGAAACGAATGAAATTTTACAGAAATTGGTTATTAACAAACGTTTCCGTGAAGAATCAGGAATGATTGCTGGACATTTTATAAATAGTAATGTTGGGGCAACAGCCAAGGTTCTAAAATATATCGATGATTTAGAAATAAATTGAGTGTACTTTTTTCAAGAAACCGAATTTTAAACGGTTACAGCTTGATTTAAATATCTTCGGAATGGTAACATTTCCTTGTAAATCTCAACCACGCGGTCTTCAAAATCTTCGCTCATTATTTCTTTTTGGGTGATTGGACAAATTGCGGCAAAGCTTTTAAGCCGCAATAAATCAATAAGTTTATGTTCTTGGCTAAAACCTTTGGGAGATGTTTTTAAAGTTTCTGCTTCAACCAAACCGCCAAACGTTTTTTGAAAGGACGCTTTGTTTATTATTTTTTTAAAATCATCTCCATTATAATCAATTGCTTGCCGTATACTTTTTAGAATTTTGGATGATGGATGCCAATATCCTCCACCAATAAAGCTTTCCGCCGTACCAATTTGGATATAAAAATCGCCTTGTTTATTTTTTTGATCCAAACCAGCACCAAAATGATCTTTATATGTTGGCTTTTCAGGGTGGAACATTAGATTATTATTAATTCTATTTATTGCTTTCCTACCTGGTGTATCGTGATAAGTAGAATCAACTCTTGAGAGTTTATCATTCATTCTATTCAGCCAGGAAATATAAAAATCCCGAACGGACTCGTATTCTTTTCTATTGGCATCCATCCAGTCTTTAGAATTATTTTTTTGAAGCTCTCTTAAAAATTCAAATAGTTTATTAAAAGTCATTTTTTATTTTAAATTTAATCATTGACATTGTTATAAATGTAATTTTAAGTGAAATTTAAGCACCATGTTAATTAAAGTTGTAGTTTTATTCCCTAAATACAAATAAGACTATCATGAAAAAATCAATATTAATGCTTACACTACTTGGTCTTTCAACTATTAGTTTTTCTTGCAGAGAGAATAAAGAAGAGCCAAAGGAAACAGTAATTATAAAAGAAGTCCAAACAGAAACCGTTAGAGAAACAGAGCCTGAAAGAGAAGGTATTTTAGAGCGTGCTGCTCAAAAAGTTGACAATAAAGTAAATAATGAAGTAGATAAGCAAATTGAAAAAATTGACGATAAGTAATTTTCGTTATTTTAGCAAATATTTAAACCTAACTTAAATTTAAACAATATGAAAAAATTGATGATTACCGCTGTAATGGCAACAGTATTAGCTTTTTCTTTTCAATCGTGTCGTGAAAATAAGACGGCTGAAGAAGAAATAATTGAAGAAATGAACGACGCAGGCGCAGAAGTTAAAGTTAAAGATGGCGGCGATAAAATTAAAATGGAAACCGACGACAAGGAAGTAAAAATTAAAACTGACGACGACGGAGATACTAAAATTAAAGTAGACGAAGATAATTAAATCTTTAAATAGCTTTTAAAAAGTAAAGCCTTCATATTAAATTAATATAAAGGTTTTTTTTATACGTCAAAAAATAATTACGTATTTAATCCCTTTATTTGACCTTTTAAATCCTCCATAGATTGCTGAAGTTGTTTAAGTAACGTACTATCCGAAGTGTCATCAATCCCAAAAGTAAGTTTACTATTTACTTGCCACAATTCTTGTATGTCATTAACTTGAACATTAATTGGTAAATATTCAGGATTAAGGGAAATGAGCTTAACCATTTCAAGGTTTGATGGTATTTTCTGTAATTTTTTCACCAATACAGAGTCTTTTAGAACAACAATATAAATTTTACTATCTGACGCTTCTGCAATATTTGAAACCGCCCTTCCTAAAACCCATTCTTTTGGTCTAATATTGGGCATCATGCTATCTCCCTCAACTTGAAAGCCACGATATGTTGCATTTCGAAATTGAGGTAACGGAATATTAAACGCTGGTAATGTTTGATACCAATCTACATCCTGAATATTATGTGGATATCCAGCCGCCGCTTTCTGGTTTACTAATAAAATGGTTTCTTCTTCATTTTTATCAATAGATATAACCTTTGGAGTTACATCGCCGCCTACCAATTTTACATATTTATCATAACTGTCTCCAAAAAGCCAAAGCGGGTTTATATTAAAAAGTTGCATTAACTGCATTACAATTTTGCCCGATATTTTGGTTTTGCCTCTTTCAATATCCGCAGTTGTGCTTCCTATTTCTAGAAGCTCTGCAAAGGATTGTTGAGTGTGCCGCAGCTCCTCTCTAATTAACTTAAACCTTTTAGCCTCAATGGTAACGTCTTTTTCCATAAAGTAAATATAATCTTTTTTGGAATTATTCCTAACATAAAATGGATTATTTCCTTTTTAATTGGAAAAATTCCATAAATTTGGCATATATCCAAGGTAGACTATGAATTTTGAACGTATAAAAGAGAAGTTAGAGATATTGGCCGATGCTGCTAAATATGATGTTTCTTGTTCCTCTAGCGGAAGCAAACGAACTAATAAGAATAAAGGATTGGGCGATAGCAGTGGGATGGGAATCTGTCATACCTATACTGAAGATGGCCGTTGTGTTAGTTTGCTAAAAATATTGCTAACTAACCATTGCATTTTTGATTGTGCTTATTGCGTTACTAGAAAAAGTAACGATATTAAGCGTGCTGCTTTTCAGGTCCAAGAAGTGGTAGATTTAACTATTAGTTTTTATAGACGCAATTATATTGAAGGACTTTTTTTAAGCAGTGGCATTTTTAAAAATGCCGATTTTACAATGGAACGTTTAGTTCAAGTAGCTAAAAAACTACGCAAGGAAGAAAATTTTAATGGTTATATACATTTAAAAAGTATTCCCGGCGCTAGCGACGAATTAATGCGCGAAGCTGGATTATATGCAGATAGACTTTCGGTAAATATCGAAATTCCTTCAGAAAAAGGATTGAAACTGCTGGCTCCCGAAAAAAACAGGGAGGATTTTATTAAACCAATGCTGAAGGTGAAAAATGAAATCATTCAATATAAAAGTGAAAAAAATATTATAAAAAGTACTCCTATATATGCTCCAGCAGGACAAAGTACACAAATGATTATAGGGGCAAGTGGTGAAACGGATGCTGAAATTATGTACACCTCTGCATACTTTTACAAGCAGTTTAATCTTAAAAGAGTTTACTATTCTGGCTATATTCCTATAAGCTATGATAGCCGTTTACCACAAATTGGGACTGAAGTTCCAATGCTCAGGGAAAATAGACTTTACCAAACAGATTGGCTTTTGCGTTTTTATGGCTTCGAGATTACAGAAATTCTGAATAAAGAAAATCCAAATTTAGATAGTGATATTGATCCTAAATTGGGTTGGGCACTTAGAAATCTTAATCAATTTCCAGTTAATATAAATACGGCAAGCCGCGGTATGTTGGCTCGTATTCCTGGAGTTGGTATGAAGTCTGTCGGTAAAATTCTGCAAGCCAGAAAATTTCGAAAACTTAATCCGGAACATTTAAAAGCAATAGGTATTGCTTATAATCGGGCTAAATTCTTTATAAGTTGCGATAATGGTCATTACGATTTAAAGGACAGAACAGCTGCTGAAATTAAGGGATTGATACTAGCAGAATCCCAAACTAAATACAAGAAAATGTTTAAGTCGCAATTAAATTTATTTGACAGCAACTTGCCTATCGCTATTTAATTTGAAAATCGAAATCAATAGTAAATATGTTTAAAATCTTAGTTTATGATGGTTCTTTTGAAGGTTTTTTGAGCTGTGTGTTTTATTCATATGAAT
>JBBSOK010000093.1:0-11387 GCA_038259825.1 Flavobacteriales bacterium
AAAACCATAAGTTGGCAATCCGTCAAGATCGGCAAGAGTCCATTCTCCGATATCCGAAATGATGAAGTTATCGTAAGATTCAAAATCATCTTCTAAAAGAGTCGTCTGCGCATTCATTGCAAAAACAGCAAATATTGCTGCCAGTAAAGTAATTTTTTTCATAATATTATATTTAAGAGGTTAAATTAAGGGTTAAAACTAAGACAAGTTATTTTAAATAACCACATATTTATCACATTTAACTTATTTTTGAAATCTTCATGAAAATAGTATCCCAAATAAAATTGCCCATTGAAAATGAAATGGATCTGTTCGAGAAAAAATTCTCTGGAGCTATGGCATCCAAAGTTTCACTTTTAAACCGGATTACGCATTACGTTGTAAATAGAAAAGGGAAACAAATGCGCCCAATGTTTGTTTTTCTAATAGCAAAAATGACTAATAATGGCGAAGTAAACGAACGTACATATCGTGGCGCTTCGGTTATTGAATTAATCCATACGGCAACTTTGGTACATGATGATGTTGTGGATGACAGCAACAAGCGGCGCGGTTTCTTCTCCATAAATGCACTTTGGAAAAATAAAATAGCTGTATTGGTTGGCGATTATTTATTGTCCAAAGGGTTATTGCTTTCTATTGATAACGACGATTTTGATTTGCTGAAAATCATTTCAGTAGCTGTTCGAGAAATGAGTGAAGGCGAATTGCTTCAAATTGAAAAAGCCAGAAAACTTGATATTACCGAAGAAATATACTTTGAAATAATCCGTCAAAAAACCGCTACATTAATTGCAGCTTGTTGTGCAATGGGTGCAAAAAGTGTGAATGCAAGCTCAGAAATTGTAGAAGATATGCGCAAATTTGGAGAGTTGATAGGCATTGCATTTCAGATAAAAGATGATTTATTTGATTATGGCGAAACGCAAATTGGTAAACCAACGGGCATAGATATAAAAGAACAAAAAATGACACTACCATTAATTTATGCGGTCAATAAAGCTTTAGAAAAGGATAGAAGATGGTTAATCAATTCTGTTAAAAATTATAACAAAGACAAGCAAAGAGTAAAAGAAGTAATTAGTTTTGTGAAAAATATTGGAGGCTTGGATTATGCTGTTTCGACAATGAAAAAATATGAAGAAGAAGCTGTCAAGATTTTAGAAAAATATCCATCTTCAGAATATAAAGATGCATTATTGTTAATGGTTAGTTATGTTATAGAACGTAAAAAATAAGGTTGCGTTCTTAAATTGAAAAGTAAAAAAGAATGATTCGTTGGTTATTGGCCTTTATAGGTTATATGGTTTATAGATTTCCGGGAGCTATTGCTGGGTTTGTCCTGGGTAGTATTATTGATAGTTTTACGGGCAATAAAAGCGGTGGCATTAAAGGGGCTTTTAATTTTGGAAGCAACCAAGTATCTCCCGCAGATTTTGAGCTGAATTTGCTTTCTTTAGCAAGTTTGGTGATAAAGGCAGATGGCAGCATTACCGAGCAGGAATTAAATTATGTTCGCCAGTATTTTGTGCAAAGCTATGGTAGGGATCGCGCAAATGCTACTTTCAAGGTTTTTAATGAAGTAATTAACAAAAGAGAGATTTCTGCGGAACGTATTTGCAACCTTTTAAGGCAACGTATGCGTTATGAAAGTAGAATACAAGTTATCCATTTTCTTTTCAGTATTGCAAATGCAGATGGAACCGTCTCAACTCTTGAAGTTGCAGAAATTAACAGAATTTCAAATTACCTTGGTGTAAACTATCGCGAATTTGAAAGCGTGAAAGCAATGTTTTTCAAAAATCCGGATAGCGCATATAAAATTCTGGAAATAGAAAAAACGGCAACGGAAGCCGAAATTAAATCAGCCTACCGCACAATGGTAAAAAAATACCATCCCGATAAACTTCAAAATCTGGATGAAGCACACCAAAAGGGTGGTGAGGAGAAATTTAAGAAGGTTCAGGAAGCTTATGAGCAAATACAGAAGGAGCGCGGATTTTAGATAAAAATATCGATTATTTACAGATTTGTGGCTATTAAAAGCAAACTAATAATAAAATAATGTTAAAATAGTTTGTTTTTTAGAAAAAAAAAAAATAGCTTTACAGTGTTCGAACATAACTGATTAATAAATCTTAAATTTAAAAATTATTTTTTACACTAGCAATTTGTTTGTTTTCAATAGGTGCATTTGCGTCAAATATATTTCCTGTTGAGAACAGCGCAATATTAAATTTGGTTGAAAATGTGAAGGAAACCCCGAAAGTTTTGCCTTCTTGTACAATTGAAGTTACTACTATAATAACAATCGATCACGGCCCGACACAAAAACCCACTATTATAGTTATTGTTACCATCGAGCCTTGTCCAATATCAAATGAATAGTATTTAACATATGAAATATTTCTTATTCTTTTTTTTCATTATAACAACTAGCCATTCTCAAAACGGTAAAATTAGCTATACATCGAACTTAAATTTTGGTGGTGCAGGAATTAAAGAGGCTACAAATTATTTATACTTTACTACGGAAGCTTCTTTCTACCAAAGTGAATTAAACAATGATCTAAAAACTGGCAAAACGGAAGAAACAAATGAAACTTCAGAAGGCAACAAATCAATTGAAGTTAACATTAGAGTAGGCTCAGATACAATAGGGAATGTTTATTACAATAACTTGCAAATTAAAACTTTAATTTGTCGTGTTGGTGTTTATGAAAACAGAGCATTAAAATATTATATTTATAAAGACTCTGCTTCAATAAATTGGGAATTAATTTCTGAATTTAAAGATATATCTGGGTATAATTGTCAAAAAGCTATTACCGCATTTAGGGGTAGAAATTATGAAGCTTGGTTCACAAGTGAAATCCCTTTATCATTCGGTCCATGGAAATTTGGCGGATTACCGGGATTAATTTTAGAAGTTTACGACCAAACAGGTGAGATATATTTTAGCGCAGAACAAATTGAAATTCCATTTTCAGATGCATCAAAAAAAATGTATGAACCTGCTGATGTCCCATTAATAAGCTATCAAGCATTTATCGATAAAAAAGATGATTTAGCTGCCTCGATGGCACAAGCAATACTCGCTCGCTCTCCGAAAGGTACTACATTAGGGTCGGTTAAAGTTGAAAAAAATGGTATTGAACTTGAATACCCATGGGAAAAGGAATAAAGAAATATTTCATATTTATTATAAATTGCCTGATACTTTTGTTATCGGGCAATTTTGCTTATTCACAGAGCGTCATTTCTGGAAAGGTAAAAGACACGTTGCAAAACCCTGTTTCGTTTGCCAACGTATTTTTAAAGGCAAAAAACCAAAATGGCATTCTTGCCTTTACTACTACTGCAGAAAATGGTGATTATAAATTAATGACTGATAAAGTTGGTGAGTTTGAGGTAAGTTTTAGTTCAATTTCATTTCAAAAAAAAAGCGAAACTGTATTATTAGAAAAAGGTAAAAATTTAATTTTGAATGTAATTTTAAAATATGAAACATTTTCTTTAAATGAAGTAATAATTAATACAGACAAAGCAATTACTATAAAAAAAGACACAGTTATTTTTAAAGCAGATGCATTTAAAAGAGGCAATGAAGAAACGGTGGAAGACCTTTTAAAAAATATCCCAGGCATTGAAGTAGCAGATGATGGTAAAATAAAAATAGGCGGCAAGGAAATAGAAAAGGTTATGGTTGAAGGCGACGACCTTTTTAAAAAAGGATATGCTTTGCTTACCAAAAATTTAGACGCATCAGTTATAAACACCGTTGAAGTCTACGATAAATATTCAAATAATAAATTGTTGAAAGGCATTGAAGATAGCGATCGAGTAGCGTTAAACCTAACTTTAAAAAATAATGTAAAAAACAGATTATTCGCTACACTAAAACCCGGTTATGGCTTTGCCTCTGAAAACAGCTATGATGCAAGTGCCAATATTATTTCTTTCAGAAAACAAAATAAATTTTATGGTTTTACGAGCCTTAATAATATAGGTTTAGAATCTACAGTTGCATTGTCTGAAATGTTGGCAGATAATGAGCAAAGTTTTGGAGATGAAGATACAAACCAAGAAGCCAAAGCCTTTATTAATTTACTAAATT
The DNA here is from genome assembly GCA_038259825.1 of Flavobacteriales bacterium. Classification (GTDB taxonomy): domain Bacteria; phylum Bacteroidota; class Bacteroidia; order Flavobacteriales; family Flavobacteriaceae; genus JBBSOK01. The sequence continues at coordinate 4,118 of JBBSOK010000093.1, forward strand.
ATAAACCTGAAATTGGCGATGAGCGTACAAATTTCAATAATGCTGAAATGGTTTCATTAAATAATATTTATTCAATTAGCGACAAAGTAAATCTTAAAACCATTGGTTTTTTAAATTGGGATGAAAATAAATTCTTCAGAAATTCTTTCGACACATTTTTTTTACCAATCGAAAATTTTACAACTACCGAAGATTATAATTTGTTCAGAAAGACGTTTGCCGGATTTTTAAATACAGAATTAACCTATGATATATCAAAAAAAGAACTATTTGAATATTCGGGAAAATATAGTGGCAGCAAATATAATACAGATACAAATTTGGTTTTTAACGAACAAAATTCGGCAGAGTCGCTGGGTGAAAACCCGTTTACTATCCAACAAAATTTTAAGTACACCAATAAATTAAAGGCAAACCAAGCATTACTTGTAAATGGGTATTATTTAAACTCAAGCAATCCACAAAATTATAACAACAATCGCTTTTTATTTAACGACTTGTTTTCAACTGAAAATAATGTTTCCGAAATTCGCCAATTCAGCAAAAATTCTTTATATAGTTTTGGAGCCGATGTTGGTTTGCTAACCAAAAGAGCCAACAGCGATTCTTGGAATGTTGGGGCGGGTTTTAATTACAATAACAACAAATATAATTCGGTTTTTCAACTTGAAGTTGTTTCTGAAAATCCGCAAGGTTTTCAAAATAATAGTACGTATGAAAATTTCAGTATTTTTTTTGAACCTTCTTATAAAATAGATTTCGGTACATTAGGGCTTACGGGGAATATTCGTTTCGCAAAATATTTTACGGAATTGAAAACTGAAAATTCAATTTTAAACAATTCGCCATTATTTATAAATCCAAAAATAACTGCCAATTGGAAAATTAACAAAACCAACCGCATTCTATCATTTATAAGCTACGAACGTAAAAATCCTACCTTGCAAAATGTTCAAAATGAATTTGTTTTAGCGCAATATAATACGTTTTCAAAAGGCTTGCAGAATATTGATCCTTTAGATACAAGTACATTTTTAATAAATTATACGTTGGGAACTATTTTGAGTAAATTTTATATGAACACCACTTTTATTTACAGTAATAACAATGAATATCTTGGCACAAAATCTGAAGTTACACCAAATTATAATCTGAATGAGCTTATTCGGTTTGAAGATAAAACGTTTGTAAATATCAGTACGGATATAAATTATTTTTTAAATAGCATTAGCTCCAATGCCAAATTAAAATTCGGTTATAATAGACAAAATTTTGAAAATATTATAAATGATAATTTGCGAAATGTGGAAGCTTCAACATTTAATTATGGTGGCGAATTTAGGACTGCATTTACCGGGGCGCTAAATTTTCATATTGGCACGCAATGGTTTAGAAGTAAATTTGAAACCACAATTGCACAAAAAAATACTCGAAACCGTACTTTTTTAGATGTAGTATTCGAGCCAATAAAAAATTTAAACCTATCCTTAAATTCATCGAGATATTCTTTTTCTCAGTTAGACCAAAAAGAAAATTCGTATTATTTCATGGATTTTGAAGGCAGATTTCAAATTCTAAAAAATAAAGTATCAGTTTCTTTAGTAGGTAAAAATTTATTAAATACTCGAACATTCCGTGATGTTTCAGTTAGTGACATTGGAGTGTTTCAGACAGAATATAAGCTCTTACCTCGTTTTATTTTATTGAAAGCGAATATTCGTTTGTAATTTTTAATAGACCGATAAACTTAAAAATCTGGACGAAGCGCACCAAAAAGGCGGAGAAGAAAAATTTAAGAAGGTTCAGTAAGCCTATGAGCAGCTTCAAAAAGAGCGTGGCTTTTAAAACGTTTTTTCATTGTAGTTTACATATCTTGTTTTCTTTAAAAACTGGGATTTAATTTTTCAGGCGGTATATTAGTTTTCTTTATCCTCAAATAAAACCATTAAATAATGTATATTTAGTGTTGGGGAGGTTAAATATGAAAATAAAATTACTTGTATTACTATTTTTATCTGCATTTACTTTTACTGCTTTTGGACAAAGAGTCGGTAATGATGGTTTTGAAGAATTAGATGAAACCGAGCGTAATTTAGCCTTGGTTCTACAAGAATTCGCTACAAATATTAAGGAGCATTACTACGCCGGAAACTACGCTGAAACTATATCCCTATCAAAAAAAGCGCTTCAGATTTCTAAAAATACAAATCCATTACCACATCAATTTGAAATTAGAAGTTTTTTAGGCAATACGTATTTACGGCTTGATGATCTTACTAAAGCAGAAAGCGAGTTTAAAGAAAATCTTTCGGAGGCTAAAATGAGTGACAATGAAGAAGCCATAATGGGAGCCACTATAGATTTGGGAAATTTATACAGACTTCAAAAAAAACCTGAAAAGGCAATTTCCACTTTTCTTGAAGCTGGTATTATTGCTGAAAAAAGAAACGATTCCAAGCGTATTTTTATCATTAATTACAATATTGCTGAAATATATATAATAGACGAAAAAAATTATAGTCTAGCCACAAACTATATTAACAAAGCAGAGGAGCACGTAGGTAAACTGGATATTTTCTTTGAAGAAGCTTTTGGAATTATTAAAGGTTACTATTATCTTAATTCTGAAAATGTTGAAAAGTCTATTTTTCATTTTGAAAAGTCAATTAGTTCTGCCAAAAAATTTAATCATATAGATGAATTAACTAATGCCTACGCAGGCTTGGTTGATGCTTATGAACTTGCAGGCAACGATAAAGCTTCTTTGAGGACATACAAGTTATTGGATTCTTTAAAGCGAAAACAGTTTTCTATCGACAAGGAAGAATACAAACAGAATATTGACATTAAACAACAAAATGAGCAAATAAAGCAAAAACTGAAAAGTAGCCAGCTTGAAAATGCGCTAATTAAAGAACGTATTTTTAGAAACAACATTGTTTTTTATGGCGTTTTGCTTGTTATCATAGTATTGTCCATTCTACTATTTTCATTGTGGAAAGCAAGCAAAAAACGACGCAAGTTAATTCTAGACCTAAAGCATAAAAATGAGAAATACCTTGAAGCTAAAGAGCAATCAGAAAAATTGGCAAAAGCAAAAAGTAAGTTTTTTTCAACAATAACGCATGATTTAAGAACACCACTTTACGGAATAATCGGTTTAACAAATACGTTGGTAGATGAACCTGAATTAAAATGTTACCAACACGAAATTAAAACACTAAAATTTTCGGCAGATTATTTATTGGCTTTAATAAATGACTTACTACACGTAAATAAAATAGATTCTAAAAAAGGGGCAATACTAGATTACCAACAATTCTCTATACGACAATTAATGGCAGATCTTGTAGAATCCTTGCAATACATGAAAACCCAAAATAATAATACGTTAGAAGTTGTATTTGATGAAAAAATACCAAACTATGTGGTGGGAGATAGGCTTAGGCTTTCACAAATATTAATGAATCTAATGGCGAATGCGCTTAAATTCACACATAGTGGAAATATAAAAACCTATATAAAAACTCAAAAAATAGTTGAAGATAAAATATCTATAAAATTTGAAATTGAAGATGATGGTATTGGAATTCCCAAAGGAAAACAAGAATTAATATTTGAAGAATTTCATCAAATTGAAAACACAGGTACTTTCCACGGCACAGGACTTGGTTTAAATATAGTTTCAAAACTTCTTAATCAAATGGAAAGTAAGATATACTTAGAAAGTGATGGTTTAAAAGGCTCAATGTTTTATTTTACTATAGAATTTTCTCTTTTAAATTCCCCCAAAGAAAGCAAAACAGATAATCTTTTGGCAGAAAATATTAAAGTTTTGGACGGCAAAAAAGTTCTTATTGTAGAAGATAATATTATAAATCAGCTGGTAACTAAAAAAATATTAAGCAAATATAAGATGGATTTTGATGTTGCCAACAATGGACTTGAAGCTGTCGAATTTGCTCACAAAATTGAATACGATCTTATTTTGATGGATATTAATATGCCAGTAATGGATGGAATAATTGCCACAGAAAAAATCAGGGTTTTTAATGAAATGGTGCCAATAATTCTGCTTACTGCTGTAGATCTTCAAGATTTTGACGAACGCTTCCAAAACCTGAAATATGACGATGTAATTATAAAGCCCTATGCTATGAATAGCTTTTTGGGAACTCTAATAAAGCACTTTTAAGGTTATAATTTAGACTAACCTAAAAAATATTTAAGGGTATATAGAAAAATATATTTACATTTGCCTTATGTTTACAAGGGCAGAAGAAAATTATCTTAAAACAATTTTTCATTTAGAAAATCAGTCAACAATTGGTGTTACTACAAATGCTATTGCAGATAGTATTGAAACAAAACCATCATCTGTTACAGATATGGTTAAGAAATTAGCAGAGAAAAAGTTGCTTACTTATAAGCCGTACAAAGGTGTGAAACTTACATTGGAAGGCAAAAAAGTTGCTGCAGATGTAATTAGAAAACACAGGTTATGGGAAGTATTTTTAGTTGAAAAACTGAATTTCCATTGGGATGAAGTTCACGAAATTGCCGAACAATTAGAGCATATTCAGTCTGAAGAGCTAATAATAAGATTGGACCAGTTTTTAGGCAGTCCAGATTTCGATCCTCACGGCGATCCAATACCAGATAAAAATGGCGTACTTAAACGTACCGAGAAAAAGCTACTTTCCGAAATTGAAAAAAACCAAAACGGCATTTGTGTTGGTGTAAAAGAAACTACTCCGGAATTTTTACAATATTTAAATAAGAAGAAAATAAGTATTGGCACAAAAATTAAAGTTCTCGGAAAAGAATTTTTTGATGGCTCCATGATTATTCAAGTTGGAAACGATCAATTTTTTATTTCACATATTATAGCAGAAAATCTTTATGTACAAACAATTTAAATTTATTAGAAACGGCACGCTTTTATTAGTATTCACTTTGAGTGCAAATTTTATTTATGGCCAGGAAGAAATACCTGCATTGATTACAGATAGGCCCGATGCTACAGAAGCTCCGCAGACAGTTCCGAGAGGAGCCTTGCAAATTGAAACAGGAGCTTTTTATACATCCTTTGAGGAAAATAATTTTAAAGAAGAATCATTTACTTATAACACAACTTTGCTACGCTATGGAATTTTAGATAATCTTGAACTTCGCTTAGGGTGGAATTTTGAAGAGGGCAGAACAAGTACAAACAATTTGAACGGTACAGATGTTATAAGCGGCCTTTCGCCATTATTGGCTGGAGTAAAGGTAAATATAATCGAGGAAGAAGGTTTGATGCCAACCATTGGTTTAATTGGGCATTTATTTTTGCCTTTTTCAGCAGGTACAGATTATAAACCCGAAACAACAGCAATAGATTTCAAGTTTTCCTTTGCACATACATTAACCGAAAGTTCGAGCTTAAGCTACAACCTTGGCGCTCAATGGGATGGAGATCAACTTGGTGCTTCTTACATTTATACATTAGCATACGGTTATAGTTTTACTGAAAAATTTGGAGGATATGTAGAGGTTTATGGAGATTTTCCCGAGAAAAACAAAGCCAATCATTTTTGGGACGCCGGCGTAACGTACCTTTTATTTCCAAATTTGCAATTGGATGCCACAGTTGGAACTGGCATAACTAAAGGTCAAGATTTATTGTTGAGTGCAGGTTTAAGTTATAGAATTTTAAAATAATGAATATGAAAAATATATTTTTCTTAATGATATTTATTAGCGTAGTAAGCTGTAAAAATAAATCAGAAGAAAGTGGCAAATTAAAGATTGTTACAACTACAACTATGCTAACAGATTTGGTTTCAGAAATTGGCGGCGATAATATTGAGTTGCAAGGTTTAATGGGGGCTGGTGTAGATCCACATCTTTATAAAGCTAGTGAAGGCGATGTAAGTAAACTATATAATGCTGAAATTATTTTTTACGGCGGCTTACACCTGGAAGGTAAATTGGTAGATATTTTTGAGAAAATGGAAGGCAGTAAAAATACTGTTTCGTTGGGCGATAGATTGCCGAAAGATCAATTGATTCCTTCAGAATATTTTGCTTCAAATTATGATCCGCACGTTTGGTTCAATATTCAATTTTTTAAGCAGTTTTCACAAATTGTAACAGAGGAACTTTCAAAAGCAGATCCTAAAAATGCTGAAAACTACAAGGCTAACAATATCAAATATCAGAAAAAATTAGACGATTTAGAAATAGACATACAAGCAACAATTGCCACATTACCGGAAGAGAAAAGGATTTTAGTTACTGCACACGATGCATTTAATTACTTCGGAAAAGCCTACGGTTTTAATGTTGTCGGACTGCAGGGTATTTCAACAGCAACTGAAGCTGGAGTAAAGGATGTTCAGAATCTTTCAGACTTTATAATTGAAAATAAAGTAAACGCCATTTTTGTTGAAAGCTCCGTACCGCGCCGAACTATTGAGGCATTACAACAATCGGTTATGTCAAAAAAACATCAAGTTGAAATCGGCGGTTCGTTATATAGTGACGCATTGGGAACTAAAGGAACGGATGAAGGAACTTATATTGGAATGTTTAAATATAATGTAAACACGATTGTTAACGCATTAAAATAATGGACACAAAACTTGCAGTACAAATAGACGATCTTACTGTTGCTTATAATTATAAGCCTGTTTTGTGGGATATAGATTTGGCCGTGCCCGAAGGTGTTTTAATGGCAATTGTAGGGCCAAATGGCGCTGGAAAATCTACACTTATAAAAACCATTTTAGGCATAATAAAACCTATAGCCGGAAGCGTAACTATTTATGGAAAACCCTATTCCAAACAGCGAAAACTAGTTGCTTACGTTCCACAAAAAGGAAGTGTAGATTGGGATTTTCCAACTACAGCATTAGATGTCGTAATGATGGGAACGTATGGTAGTTTAGGTTGGATCAAACGTCCAGGCTCAAAAGAAAAAAAGAGAGCGCTAGAATCTATGGAAAAAGTTGGAATGCTTGCTTTTCGAGACAGACAAATTAGCCAATTAAGCGGTGGTCAACAGCAAAGAGTATTTTTAGCGAGAGCTTTGGCTCAAGACGCATCAATATATTTTATGGATGAACCTTTTCAAGGTGTGGATGCAACTACTGAAATTGCAATTATTAATATTTTAAAAGAATTAAGAAAAGCAGGAAAAACAGTAATTGTCGTGCATCACGATTTGCAAACCGTACCAGAATATTTCGATTGGGTTACATTCTTAAATGTGAAGAAAATAGCAACT
>JBBSOK010000094.1:0-11148 GCA_038259825.1 Flavobacteriales bacterium
ATTATAATTTATAATAAACATTTCAGGAACTCCTGAGAAATTATTCATTATCAAAATAAAACGAATTTGGATTTATACCAACATTAAATCGGGTTGAAATAATACCGCTACTATTATATACAAACACCTCTCCATTTGATGAAAAATCCTTTGCATCTGCTATGTAAAATTGCCCATTATTTATACCAAAACCATATAAAACCTGCAATCCATCCGATGTTGGTGAAAATAACGGGTTGTTAGAAAGTTGAAAATTGGCTGGGCTCAAACTATAAACGTCAGACTCCAAAAGATAAAAAAGTGAGCCATTATCCGCTTCCAAATACGATGGATGCGTAAACTCTGGAAAAGTCAAAGAAGTTTCAACCGTATTGTCCAAAGGATTAATCCTAAAAATTTTCGCCAAAGTTTCATCTCCCGTAAATGCTGCTTTTCCTGAACACATTACATAAAGTTTTCCACCTTCCAATACAATTGCATCTGGCACATCGGCAACTTCAATTTCATTTGTTACCGTTTGCGAATTTAAATTGATTACCGAAACAGTATTTCCATAATTAAAACCACCTTTTTGGGCAACGTACAATTTGCCGCTAATAACCAATAACTTTTCAGGGCCTTCAGCTACAGGAATAGTAGCTTCAATCAAATTTGTTTCTAAATTTAAAACCGCAATATAGTCGTCCGCAGGATTTGTTGGGTCGCCCCAATTACTTATATAACCTTTGTCGCCGTTAAAAACAATAAACCGCGGATTTGAAATACTAGTTGTTACCGTTGCTACACGCTCAAAAGTATTGCGATTTACAACCTCAACTGTGCCAGAATTATTTACAATTATATAAGCGTTGTCGCCATTAAAACCCATACTTTGTGCAACGTCGCCCAAGTTGGCACCTGTTACTTGATTGTAAATTGAATTTGAAACAATACCCGCTTCGTCTAAAAATGATACTGAAGAATTCGAGGATCCAAAACCACCTTCATTTAAAATAAAAATTCCGTTTTCGTAAGTGCCTAACGGCGGCGGAATTATAATTGGTTCGTTATTAACATCATCAGTACTACAAGACGTTGTAGCAGCGATAATCAAAAGACTAAAAAGTTTTAAAAATGTGTTTTTCATAATTTCAAATTGTTAGGTTTATATAAAGATTAAAATTTCGCCCAGGCATTGGACGGTTAAGTGTGCTTTGGTACGTTTCATCCCAAATATTGAGGGCTTGAATACCAATTTTATAATTGTTTTTATTACTAAAACTGTATTCTGCGCCAAGATTTGAAACAAGATATCCGTTTAAAACGCGCGCTGTATCATTATCTGAAGTTGTAAAAACTTCTCCATTTTTAAGCATTTGGTAATAAGTAGAAAAGTTTTTAAAACTGTAGCCTACCGAAGTTGTAAACTTGTGAAACGGAACATAAATAAGTTGTTTTTGGGTTTCTTTATTTTCTGAAACTGTGTACCCGTATGTAGCATTAAAATTGAATTGATTATTCCCTATTTTCTTTTGAAAGCTTACTAACGATTCGAGTCCATAAATTTCAACTTCACCCGTATTTTCTGGCCTAAATAGGCCAGATTTATCTGGTACATATCGCAATAAATCGGTAATTGAATTATAATAACCCGCAACAGAAAGCGTACCATTTCTAAAGCTGAAGTTGTTACTTATTTCCCCTTGATACGAAGTTTCCGGCTTTAAATTGGGATTGCCCAAACCTTCCCAATACAGATCGTTAAAGGTTGGAATCCTGAAATTTTTGGACGTATTCACTTTTAGCTGATAAAACTTTGCAATCTGCGCACTAATTCCAGCTGAATAAAGTAACGGATTTTCATAATCTTCATTAAATTCTTGACGAATACTTAATTCGTATAAAACCTTCTTGGATAAGATATGTTTGAAACGAATGCTTCCAGCAGCAAGATTGCGGGTTTTCGATATAATATCGGAACCATTTCCTGAATTTTGCGTGTAATTTGCGCCAAAACCCAGCAGCATTTTACTTGAAATGGTATAGTCTAATCCATATTGTGCAATAAGACTATTCACATTTCCGAAGGAATAATTTTCGTTATTTATATTGGCATAATATCTATATTCCTCAGTAGTTGTTGCCACTTTTAGGTTTGAAGTAAAATTGCCAAGCAAGCTTTCCCATTCTGCCAAAGCACGCGTATTAAAATCGGTATATTTTGTTTTTAAAGCGTTTGGAGTTGGGACTGAAAAATTTCTTCGACCATCAAAAATATTTACGAGAACTTTTAAAGTATTATTTGCATCAAGTTTGGTTGCTGCGCCAAAACTTATATTGGTATTTAAATACTGCCCATTTATATTTATTAAATCTGTTTCGGGATAATCATAATCGTTGTCTGATCCGTTTTGGGCAATACCAAGCTGTAAACTTATTTTTTCTGAAGAATAGGTTGTTTTGTAATCAATTCCATAGGTGTTAAATTCGCCATAATTAGCGAAAATATCATTTTTGAAACCTTGATTAAAATCTAAATTGTTTATCAGGTTTATAGTTCCGCCAATGGCGCCGCTACCATTATCAACACTGCTTCCACCTGGCGTTATTTCAATTTCATTAAACCCACGAATATTAATGGTGTTAAAATCTGTTTGCCCAATCGTTTGGCTATTTATTTGTATTCCATTCCAAAGAACAGCAGTTTGTGATGCTGTCGTACCTCGAAATGAAGGAGATGAGACCATTCCTAAACCGTTTTCTTTAAAATAAATTGGGCTGTTATAATTTAAAAGATTAGTTAATGAAGCTTGGTTTTGTTTAAGGACACTATCTCCTATTATAGTACTATTTGTAGTATAAGCCGAATCTTTTAGTTGTGAAAATTGCAGGAATACTTCACCTAAAACGTTTGTTGTATCCGTTTGGGAAAAACTGCTGTGCGCAAACACGAGCATTACAAAAAAGCACGCAAAACGTTTCATAAACCCAAGACCTTTTACCCGAAAGTCACTGTTTTAGTTGTTAAACAATTGGCAGGTCTCCTGGCTTGTCGTTTATGCTACCTTCCCATTTCTGAAATTTGAAACAGTGGTTTTAAAGAATGCACGCCGTATGTTTTTGCGGCCGACTTACAGTTGCGGGAACAGCTTGGGATTTATTCAAATTGAAATTAACCCAATTCCCTTTTAATTGTGCTGAAATTTCAGCTACAAACCAAATGTGCGACAAATGTACTTCGCCTTAGCTCAGCAACCAAATTAAATCGAAACTGAAATCGAAGTTGAAATATAGTAGAAGTTAAAGGCTAAATTAATAAGAATTTAATTTTGCCCTAATAATTGAATCTTTTTGAGCTGGCGTCCAATTGTAATTTCCCTCATAAATGCCGTCCGTTTGCCAAGCGCCATACATTGGGTTTGGTAAAACAATAAACCTTTTACCAAATTCATCTTTTTCATTTTCAGTAAGTGAATTGCGAGCGTCAAGGGTTTGTTTATCAAAAATTTTAGAGAAGTCAGAAAGATTATCGCCTAAATACATAACAACCTTATGCTTTTCTAATACAATTTGCCTACGTTTTTCTTTGTCAACTCCTTTTTGCTTTAATAAAATATGATCTGCTTCAGCATTTGGGAATCCAGCTTTCTTCAAATTGTTTAAAGTAGCTTCATTTTGAGAATCATACCTATCTGAAATATAAAAAACCTGAACACCTTTGGACTTTACAAAGTTGAAAAACTCCAATGCTCCAGGCACAGCTTTTGCAGATTCTTGATTCCCCCAAGCTGTCCACGTTTCGCTAGTATAGCTTTCCCCTGCTTTGGCTTGTGTTGCTTGATACGGGCTGTTATCCAAAACAGTTTCATCAATATCCGTTATAATTGCAAGTGGCTTTTCTGAAGCAGAATGGTTTTCTATTTCTTTTTCCAATTGAAGTTTAGCCGCATTAAAAGCCTGATAACACAAGGCTTTATATTCACCGGCGGTTTGTTGCCATAAGATTCCTTGAAGGGCATATTCTTCAATATTTTTAGAGGTAATTGAAGTCTGATTTTCTTGCGGCGGAAGATTTTTACACGAAACAAAACTTATAATTGAAAGCGTAACAGCAAAATATTGAATTCGCATTTTTAGATATTTTGAAATTTGATATAAACTTAAAAAGCTCCAACATTTCTGTCAAAGCTTTCTAGTACTCGAGGTGGGAATCGAACCCACACGACCTAAGCCACTGGATTTTGAATCCAGCGCGTCTACCAATTCCGCCACTCGAGCAAACGGGCGACAAAAATAAATAATTTAAATTAAAATTCAACTCTATATCGATAGCTATTTTTGCGCTTCAACAACACTTAAATTTTTACCTTTGCACCTTCCAAATAACCAAAGCCACAAATTATGAGCGTACCAACACCACAACCAAAGATTTTTGCCTGTAAACAAAGTGAGGCATTAGCCAAAGATATTGCATTAGCATATGGAATACCGCTTGGAAATATTATTACGTCTCATTACAGCGATGGCGAATTTCAACCTTCTTTTGAAGAATCGGTGCGTGGTTCCCGAGTTTTTCTAATTGGCAGTACCTATCCAAATAGTGATCATTTAATGGAACTTTTATTAATGATAGATGCTGCAAAACGTTCTTCAGCTAGACACATTACTGCAGTTATGCCTTATTTTGGCTGGGCAAGACAAGACAGAAAAGATAAACCACGTGTGCCAATAGCTGCCAAACTAGTTGCCAAAATGTTGGAAACTGCCGGTGCAACAAGAATTATTACAATGGATCTGCACGCGGATCAAATTCAAGGTTTCTTTGAAAAACCGGTTGATCATCTTTTTGCTTCGACTATATTTTTACCGTACTTAAGAAGTTTAAAATTGGACAACCTTACCATCGCATCGCCTGATATGGGCGGTAGCAAACGTGCGTATGCCTATTCTAAATTTTTAGATAGCGATGTGGTTATTTGTTATAAGCAACGCGAAAAGGCTAATGTTATATCCCATATGGAACTGATTGGCGATGTAAAAGGCAAAAACGTCGTTCTGGTTGACGATATGGTTGACACCGCAGGAACGTTGACCCACGCGGCAGATTTAATGATGGAACGTGGTGCCCTTAGCGTTCGCGCCGTTTGTACACACGCGCTTTTATCTGGAAATGCTTACGAGCGTATAGAAAAATCCAAGCTTATTGAACTAATTGTAACAGATTCCATTCCTGCAAAACAGGATAGTAAAAAAGTTAGGGTTTTAAGTTGTGCCAAACTTTTTGCAGATGTTATGGTAAGCGTAAATCAAAACAAATCTATTAGTGGGAAGTTTTTAATGTAAACGATTGTTTGAGTTCAAAACAATTGTACTAAGATCATTCAGGTTTATTTGTTGATATTCAAAAAAATATCACTTCAAAACTTCTGGTTTAAAAATAAAAATTATCTTTGCAATCCCTAAAAAATAGGTTTTTAGGGATTTTATAATTTAATTTTAAACAAAAATGAAATCAATTACAATTAAAGGATCACAAAGAGAAAGCGTGGGCAAAAAGGCAACTAGAGCCCTACGTAATGCTGGAATGGTTCCTTGCGTAGTATACGGAGGGGATGAGCCAATTAGCTTTTCAGCAGGCGAGTTAGAATTTAGGCACTTAATCTACACCCCAGACGTACACACCGTGGTAATAGATTTAAATGGCAAAAAAATTGAAGCAATTTTACAAGACATTCAATTTCACCCAGTTACAGACAGAATTTTACACATAGACTTCTATCAAATTTTTGATGATAAAGAAGTAATGCTAGAAATACCTGTTCGTATTACTGGTAATGCACGTGGTGTTAGAAATGGTGGGGTTTTACGTATTGTAAGCCGTAAATTAAAAGTAAAAGCGTTACCAAAAGATCTTCCAGATTTTATTGAAGCCGATATTACAGAAATGAAAATTGGTGCTAAAATGTATGTAACTGCTGTACAAAATGATGCTTATAAAATTTTGCATAGTGACAACACCGTTATATGTCAAGTTAGAACTTCTCGTACTGCAATTGCAGATATTGAAGAAGATGAAGCTGACGGAGAAGAAGGAGATGTGGCTGCAGATGAAGTTCCAGCAACCGAAGTTAATGATGAAGCTGCTGTAAAAGAGTAAATCCTTACGGTAATTATATACAAAGCACTCCAATTCGGGGTGCTTTTTTTTTGGGATTTTTTTAAAACTTTTGACGAGGCAATTAATCTATGTTTGTGAAACGTCTTTAAAAAGAAGCTTATTTGAAAAAAATACTTTCGGTCTTAATCTTACTTTTCACAATTTCAGCAAATGCACAAAGTTTTTTTGAAGGAAAACTTTTAAAGCCTTCAGCGGACGACGCTTCTATAAATATTTATAACGTTTCAAAAAATATAGGAACTACGGATAATCTTTCTGGAAAATTCAAAATTTTAGCGTCGGTAAACGATAGTATTGTAATTTCTTCAATTCAATACAAAGAAATAATTCATATTGTAAAAAATGGCGATTTTGAAAAGCTAAATGAATTTCAATTAATTCCAGAAACTAATGAGCTTGCAGAGGTTCATATCAAAAATACGGTCCTTACAGGAATTTTAGGATTAGATGTGAAAGAAGCAAAAGTTGAATATTATAATAACTTCGGATTTGATTTTGCGCCCAATCGCGCACCAGTTTCGCCTCTTCAAAAAGAAATAAATTATATAAAAAGTGATTTTGCCAGCAGTATTATTTATTCGTTAAACGGAAAATTAAAACAACTGAAAAAGAATAAGGCAATAGCTGATATTGAAATATTGATAGATAAAGTAATTGCTCTAGTTGGAAACGCATATTTTATGGAAAACCTAAAAATTCCCGAAACCGAAATAGCAACGTTTCTTTTCTTTTGTAATAATGACGAACGTTTTAAGGAATTTGCAAACAATGAAGATAAAATACGTCTATTGGATTTTCTATTTGAAAAAAGAAAAGAATTTCAGCAATAAAAGGAAACTTCACTTTTTTAAAGATAAATTGTATCTAACTACTTAATTTAAGTCGCTTTTTCTAAATTTACCCAAATTGAACTTCAACCAATAAAATGAATTTTCTAACTAATTTATTTCGAAGAAAAACAACAATTGCGGTTGAAAAAAATAGTGAAGAATCCATAGATCCTATGAAAAAGTTTTTAATAGCCGGTTTGGGAAATATTGGCGAAAAATATGAACATACCAGACACAACATTGGCTTTAAGGTATTAGATTTTTTGGCGAATAAAGAAAGCTTAACGTGGCAAACAGAAAAATTGGGCAATCTTACAACGCATAAAATAAAAGGCAGAACATTCATTTTGCTAAAGCCAAGTACGTATATGAATTTGAGTGGAAAAGCTGTAAATTATTGGTTGGAAAAAGAGAAAATTCCCTTGGAAAACCTTTTGGTAGTTACAGACGATTTAAATTTGCCTTTTGGCACTTTTCGCATTAAAGGAAAAGGAAGTGATGGCGGGCATAATGGATTAAAAGATATTCAAAATACGTTGCAAACTGCTACATACAATCGTTTTAGGTTTGGAATTAGCGATGCATTTTCAAAAGGAAAACAGATAGATTATGTCTTAGGGGAATGGACAGAGGAAGAAGAAAAACAATTGAAGGAGCGGTTAGACGTTGCAACTAAAGCCATAGAGTCTTTTGGATTAGCAGGAATAAATATTACAATGAACACTTATAACGGAAAATAACTTGAAGCAATATAAATCTGCCGCCACTTACGAAAACAAGCGCCAAAGTGTTGTAACCATTGGAACGTTTGACGGTGTTCATGTTGGCCATAAGTCCATTTTAAAACGCTTAACAACATCTGCTGAAAAAGACAATTTAGACAGTGTTGTACTTACATTTTTCCCGCATCCAAGAATGGTTTTACAAAAAGAAAGTAACATCCATTTAATAAATACAATAGCAGAACGCACTCAATTGCTAGAAAAAACAGGCTTGGACCATTTGGTAATCCATCCGTTTACAAAGGCATTTTCCCGCTTAACAGCTTTGGAATACGTTCGAGATATTTTGGTTAAAAGCCTTCACGCCAAAAAAGTAATTATAGGATACGATCATCGTTTTGGCAGGAATAGAAATGCCAATATTGAAGATTTAAAAGAATTTGGCAAAGAATATAATTTTGAAGTTGAAGAAATAAGCGCAAAGGAATTAGATGATGTTGCAATAAGTTCAACGAAGATTAGAAAAGCTCTAGACGCTGGGGATATTGAAACTGCAAACAATTATTTGGGTTATAATTTTATGTTGAGCGGCAAGGTAGTAAAGGGAAAAGGCCTTGGCAGAACATTTAACTATCCAACAGCAAATGTGTTAGTTGAAGAAAATTATAAGTTAATTCCAAAAAATGGAGTTTACGTTACCAAAGCCAATATTGATGGTAAAACAGTAAATGGTATAACAAGTATTGGAACAAACCCAACCGTTGGCGGCACAGAAAAAACCGTAGAAACCTATTTTTTAGATTTTGAAGCAAACCTTTACAAAAAGGATTTGGAAATAGAATTTCTTACCCATATTCGCGATGAAGAAAACTTCAAAAATGTAGCTCAACTTGTTGAAGCTATTAAAAAAGACGAAGTTTTTGCAAGGGAATATACCGCAAAATTAAAAGCATAAACACTTAACGTTACCCATGTGAACAAGTTTCTATTCAAACAGATTGACAATATCGGCTTGGTCCTTTTTCGAGTTGTTTTTGGAGCATTGATTGCTACCGAAGCTTTCGGAGCTATGCTTACAGGTTGGCTACAACGCACTTTAGTGGAACCTCAATTTACCTTCAATTTTATAGGTTTAGAATTTTTACAACCCTTGCCAGGAAATTTAATGTACTATTATTTCGCCCTAATGGGAATTTTCGGCCTTGGCGTAATGTTGGGTTATAAGTATAGGTTCTCTATGTTTTGTTATGCGCTTATGTGGTCTTGCGTATACCTAATGCAAAAAACTAGTTATAATAATCATTACTATTTAATGATGCTTTTGTGCTGGATTATGGTCGTATTGCCGGCAAACAGATGGTTTTCATTAGATGCAAAAATTAATCCGCTACTTAAATCACCATCCATGCCGCGCTGGTGTATATTAATTTTAATCTTACAAGTTTGGATTGTTTACACATTTGCTTCTGTTGCCAAATTTTATCCAGAATGGCTAGACGCCAGTACCACTGGTATTTTAATGCACAGAAAAGATAACATTTGGCTTATTGGTGGTTTACTACAAGAAAAATGGGTGCACTATGCAATTGCGTATGTTGGAATAATTTTCGATTTAAGTATTGTACCGCTTCTCCTATTCAGAAAAACTAGAGTTGTTGGTTTTGGTATTTCGGTTTTATTTCATCTTTTTAACAGTTTTGTATTTCTTATTGGCATTTTCCCTTATATGAGCATTGCTTTTGCTTTGTTCTTCTTTTCGCCTCAAATATTAAAAAAACGTTTTCTACCAAAAAAACAACTTTACACGGCTGAAGAAGTTATAATGCCAAAATTAAAGCCACTTCTTATTACTGTTTTTTCAATTTATTTTATTTTTCAGATAGGTTTGCCGCTACGTCATTGGTTTTTTAAAGGTGACGTTTTATGGACCGAAGAAGGCCACAGACTAAGTTGGCGGATGATGTTGCGCTCCAAGACAGGAACGCTTTCTGTACGTATAAAAGATAAGAAAACAAACCAATTTGAAATTTACAACTATCAACAATTGGTGACCGATAAACAAGCAAACTCACTAAAAAGCAAACCCGATATGTTGTGGCAACTTGCCCAACGCATACATAAAATCGAAGCCGAAAGAGGGCGGGATGTAGGCGTTTATATGAATTCTATGGTGCGCGTAAACACTTCAAATTATTATCAATTTATAGATCCTAAAGTAGATTTAGCTGCAGAAGAATGGCATCATTTTAAACACAACGATTGGATTTTATTACCGGAAAAATTTGATGAAAAGGAATGATTCAGAAGAATAAATCTGACCATATTTCCCAAGTCTAATATTGAATATTTATAAAATTATAGCATAAACTCTATTATAGTTGCAACTTCAAAAAAATCTTAGTTACACAAGTTGTAACCTTCAAGGACTATTGTAACTTTACCCCTTCAAAAATTACAATATGCTACAAGTAAATGACATTCGGGAAAACAAAGATAAATTCGTAAAAGCTCTTGCCAAAAGAGGGATTGATGCTGCTTCAATTTTAGATAATGCAATTTCTATTGATGAAGAAAGAAGAAACACACAGCTTGAGTTAGATAAAACGTTAGCAGAAAGCAATACCATTTCAAAAGAAATAGGAAATTTATATAAAAGTGGCGAAACCGAAAAAGCAAATTCACTTAAAGAAAAAACAGTAGAGTTAAAAGAGGTTTCTAAAGCACTTTCAGAAAAATTAGTTGCTGCGGAACAAAAATTGCAAGCTTTATTATATACAATCCCGAATATTCCCAACCAACTTGTGCCATCAGGAACCGATGAAAATGATAACGAGGAGGTTTTTAAAGAAGGTGAAATACCTAAATTAGTTGAAGGTGCACTGCCACATTGGGAACTTGCAAAAAAATTCGATTTAATAGATTTTGAATTAGGCGTAAAAATTACTGGCGCTGGTTTTCCAGTTTATAAAGGTAAAGGCGCAAGATTACAGCGCGCTTTAATTTCATATTTTTTAGATAAAAACACAGCTGCTGGGTATACTGAATACCAAGTTCCGCATTTGGTGAATGAAGCTTCTGGTTTTGGAACCGGGCAACTTCCCGACAAAGAAGGACAAATGTACCATGTTGGCGTAGATGATTTATATTTGATTCCAACCGCAGAAGTTCCAGTTACCAATATGTTTCGTGGAGATTTGCTAATGCACAACCAATTGCCAGTTTTATGTACAGGTTACACGCCTTGTTTTAGGCGAGAAGCTGGTAGCTATGGCGCACACGTTCGTGGTCTAAACCGTTTACATCAGTTTGATAAAGTAGAAATAGTACGTATTGAGCATCCTGAAAATAGCTATAAAGCACTAGATGGAATGGTGGAACACGTAAAAGAAATTTTACGCGAATTAAAATTACCTTTCCGAATTCTTAGACTTTGTGGTGG
>JBBSOK010000095.1:0-11098 GCA_038259825.1 Flavobacteriales bacterium
AATTACTTTGACCGGAACAACAATTACAAACAACACCTCAAACAGAGCAGGTGGTGGTATTGAAATTGCTGCAGGTACATTAAATACAACAGATATTATCTTAAGTTCAAACACTACAAACACTGCACCTGGAAATGGTGGTGGTCTTCACGTAGGTGGAACTGCTAATTCAACCATAACTGGTGGAACTGTTGATGGAAACACTGCAGGCTCAGAAGGTGGTGGACTTTGGAACAGTACTGGAACAATGGACGTAAACGGCGTAACAATTACTAACAACACTGCAAGCGGCGCGTCAGCTGAAAACGGTGGTGGCGGAATTTACAACGACGGTGGTACATTGAATGTTACAGATGGAATTGTTACAAATAACTTGGCAACTGGAACCTCTGGTTCTGGTGGTGGTTTACTTTCTACAGCTGGTACAGTTACTATTACAGGCACTCTTTTTGACAGCAATTCTGCTAATCGTGCCGGTGGTGCAATTGAGATTATAGATGGAAATTTAATTTTCACTAATGCAAGTATGTTAGGTAATGATGTTAACGGAACTGCAGGAACTGCAAACCCTGGAAATGGTGGTGGTCTTCACATATCAGGAAACAGCGGTACAATTACTATCACAGGTAGCGAGTTTTCAAACAACGATGCTGCTCGAGAAGGTGGAGCACTTTGGAACCAGAGTGGTACAACAATGAACGTTAGTACATCAACAATTGATGGTAACAGTACGTTTGGACCTATGATAAACAACGGTGGTGCCGGTATTTTTAACAATGGTGGTATCTTAAATGTTGAAACTTCAACTATATCTAGAAATAGTGCAACTGGTGCTGCAAGTAGTGGTGGTGGTATTCACAATGGGCCAAATGGTGCAATAACAGTTTTACGAAGCACAATTTCTAGCAACACAACTCCTGGTTCAGGTGGTGGTATTTATAATAATGGTACTAGTTTCAGTCTTAATGCTGTTACAGTAGGAGCCAATAATGCTAGTCTTTCTGGCGGTGGTATTCTTGCTGCAACTAATACTTCATTAACAAATACTATTGTAGCTTTAAACACTTCAAGTGGTATTGGAGCGGATCTTATTGGAACATTTACATCAAATGATTATAACTTAATTGGTACAGATTCTGAGAATGTATTTACCGCTCAAGCTAATGATATTGAGGAAACTGACCCAATGTTAGGACCACTTCAAAATAATGGTGGTGATACTGAAACTCACGAATTATTACTTGGTTCACCTGCATACAACGCCGGTAACCCAGCAGATTCGTTTAACGACCAAATTGAGCAATTAATTTTTGGAGGAAGAAGAGACGTGGGTGCTTTTGAAGCGCAGACTATCTTACTTTCTGTTGAAGATATTACAAGTTCAGATTTTGGAATTGTAGTTTATCCAAACCCATCAAGAGGAATGGCCAACATCAAAATTCCACAATCATTTGGAGCAGATGTTACCGTAACAATTGTTGAAATGGGTTCAGGAAAAATTGTAAACAGTTTCACCACAACAGTTGGAGAAACAGAAGTTGATATGTTCAGATATTCTGAAGGTGTTTACGTTTTAAAGATTTCTTCGGAAGATAAAACGTCAATCCACAGATTGATCTTAAGTAAAAACTAAATAAATATTCCCCTTTTCAAGAAAGCCTTCCAAGTTATTTGGAAGGCTTTTTTTATTTTGATGCAATCGGGATCATTCAAAAAAGAATGCAACATTATAATTTTTAAAAATTAAAATTATAAACATATCCGCAAGCAATTTCAGTAAAGTCAGCTTGTCCGTAATTTGCATTCAAAAATGCACCTATAAATAAATTATGCTGTCTATAATCTGAAGTACCAAATGCATAATACTTTAAACCCAGCCGGGTTGAAATATTCTGTTTCAATTTATATTTATTGTTGTATTCGCCTAAAACCCAATTGTCAGGAATTTCGCGAGGAGTATCATCCCAACCTTCATTTATGCGCCATTCAATTTTATAACCAAGCTTATAAATGTTGTAAGCCGCTTCAAAATTAATTCCTATATGATTCAAAAGTATTTCCCCTTGAATGCCAACACTGAGGTTTGTTGAATTATACCAAGGGTTTTCTTTATAAGATTCAAATTCTTTACCATCTCTAACCAAGCTTTCATTTCCTTTTATATAATCATAATAATGTTCGTAAAATCGGTAGTTTACAGACAATCCAATTTTATATGTATTATTATAAACTTTTCCTATTTCGCCGCTTATAGTATAAACATCTTTTAGATTATTAAACGCCAAGGCTAATACATTTTTACCATAACCCGTTCGCAATCCTACATACCCATAGCTACTTTTTTTCAAGTGAAAATTTTCTGTGGTATTATAAATGTCTTTATTCAATGGATTTTTAATATCTGCTGAAACACCCAACAAAACTGAATTATAACCCTGATTTAACAACCTTGTATGTCCGTTAGAATGATGCGCAACCCCAACTTCAACTTTCCAATCAATATTTTTGGTCTCATAGATTTTATATTTCAGAAAAAACCGAACACACCAAGTTAAATCGGTTGTTACTGCTTTATTACTAAAATTTGTGTGGCTATTATATTTTTTATTAAAATAGCTTATTCCCATTGAAGCAAGAACTGAAAGCCTTTCCTGTTTAAATGCCTTAAATTCTATAAAGGGCAATAAAGAAATTGCGTATCCCAAGTCATCAGTATTGCCAAAATCGGTTATTCCTAAACTTATGCCTGTTGTTGGCTTGTTTAATTCTTGAGCCCAAGATTGTGGATTATTGTCCTGATTTCTGCCAACACTTATTACTATTTGCTTCTGTAAAGTCCTTTCGGGGAAACCATCGTTAGATTCCATAGTTTTTCCCAAAAGAAATTCTGGCATTAAAACTAAAGCCGATTTTTTCCAGGAAATAGAGTCTTGCCCCAAGGTTGTAAAACAAATAAGCAATGTAAAAATGGAAAGGTTAGTTTTCATCTAACTACAAATAAAAACATTAAAGCTCATATTTTAATAATCAAGTTTATATTATATCTATTTTTATGGAAAATAAAATTTTTAAATCTTGAAAATAATTAATGATTTTGTTGCTGAAATGGCCTCATTAGCTTGGGGTTTACCATTATTAATTTTATTAATTGCAGGCGGTATTTATTTACTATTCAGAATTAAATTTCTTCCGTTTAGGTATTTAAGTCATGCTATTTCTATTTTAAGAGGAAAATATGATGACGAATTAGGTGAAGGAGAGATTAGCCATTTTCAAGCTTTAACAACAGCACTTTCTGCAACTGTTGGTATGGGTAATGTTGCAGGTGTGGCGGTAGCAATTGCAATTGGCGGACCAGGCGCAGTTTTTTGGATGTGGGTAAGTGCCGTAATTGGAATGTCGACAAAATTTTTTACATGTACACTTGCAATTCTATATCGCGGCAAAGATAGCGAAGGTAAAATACAAGGAGGGCCTATGTACTTTATTGTAAACGGTTTAGGAGCAAAATGGAAACCGCTCGCCATTGTGTTTAGCGTTGCTGGATTGGTTGGAGCATTGCCTGTTTTTAATGTAAACCAATTAACGCAAGCAATAAACGATATAATCTTAAAACCAGCAGGAATATATTATGGCTTTAATTCAGATTTGGCTATTGGTAATGGCTTGGCTTCAATTACATCCTTAGTTATTTTGGGTGGCTTATCTAGGATTAGTAAAACGGCTTCCAAACTTGTACCAGCAATGGTTATACTTTACTTTGTACTTGTTTTATTTATACTTTTTGTAAATATTGAGGTAGTACCGTATTATTTGAAACTAATAGTAACAGATGCTTTTGCGGCAGACTATTTTAAAGGAGATCCGTTTTTAGGAGGTGTAATTGGCGGTATAATATTATTAGGAATAAGACGCGGTGCATTTTCAAACGAAGCCGGAATTGGAACAGCACCAATGGCACACGGAGCTGCAAAAACTAATGAACCAATTAGGGAAGGTTTGGTAGCAATGGTAGGTCCTGCAATAGATACATTAATTGTTTGTACACTTACGGCTTTGGCTATTTTAGTAACCAATGTTTGGCAAACTACTGAGGCAAATGGTGTAACACTTACAGCTATGGCCTTTCAAAATGCTATTCCAGTATATGGAAAATTGGGTTTAATGCTTTGTATTGCTGTGTTTAGCATTTCATCATTGTTTTCTTATTCGTACTATGGTACAAAATGTATGTCCTTTTTGTTTGGAGCTAAAAATAGTAAGTACTATAACATTTTTTATATTTTGAGTATTTTAATTGGCGCAACCACATCTTTATCTTTAATGATAAATTTGATCGATACCTTTTTTGCTATTATGGCGGTTCCAACAATGTTGGCGACCATCATTTTAGCTCCAAGAGTTATAAAAGTAAGTAAGGATTATTTTAAAAGATTGAAAAAGATTGATTTGAAGAAATTGGAAAATTAAAAATTAGTTGAAATTATTATTAATTTTATTTAAAGTATCGTTTAATTTTAAAGTGAATTTTTTTGCGCCTTTTGGGCTAATATGGTTTTCATTTCTGAAATCTTGCAAAACCATATCACTGTCCACTTCATTATTAAAGTAGTAAACGTTTGGATACTTTTTAAGCACGGCTTTTATAATACTGTCGCGCCTTTTAAGAATATTAGGGTTTCGTGATTCAATATAATTATGATAGGTTGGTGGGCTTATTATAAGTACATTCAACTTTTGTTTTTTACAATAGTCTAGCATTTTGTAAAAATAATCCACATTGTATTCAAAAATCTTCAAATCTTCTCGATTGCTTATTACAAAAGGTTTTTTAACGATCAATTCTTCATCAAAGTTCAAATTCTTGAATTTCCCTTCAAAGAAATTATATTCAAAACCATATTTGTTGAAAGTACTGTTTAAACTATCATTTTTTATATAATTATACATATTTTCAGAAAATACACCCGGATGACTTTTTAAAAGCCACTTATCGCTGAAATAAGAATTTCGGTGGAAAAGATTGGCGTTGTAATATTTAAGAAATGGTGTGTGTTTCCAAAAATAAATACTGTTATGCGGTATTTCAAAATGGCCGAAAGAAACTTCGAAAACCACCGTTTTCAGATTTGGAAATGTATGCCGAAGCTCGGTTAACAAACCAAAATCTGTATTATGGTGCTGTCCGGTGGAACTTAAATTTATTGTCGGCTTCTCAATAAATTCAATATTTACTGCATTTTTAATTTGCGAGGAACCAAAAATAGCAACTTCAAAATCCTTTTTATTTTCGTTCAAGTAATTACCCGTTACCGAATATACATTGGGTATTGATGCTGCGGCATATTCCGCTGCCGCATAAATTATAATTATGGGTAGAAAAAAAAAGGCACAAACTTTAAGAAAGTTTAGCTGTGCTTTACTAAAATTGAAAATAGATGAAGGCTTCTGTTGGTCCTGCATATCTGAATATTATAAAAACAAAAATGTAATACACTGCCCATCTAATGGGTCTGCTAACGATTTTCTCAAAATTTTTGAAAGGATGGTCTTTCGTTCTTGTCATATATTCTATCACAATTAATAGCGGAACAAAAAGGATTCGCCAACCAATTTCAAAATTAAAATTATCACTAGGCAAAAATGATATTATTCGACCAAAAATGGTGCCTGCCATCTCCATATTTTCCGCTCTGAAAAATATACAAGAACTCATAATTAGCGTAAAACTATATACTATAGTTAGTCCTAACGGCATTTTAGCCAGATAATATAAAAAGTTCCTATGTACACCTTTAATTCTAATTGAAACGCGTTCCAATGAAATCATGAGTGCTTGAAACAATCCAAAAAAGATAAATGTCCAATTTGCACCGTGCCAAAGTCCGATTAAGCCCATCGTTAAAAATAAGGCTATAACTTTACTAAAGGAGCTTCTTTTCCAGCCTTTTATTAAAGGTCCATAAACGTAGTCCGTAAACCAACGTGTTAATGTAATATGCCAACGCCTCCAAAACTCTGAAACGCTTCGGGATAAATATGGAATATTGAAATTCTTACTTAGTTTAAAACCGAAAAGTTTTGCTGTACCAATGGCAATATCACTATAACCAGAAAAATCGCAATAAATTTGAAAAAAGAAAAGGGTAGAGGCGTATAATAAAGAGAGACTTCCCTGGTCTTGTGGGCTTGCATAAATAGCGTTGACTGCAATAGCAACATTGTCCGCAATTATCATTTTTTTGAAAAGACCCCACATAATTTGCCTCAAACCGTCTTTTGATAATTGAAGATTGAATTGTCTTTCTTTCGAAAATTGAGGGAGGAGGGAAGTTGCTTTTTCAATTGGCCCCGCAACCAATTGTGGAAAGAAAGAAACAAAGCATAGAAAGTCAAGCAATTTATAGGTTGCTTTTATTTTATTTCGATAAACATCTATCGTATAACTTAATGTTTGAAAAGTGTAGAAGCTAAGTCCGACCGGCAATATAATATCAAGATTTTGATATATATATCCATTACTATCTAAATTGAATAGAGTTGAAAATTCAAAAATAAAAAAGTTGAAGTATTTAAAATAAATGAGAATTCCAAGATTCCAGAACAAGCTAAAACCTACCCAAAACTTCCGTTTTTTTTCATTTAAAGTTTTATCGATTTCAATTCCTGCTAAATAATCTACAAGCGAACTTAAAATAATGAGCGACAAAAACCGCCAGTCCCAAAGGCCATAAAACAAATAACTACCAAAAAGCAAGAGTACGTTCTGCCATTTAATTTTCTTATAGCCTATGCTGTAATATAGCAACAGAACCAATGGCAGAAAAAGCGCAAAACTGAATGAGTTGAATAACAACGACTAATATTTTGAAAGCAAATATAGATAAATTTTTAAGCGAGAATCTTTCATTATATACGAATACAAAAGCCGTTTAATATGAAACTAAACGGCTTTGTTATTACTTAATTTAAAATTACATTCCTGTAACTTTAATGTCATCTATTGCAAATTCATCACGGCTGCCACTTCCAGCAACATCGTCAGAATTTAATTGAATGTATATTGTGCTTCCTGGAGCCAAAGGTGTTGAAGAAAGATCAATAGGTGTATTTATTGTGCCAACAAAAATAAATGCATTTCCACTAGCACCTACTGGTGTATTAAAAGTATCAATAAGATCTATAAAAGTTGAATTATCTAAACTGTATGCAAAACCAATTGAACTGCTTCTACCTTCGTTATTATTTACGTAAGTAGTGGCCATAACTCTTACAGAGGTAAATGTACTTGGAGAATTATTTGTAACCTTTATTGTAATAGTTCCAGGAGTGAAATCGCTTCCACCTGGTTGAACACCAATAGCATAATTTCCTGTTGCCACCTCAAAAGAATAGATTCCTCCAGCCGTAACACCAGCAGCGCTGGTCCCTCTCGCAAAGTCACCGCCTGTAGCACTACCACCGAAAGAAAGATTACCGTCGCTAAACCCTGTAATTGCGTATAAATTGCTATCTAATTGACCAGATACAGGATTTGGAGTAAATCCATTTCCAGTGAAATTGTCAAAATTTTCAGTAAATAAAGGACATTGATTGTCGCTTTCAAAAGTACCGCTTACGGTTCCAGCCGCAGCCTCGAAAGACCAGTTGCCAAATATACCAGAACAATCCACAGCATTATTTGAAGTTTGATTATTATAATTATGAAAACCATCAAAATACACACTTCGGCCACCAAGGGTGGTAAAAGCTGGAGAACCTGTAGTACCATCGCCACTCGCCAAAGTACAAATTGAGGCTGTTCCAGAAATGTTACAAGAATTTTGAACACCAAGACCATTATAAGTATTGCCTTCTAAAGTAATTTGAGAAGTAATATTTGTATTACCTGTAGGATCTCCAACAAATAATAAATTAAAAGTCTGTTCTCCATTATTACCAACAGGGCCTGAGCATACAGTGCAAACGTAAGTGCCACTTATGGGGGTTACTGGAGCACGTAATGTGTTTTTAGCAATAAGTATAGAGCCCTCAAGATTTTTATATGAGACATTAGAAATAATAGGATTGGTACCATCACTATTAACAGAAAAGCTAAATATTAAATTTTCGGCCGTAAAAACCATATTTTTAACACCAGTTACTGATGATGGTTGGATTGAATGAGCAACTACAATGTCACCGTTGCTTAAATAAAGTGTTGCCATTGGTAATGTACTAACCAAACTTGAATTGTCTGGCTTTAAAATATTAATGTCAACAGTAGCTCTAAAATCAGAATTTAAAGTGGTAAAAACGCCTTTGTAATTACCGTAAATTGAATTTTCTTCGGCTATTTGAGCAGTAAGGTTTTGATCAACTGTTTCTGTTGTATTGTTGTCAACACTGCAAGAACCTATAATAAAGCCAAATACTATAAGTAATAATAATTTTTTCATAAAATAATTTTAAATTTAATTTTCGGCGAATATACTTTGAAATAGCTATTTAATAGGTTAAGAAATTGTATTCTTTTTTATTCTTACTTATTACAAAAATTTAACACAGAAGTACCTTAAAAGGATTGTTTTTATTAAACACAATCCTTAAGTAGAGTTCAAAAAATATCCTGCTATATTTTAAAAATATCAGAAAATCTATTTATCAAAATAGGTGAAAGTTTCACCATCCTTAATTTTAAGTAAGGACTCATAAATAAGTTTAATAACATTTTCTACATCGTCTCGATGTACCATTTCAACTGTAGTATGCATATATCTTAGCGGCAAAGATATTAACGCACTTGCCACGCCACTATTACTGTATGCAAAAGCATCGGTATCAGTTCCTGTAGCACGTGAAAGAGCAGCGCGTTGAAAAGGTATTTTATTTTTTTCGGCAGTATCTATAATAAGATCCCGAAGTTTTTGTTGAACAGCCGGTGCATAGGCAATTACCGGACCTTTCCCAATCTCGGCTGCTCCTTGGGTTTTTTGTTCAATCATTGGTGTTGTTGTATCATGGGTAACATCAGTTACTATTGCAACATCTGGATTTAATCTTTGAGCAATCATTTGTGCACCACGCAATCCTATTTCTTCTTGAACAGAATTGGTAATGTAAAGTCCAAAAGGTAACTTCACATTATTTTCCTTTAAAAGTCGACCTACTTCGGCAATCATAAAACCACCCATTCTATTATCTAATGCACGACAAACAAATTTGTCTTTATTTAAAATATGAAAACTATCGGGATAGGTAATTACACAACCAACGTGGATATCCAATTTTTCAACTTCCTCCTTAGAAGAGCAACCAACATCAATAAAAATATTGTCTGGCTTTGGCGCTTCTTCTTTTTCTTTATTTCTTGTATGTATTGCTGGCCATCCGAATACACCTTTTTTAATACCACTTTTAGTATGTATATCTACAATTTTTGAGGGAGCTATCTGGTGATCGCTTCCGCCGTTTCTTACCACATAAATAAGTCCTTTATCACTAATGTAATTTACGTACCAAGAAATCTCATCCGCATGGCCTTCAATAACAACCTTGAATTTAGCCTTTGGATTAATTATTCCTACAGCGCTTCCATAAGTATCTGTCAAAAACTCATCCACATATGGTTTTAAGTAATTCATCCAAATTTTCTGTCCTTCCCATTCATATCCGGTAGGAGAGGCGTTATTAAGGTATTCTTCTAAAAATTGAAGTGATTTTTTATTCAAAATGCTTTTAGCCATAACAGTTTATTTACTTTATATTCAAAATTACTAATTTATTACAATCAACTTTCCAATTTATTTACTTTTGGTACGTTTTTGGCAATATACGTTTAATCCATAAAAATAAAATCATATCAAAAAATTTATATACATATATATATACTTTATTTCAGCACTAGGGATTTCTCAAGTTTCAGACAATTCAAAGAGCGTACAAGATTCTATAGATAACGCGTCATTTGTTATTATAAAGGGAGATACAATTGCAAGGGAGGTTATAGCTTTAGAAGAAGTGGTCCTACTGAAGAAGGTTAAATTCGATTCTAAAGAAAACCGCAGGCGCTATTTAATCTTAAGACGCAAAACTAGAAAAGTTTACCCATATGCCAAACTTGCGGCAGAAAGGCTGACTACAATGAACGAAAGATTATCAGAATTGAAAAGTGAAAAAGATAAGCGCGTTTATTCAAAACGAATACAAAAATATATTGAAGAGGAGTTTTCAGAAAAGCTGAAAAAACTAACACATACCGAAGGTCAGATATTAGTAAAGTTAATCTACCGTCAAACCGGTTTCACCGCTTTTGAGCTTGTAAAAGATTTGCGCACGGGATGGAGAGCATTTTGGTACAACACAACGGCTAGCTTTTTCGATATATCCTTAAAGGAAAAATTTGATCCCTATAATGTAACAGAAGATTACTTAATTGAAGATATTTTGCAACGCTCATTTCAAGCTGGAATACTCCAAAATCAACCAGCAGCAAGCCCTATCGATTTTTCAGACCTTAAAGAACATTGGAAGAATTGAACTGTTAACAACTAAAAGCTTATTTTTCTTGTCCAGTTTTATTAAAGGTATTACTTTTGTCGTTCGCTCTTTTATTTTCTGGGTGTTTGTAAAGACCACTTTTTTTGCGGTTTGTACACCGGGATTTCCGCTAAATCTTTTTACAAGTAATAAAAAGCTTGTAAAAAAATTATATCGCATCAATCCCTAACACAATTCAAATTATTTTCATTTTTAGATAATTAGTTTTCAAGGTTTTAAAAAATAACTGAAAAATAATTGAAAAATGTTTTGGTAGTAAAGAAAAAGAGATTGTATATTTGCACCCGCTTAGAGAAACAGGCAAGGTCTTAAAAATAGATGAATGGTTATAAACAGTGGTTCGATTCCACTTCATCAAACAAATTTTTAACTTTTTAAAAATTAATGAATTCTTAGGAGTTCACAAATTTTTTAAAGAAAGTTCATTGAGATATTGAAATTGACAGCGTATGTATTCAACTGGAAACGGTTGGGTACTTACAGAGAAAACTAAACTAAGTAAGATTACCTGAGATTTTTAAGGAATGATAGGGATTATTTCTTTTTAGAGTATGGTCGC
>JBBSOK010000096.1:0-11007 GCA_038259825.1 Flavobacteriales bacterium
ATCTGTGCCTCTGTAATGGTAAGGATAAACAGTATTTGGTTTAAAAGCCAACACAGCTTCAGCAGCTTTATCCACCGTCATTGTATAAGGTAAATTCATACAAACAAAAGCCATGTCAATATTTTTAAGATTTCGCATTTCAGGAATGTCCTCCGTATCTCCAGAAATATAAATGCGCTCGCCATCTTTTTCAAGAACGTAACCGTTACCTCTTCCTTTTTCGTGAAATTTTAATGCTTCTGGTCGAAGGTTATACATTGGTATTGCTTCAATAGCAATGTTTAAAATATTTTTATTTTCACCATTATTTATAACCATTGTTTTACTAGCTATGTCTTTTGGAAGCTTTTCAAATACTGCTTTCGGCGCAACAATTTGTACAGAATCATTTACTAAGCCTTGCAATGTTGGAATGTCCATATGGTCTCCATGAATATCCGTAACCAAAATTAAATCTGCTTTTGTATAGCTAGCATATTTTTCTGGGCCTCCAACTGGATCAATATAAATAATAGTTCCGTTCCAATCCAGAACCATACTAGCGTGTTCAACAGGATTAATTACAAAACCTTGATCTTGGCTGGAAGCATCGGAAACAGGTTCTTCCGCTGGGGTTGTAATAACGCCTTGCGTTTCTATTTCTTTTTCTTCAGAATTGTTTTTGCAGCTAAACGTTATAGCCATTAATAGAATTAAAATGTATTTCATAATCTTCTTTTTTTTAAACTAATTGAATTTTACTTTTTTGAAGCTTTTTTTGAATTATAAAAATACACTTTTCTTCGGCTTAGTTCAGATTTATAAGGAAAGTTTATAAATTGAAAATACAATCACTCACCAAATAAGAAATAGCTTTCCCTACCTGATTTGGAAAAACTTCTGCTGTTGGAGAACCTTCGCAAATATGAAGATAGATAGCATTTTTATTTTTTGAAAAATAGGAAACAAATTGTCTGGCTTTATTTACAGAAAACCCACTTGGAGAAATTGCGCTGCTTCCCATCATTTTAATAGCATCCAAATCGAGTTCAATTCCAAAATTTTCATTGCAGCAAAAGTCTTCAGCCTGTTGCAATGCTTCGGAAAATGTAAGTTTTTTTTGAATTGAAATATCTTCAAATAAATTGAATTTTATTCTTTCAGATTTATTTTCAATTGTATCAAAAATTCCTTGAGATGTATAGTTTCTATGTAATCCGAACAAGAAGTATTTATCTAAAAATCCTTCTTCAAATGCATACGAAAATCCGTTACCGCTATGTCTGTGTTCTAAAGTCCGAAAATCTGAGTGTGCATCAAGATTGATACAGTTTAGTGGTTTTTTAAGCGCTTGCGATGTTCCCTTCAAATTTCCAAAACTATTATTATGGCCGCCACCAACGATGATTGGAAACTTCCCTGCTTCAATTATTGCTTTAATAACTAAAGCAACTTTATGGTCTACTTGTGCTACAAGATCTCCCAATTTTTCAACTGAATATTCTCCAGATTTTGAAATTTTTTCGGCTTGTTGCATTTGTTTTTCGCAATCTATTTCGCCTAATAAAATAACATTTTCAGCATTGGTTAGATGATTACTTTGGATATTCAACAAACTTCCCAGTGCTGCCGTCCAAGCTTTTGACGTTCCGGCATTTCCAAAATTTGCCCTTACTCCAATATCTTCGGGAATACCCAACAACACGAATTTGGCAGGATGATTTTTTAACTCGTTAAGATTTTCAACAATGCCCACTTTTTCTCCAAACTTGGTTTCGCCAGCTCTTTTCTTTAAGAAAGTCTCAATGTGTTTTTCAGAATAAATTTTCAGTAAATTCATTATATTTCATTACCGTTTATGAAAACCGTGTCAATTAAGTTGCTGCCAAAAGCATAAGGTAAATATCCATAGGAAGGGATTTTTTTGGTAATAATTACGTTAGCCTTTTTACCCTTTGTAATACTGCCGTGCGTTTTACTTAGTCCCATTGCGTAGGCTCCATTTATTGTTGCTGCGTTTATGGCTTCTGCAGGTGTAAGTTTCATTTTTATGCAAGCTGTGCTAACTACAAAATTCATATTTCCGCTAGGCGTAGATCCTGGATTATAGTCTGTTGCAAGCGCTAACGGTAAACCCGCTTCAATAATTTTGCGCCCCGGAGTATACGGAATACTTAAAAAGTAGGAGCAAGACGGTAATGCAACGGGCATAGTTTCGCTGCCTTTAATAGCCTCGATATCTGCATCGGTTAAAACTTCCAAATGGTCAATACTTAGCGCATTATGTTTTACACCCATTGCCACACCGCCAATAGCGTTAAATTGATTAACATGTATTTTTGGACGGAGTTTGTATTTTTTTCCGGCTGTTAAAATCCTGTCGGTATCTTCAACCGAGAAATAGCCTTCTTCACAAAATATATCAATAAAGTTTGCCAATTTTTCTTTTGCAATTTTTGGAAGCATTTTATTGCAAATTAGATCTAGATAACCGCTTTTATTTCCTTTAAACTCAGTTGGAATTGCGTGCGCGCCTAAAAAGGTTGTTTTAATAGTAATAGGATAGTTTTCGGCAAGCTTTTTAGCTACGCGCAACATCTTTAATTCGGCTTCAACAGTGAGACCGTAGCCACTTTTTATTTCTAAAGCTCCCGTTCCCAAACGCATTACTTCTTTTAGTCTTTGTTCGCTTTGTATATAAAGTGATTTTTCTGAAGTTTCTTGCAATTTTTTAGCACTATTGAGAATACCGCCGCCTCTGTTTGCAATTTCCTCGTAGGTTAGACCGTTAATTCTATCAATAAATTCTTGTTCCCTGTTTCCGGCATATACGATGTGGCTATGGCTATCACACCAAGCTGGTAAAACAATTTTTCCGCTGCAATCAAAGGTTTTAAAACTATCATAATTGTGAGGTTGGTCCATTGTGCCAAAATCTACAATTTTATCGTGCTCAATATAGAGCCAGGCGTTTTCAATAACAGGTAAGTTTGCCATTTCTTTGCCTGAAACCTTTAATGGCGCATTTTCGCGCACTTGAATTAGTTGTTTTATGTTTACTAGCAGTTTTTTCATTATCTAAAATTTATTTCAGAAAGTAATATGTTGCTGTACAAGATTTTTCCAGTTTTAAAACCATTAGGTAATATAAAAAAAACATCGAGTGTATTTTTATCTACTTCTGTGGGCTGAAAATATATGGTATGAATTTTAGGTTTTTTATTTGTTCCAAAATTAAGATTGACACAAATATCTTTATAATCTAAATGAGGAAAGTTGAAAAAAGTATTTTCAAACTCTGGTTTGTATTTGGCAAAAACTGGATTGTCGTCTTCAGAATTATTTGACGTTAGCATTGGAAATCCTTCTCTAAAAAATGTTGCATATTGTATTTCTGAAATACTAAATCGCATTTTATGTGCATCGGATATATATGATAATTTGTTTGGATCAAAAGCTGTTTTTTCGCCATTTAATGAACCTATCTTTAGTCTAATTTGTACCCTTTTATCGTCCTTACCAGAATTTATATTGTAACTATTTCCAAATTGAATAGTTAGAGCACCAATTTTTCTAGCCTTTACAACTTTAAAATATAAGTTTTCATTTTCAATTTCTATTTGTGAAAAAGCAGTTGCGGTTATGAAAACTATGAAAAGACATAGAATTTTTTTTGCCATTTTATAAAGATAGATAAAGAATTTATTTTTTTTGAAATGCAATCTAGAATTTAGAAATTTAAACAAATTTGAAATCCTATAAGTTATTGATTTGTTACCTTTATTGCGAAGAAAAAAACATTATGAAATCTAAAAATTTTGGAATAAATACAATCTGCACGCACGTTGGTGAGGTTGAGGACAAACAATTTAAGGGCGCAGTATCGCCTCTTTTTATGTCTAGTAGCTATCAATACGAAGATGTTGAAGTAAAGCGATATCCGCGCTATTTCAATACACCAAACCAAGAAGCTCTTTGTAAAAAAGTGGCCTCGCTGGAAAAAATGGAATCTGCAATGATTTTTGGTAGCGGAATGGCAGCCGTTAGTACGGCTATGCTTGCATTTCTACAAAAAGGAGATCACGTAGTTTTACAGCAGACTCTTTACGGCGGAACGTATAATTTTATAGTTGAAGAATTTCCTAAATACGGAATTGAATTTAGTTTTGCTGATGGCTTTAAGGAGGAAGATTTTACTTCTAAAATTCAAAAGAATACAAAGGTAATTTATGTTGAAACACCTAGTAATCCTTTAATGCTGATAACAGATTTGCAGATGATTGCCAATATTGCAAAGCCTAAGGGCATTATAACAATGCTGGATAATACGTTTGCATCTCCAATTAATCAAACTCCGGTCGATTTTGGTATAGATATCAGCATTCACAGCGCTACAAAATATATGGGTGGCCATAGTGACATTTGTGCTGGTGCGGTTGCTGCATCCACCGAACATATAAAACGTATTTGGGAATTGGCCAAAAATCTTGGTGGAAGTTTAAGTGATTACACTGTTTGGTTATTGGAACGAAGTATGAAAACAATGGCATTGCGGGTAAAGGCACAAAATAAAAATGCAAAAAAGATGGCAAAATGGCTAGAGAAAAATGAAGCCGTTGCCAAAGTTTATTACCCAGGTTTAAAATCACATCCAGATTATAAATTGGCTAAAAAGCAAATGAATGGCTTTACGGGAATGCTTTCTTTTGAATTGAAGGAAAACATAGATCCTAGTAAATTTATGAAGTCGCTACAATTAGTAAAACAATCTATGAGTCTAGCAGGTGTTGAAAGTACGATTCTGTCACCCACAAAAACTTCTCATTCGCTATTAACTGCAGAAACACGAAAAGAACAGAATATAAGCGACGGACTTTTACGTTTTTCAGTAGGTATTGAAGAAACTGAAGATTTAATTGCAGATTTTGAACAAGCACTTTCAGTCTGTAATCAATAGTTAGGTATTCACTTGAAATGACTTTATAATTTATGAGATATATAATTTTCATACTGTAAAGTTCGTATCTCAATGACTAAAAAATAAAGTAATGAAATTAGACATATTAGCAATAGGCGCACACCCAGACGATGTTGAAATGAGTTGTGGTGCAACACTTGCAAAAGAGATTGCCGCAGGAAAAAAAGTGGGTATATTAGACCTTACCCGCGGCGAATTAGGCACTCGAGGTAGCGCAGAAATAAGAGATAAAGAAGCTGCAGATGCCGCAAAAATATTAGGCATAAGCTTTCGAAAAAATCTTGAATTTGCAGATGCTTTTTTTGTAAATAATACCGCTGCCAGATTGGAGGTAATTAAAATTCTTAGAAAATATCAACCGGATATAGTAATTTGTAATGCAGCAGACGATAGACATATAGACCATCCAAAAGGAAGTAAATTAGTAAGTGAAGCTTGTTTTTTAAGTGGTTTACGCAAAATTGAAACGATTTACGAAAGCAATAAACAACACGCTTGGCGACCAAAACATGTGTACCATTATATACAATGGAAGGCAAGTACACCGGATTTTGTAGTAGATGTTACAGGTTATATGGATAAAAAGTTAGAAGCGGTTTTTGCGTATAAAAGCCAGTTTTATGATGAAGATAGCACGGAACCTATAACTCCAATAAGTACAGCAAATTTTAAAGAAAGTTTTATGTACCGCGCAGCAGATTTGGGTAGGCTAATAGGAGTAGAGCATGCCGAAGGTTACACTGTAGAACGTATGGTAGCCGTAAATTCTATTAGCGATTTGATATAAAATTGTTATAATTTCATATTGCGCAAAAGTATAAATTGCATTATATTTGCATCCGCTTTCAAAGCGAAATTACATGGTGGTTGTAGCTCAGTTGGTTAGAGTATCGGTTTGTGGTACCGAGTGTCGCGGGTTCGAGTCCCGTCTTCCACCCAAAAGTAAAGCCTTTCATTTTTGAAAGGCTTTTTTTGTTTGTGTAATTTTTTATAATTTAATATTTGGACATAAAAAAAGGCTGATTAAACTCAACCTTTTAATACTATTGAACATTTTCAACTTTTTTAATTATTGTTTTGGTCTATTTAACATCAACCTTGATTCTATCTTCACGGTTTGCAATTTCCCAAGCTGTTAAGAAAATTAATTTAGTTCTTCTTTCCATTAAATCATATTCAATTTTATCTGGAGTGTCATCTGGTTTGTGATAATCTTGGTGTACACCATTAAAGTAAAAAATTATTGGAACTCCATTTTTTGCAAAATTATAATGATCACTACGGTAGTAAAAACGGTTTGGATCGTTTGGATCATCATACGTATAGTCGAAAGCCATATTTATATATTTCGAATTAACTTCTTCTGAAACCTGCTTTAACTCCTTGCTTAACATTTCACTACCAATCAAATAAAGATAATCTGGCGTATCTGCTTTTTTTGGATCTATCCTACCAATCATATCTATATTTAAATTTACTACAGTATTCTCTAATGGTAAAAGTGGGTTTTCAGCATAATATTTTGATCCATAAAGACCAACCTCTTCTCCAGTTACGTGTAAAAATAGTATAGAACGTTTTGGTCCATTACCATCTCTAACAGCTTGTTGAAAAGCTTGAGCCATCTTCAAAACAGCAATTGTTCCACTTCCATCATCATCCGCTCCATTATTAATATCACCATTTTTATTAATACCAATATGATCTAAATGAGCCGAAAGAACTACAATTTCTTCTGGTTTTTCTGAACCTTTTATAAATGCTACCACATTTTCTGAGCTGTTTATATCCTTTCTCTTAAAATAACTTCCCGGTATATTTTGAAAATAATTTTCAGTTCCAGGCGCAGCGTCAATGTTTTTGTCAGTATAGAATTTTCTCAAATATTCTGCTGCCATTTTTTGTCCTTTGCTGCCAGTCATTCTACCTTCCATTTCATCTCCAGCATAAATATATAAATGCTTTTTAATATCGGCAGCGGTAATTGTATTGGCATAATCTACATTCGTCATTTTTGTTGGCGAATTTGTTTTAACGCTATCTGCCGACTTTTTTGTTGAATTACAGGAGATTGTAAATGCAGTAAATATTGTAAATAAGAGTAATTTCATTTGTGTTTCTATTATTCAAAAGATTGGAGCTCATAATCTTGGGGTGCCAAACTGCCTTCTTCTACCTTTTTATAGGTCAAAAAGTGTGTTTCGATATTTTCAGAACCATCGGCGTTTTCAGATTTTATTGTAATTTTTACGAGATACAAAGCCCCGAGGTTTTCAACACCGCCTTTAGATTCCGTTACCTCAATATCTTTATCTTCAAAAGTTGTGCCTTCTGGGAGTTGAAACTTTTCTATTACATCTTTTTTGGCAAGATCTTTAACTATTTCAATTTGCTTATTTTCAGTTGAACAAGCAACGAATAAAATTGTCATTAATGCGAATGCTAATTTTTTCATTATTTTTAAATTTAAATCACAAAGATAAAAGAACTTTAAAGCGAAAATGCTAAATATTTCTAAATACTGATCAGCATAAAATGATTAGGCTTACTAGTATAATATTCCATTTTTGAACATAACTTGATTAGACAAATTGTGATATTATTACTAAATTATTTTTGTAAAACTTAGAATATTTATAGAGTTAGAAACATTTTATAAGCCCATTAAAAAGTTTAAACTTGTTTCTATTTGGTAATAAAAAACCCCGATGCATTTAAACATCGGGGTGGGTTATATATAATTAAAAAAATATTATTCTATAGTATCTGCAATGTCTTCAAGAGATTTTACTTGAGATAAAGTTTGATGTACTTCCGTAGCCTGTTTAGAAACTATCGATGAAATATTTTCTGGAAAGTTAGTATTTTTCAACGTTTCAGAATATTCCTCCCAACTTGCTTTTTCTCCTCTAATGCATTCTTCTAAAATGGATTCGTCCGAATTTCCAGTTACTGCAGTTTTAATATCTATCCAAGCTCTGTGCAGCGTACCAGTTGCGCTTCCACTTTCTTTTGGTTGCTCATTAAGATTGCGTAATTCATGAGTCAATTCATTTGCAAAACGTCCTCTTTGTGCTGCCTGATGCATTAAAAAGTTTTTAAGGTTTGGACTTTTTGCGTCCTCCATAGCTTTTTTAAAACCCTTTTCAGCATCATAATTTTTTTCTAGTAAACCTTGAAGATTATTTACTATTTCATCGTGAATGTTTTGGTCTGCTTGTTCTTTTGTAGTCTTCATAATTTTGTTTTTTTGTTTTTATAAAGGTAAAATCAATATAACTGACAATATCCTTAGTTTTTGCCAATTCAGAAGTTTTTAACAGAAATACTCTTTTTTACATCTAAAAATGACTTGTAATCGTGCATTAATAACACATTTCAATAGCTTTTTAATACAATCGATAATATAAAAGTTAATATTTTGTTACGATAAAAAAATAAATTTTTATAACTACTCAATCAAGTTCTTTATAGTTTCGTTTCTCCGTTATTTTCTATTTGATATATGGCAATGCATTGATGTAAGTTGTTGTATTTTTATATTGAGAATTTTAATTTTTATGTAATTATGAAAAGAGCAGCAAACGAAAAGACTAAAAACGCCGAAAAAGGGCCACAAAAACAAAAGCACCAAAATCAATATGGAACTTACAGTAATGATGAAAGTGTAAGCGACAAGAAGAAAGTTAAGGAGGAAGAGGAATAAATTTTGTTTTTTTAAAATAAGTTATTCTGTAAATTCCTTCTTATTTTAATGATGATTAATTTTATTTCGCTTTCTATACTCAGAAGGAGACATACCGTATTCCGCTCTAAATATTTTTGAAAAATAACTTTTGCTATTTAGTCCAATACGGTTTATAATTTCAGAAATATTATAGTCTGTATTTAGCATTAGATTTTTTGCAAGATCAAATCGTTTTTTTTGGACATAAGTATTTACAGTGTCGCCATACAATATTTTAAAACCTTGTTGGAGTTTATTTATATTTAATCCCACTTCTTGGGCAATAGCTTCAACGGTTATGGTATCTCCAATATTAATATCAATGTAATCTCCTGCATTTTTAATCTGGTTTATCTCTGTTTGTCTTAAAACTCTGCCGTCAGGACATAATTTATCATCCAAGTACTCAACAATTTCCTGACTTAAAACTTGGTAAGTCATTCCTTGTAAAAAGATTATTCTTACTATATCAGTGCGTTGGTATTCAAAAAGTTCTTTGAATAAATCCGCAGTTTTTAGACTAAAAAATCCCTTGTGATAAAAATTTCCATTAGTTTCTTCATCGGTAAACAACTCATTCAAGCCATCTTGAACCTGAGCAAAATCTACATGCATAGTCTTTTTGAATGTTTCCACAATCATTTCTATACTATTTAATGTAGTGGGAACATTAGCTTTAAAATTAAGAATATGGCCTTTATTGTTGGAGCTAGAAACAATTGCATTTTGGTATTGGGACAATATGTGTTTATCGGATTCTTCACCCTCAAAATGGTGAGTGAGGTTACCGTTGAGTACATACAAAAATTTTAATGGGTGTATTTGATCCACTATATAACTTATTTGAGTATCACCTAAAAAGGTGCAATTATAAATTATAAGACCTAGTCCGCCTTCAAAATTAATACCTCTTATATATCCTTCGCCAATATCTTTAGGAAGTTTTACCTCGTATTCTCCAAAATTATCAGTAACATTAGTGTTAAAGGCTTTTGCCAAATCGGCAATAACATCCTTTAGAGGAATTGAACTTACATTAATTTTTATCATTGGTTAGGTTGTAGTTTTAGGCGAAAATATTTAAACTAAAATAATTTTTTTAACGCATATGTTATGTTAAATAACATATATGCAAATTTTTCTAGACAATATTCGAATTAAATGCATCGAGGAGCCTACGATTTAACTTTAGTCCAATTACTTAAAGTTAAAGGTAATCTATTTAAATTAAAAATAGTTACAGAATTTTGATGCGTCGTTTGTTGTTTAAATACCTGCCCAAAATTGCTGAGATTATGAAAAGACCAAAGACAATATAAAAAATAATTTTAAAAGTTTTGATTTGGCCAAAGCCAATACCTAAAAAGCCAACAACAGCAGTAACCACGCTTAAAAATAAGAGAAGAATACATATGTAATAAAAGTCGTTTCGACCTTTATTGAAAACCTTTTTCATAATCTATTTTGTAGATTACTAAGATAACATTTGCTTTTTTATTGAAATAATACTTTTTAAATAAATTATAACACAAAGTATTAAAATTGAAAGTTTCTGAACAATAAGTTTTTTTAAAAATGAACCTCAATTATTTTTACGGTTGTTACGTAAATGCACCTGAATTATTGAAAATTAGGGCTTTCAAAAGTTTTGAAACCAAGTTTTGTGGCATTGTTTTCTTATTTTTGACATCATAAATTAAGCAAAAATGAATTCTAAAATTATCGAAAGTTTAAACTGGCGTTATGCAACAAAAAAGTTTGACTCCAGCAAAAAACTTTCAGCGGAAAAACTTTCAATTTTAAAGCAAACGTTTAATCTTACAGCAACTTCTTATGGCTTACAACCACTTAAAATGCTAGTTATTTCAAATGAAGAGGTTAAAAAAAAATTAGTTCCATTTTCTTTCAATCAACCGCAAGTTAAAGATGCTAGTCACGTTTTAGTTTTGTGTATAGACAATAAATTGACGGCTAAATTCATACAAGAACATTTTAAAAGAGTTGAAAATTTACAGGAAACAGATAGAAGTATTTTAGAGCCTTTTGAAAAGTTTTTAATCAATAATTTTGAAACAAAAAGCGCAGCGGATATAAAATTATGGATGATTAATCAATTATATCTTATTCTAGGAGCATTGCTTACGGTTTGTGCGGCTGAAGAAATAGATAGCTGCCCAATGGAAGGTTTTCAGCCAGAGAAATATGATGAATTATTGAAATTGGAGGGTAAAAATCTTCAGTCAGTTTTAGTTTTACCGGTAGGTTACAGGGCAGAAGATGATATGTTTGCGACCTTAAAAAAAGTCAGGCGCGGGGTTGATGA
>JBBSOK010000097.1:0-10884 GCA_038259825.1 Flavobacteriales bacterium
GCTACCTTCAAAAACACCAAAACCATCTGGATTTAATTTAAAAGTGCTCGAAGATTTCCCACCCATGACTACATCATCTACAATTACCCAGTCTTTGAGTTCTGACTCTTTATTAAAATCGAAAATTATTTTAGAGGCCATTGAAGAAAATAGAATTACCATGGAAATTAAGTATTTCATAAACTTGTTTTTTATTATTTAACGGTTGGTATAACCGCAGTTAAGAGATTAAATTTAATGTTTTTCAGAAAAGCACCGACGTTAGCAATTACGCGTGGATTCGGGCGCAGTCGAATCCGCCGTAATTGCGATTATGAAATGTTAGCAAACGTATTTATTACTCTTTGTTATTTTTCAAAAATTCTTTTCTATCATTTTCGCACCATTTTTGACCAGCTAATAATTCCGCTTTGTTGTGATAAATTTTAAATTTTTCGGGAACTATTTTATTTATTAATTCAAGAGTACGACTTAAATCTTTTTGATAATAATTATCAACTTGTATTCTTTTGTTTTTTCCTTGTTTGTTGAAATGAAATATCTTAATATCTCCGTCCGCTATACAATCAGTTTTATATCTTTGTTTTTAATTCATCAATATCAATTTGGGATATTTTTCTCAGCTGTCTGCTTGGTAAATCATCTGTAAAATATATTATACTGTCTTTTTCACTTTCTAACTCTCCTCTAAAAGTTATTTTCAAATCTCTATCGGTTAACTTGTATTGAACTAAGTAAGAAAGAGAGTAATTATAATCTGAAATCATAATTTCGAATTGTTCGATAGCAGAACTTTTACAAGATAGAAAGGTCTTTGTAATTAAAACAATAATTATGATTATAGCGATTCTCCTCATATGTTTGCTAAAAAACAAATAAACCCTATATAGCGTTTATCCCCATTATCTAATTTACTTTCTATTTCCAAATTTATAAATAATTAAATGCTAAAGCGCACTGAAAGCAGCTAAAGACAAAAAATTATTAATGAAATATAATTATAAAAAAACAGCCTCAAAATAGAGACTGTTTCTAAGACAGGTTTTCATCCCCACAAATTCCTGTCTTTGTATTATTCCTGTTGTAGTTGAATTTCAAAAAAGCCCCATGGAATTTGTATATGTTTTGGATACAAAGATTATAGTATCATTTACCACAACATTATTAATATTGAACTTAACAATCTTGGTTTTGTTAACTACAAATGCTCTATGGGTTTGGATAAAATTATCTTCTGGCAATATTTCAAAAATCTGTTTAATGGTTGAGCAGTATTTATAAATGCTTTATATCATTTCATAAAAAAACCCGCTATAAAAGCGGGTAAATTTAAAACAAATTATTTTATTCGATAAAACACAAATAGCATTGCACTATGTTACATTTCTATTGCTGCAAAGTTCAGTTTTGCGCGTTGTGTTCCTAGCTTATTAAAATGTTTAAGGAAGGTTACCGTAAAGGTTGTCCCCTTTTCTTCGGTACTTACAAGTTTAATTTTGCCACCGTGAGCATCTACAACCATTTGCGCGGTAGTTAAGCCCATCTCCCAGCTTCTAAAAACAGAGTGTTTCTTATTATTGGCATTACTCATAAATTTAAAAATCTGTTTCTGTTTTTCAGCAGGAATTGGATTTCCATAATTATGAAAACTCATTTCTACCAAATCCGCTTTATCTATTACAGTTATGGTAATTGGTTTTTTAGGACTACCATACTTAACAGCGTTTGAAATTAGATTTTCCAGTAACCTTCTTACTGCTGTGCTATCAAAAATACCTTCTATCTTTTGTGCGGAACATTCAAGGTTTATTTCATTTGAATAAATCTCATTGCTTTCACAGTGAACCCAATTAATATCTTCAATTATATCCTTTTCTTCAAAATGTAACAACATACCTTGACCAGCTTTAACGGTAATACCATTCATAAGACCTTCAATTAAACTCAGAGCCCTATTAACACTACGTTTAACTGCTTTAATCATTTTATCGTTCTCCTCGCCGTCTTCATTTTCCTGCACCATTTCTAACAATAAACTGGCTGCCGAAAGTGGATTGCGGATATCGTGTGCTATTGTACCCACTAACTTGTGCTGCATTTCTTGTACAGCTTTTGAAAAAGATCCAACCGACTTTAATATTGAAAATTCAATTACATTTTTAAGCAGAATAGAAATATTCTCATTGTAACTGTTATTGGATTTTAAATGGTCAATAAGTATGTGGTGAAAGATGATATATTCGTGCACTACTTGCTCTACCGTATAATTTAAGGTTGTAGCTCTATGCCTTCCGTGGTGAATGCTGTTTTCAAGGATTTCGGTATATTTTTCGTCTTCTTGAATATCTTTAATGACGATTTGTTTTTCCAGAAAAATGTGCCTTTCCATTACATGCGCAATATCTTCTATGATGTTTGGTAAATGGTCATATAACGCAATTGTATTGGTTTCTTTAGCTGCTGGTACGTCTTGTATAACTTGGTTTTTCCAACGTTCCATTATTTCTGCAATATCCTCCCTAAGAATATACGCTGTCTTATTCATCTGTAAATGGTTTTGGCCAAAAATAATATAATTACGAAATATTCTATTTTATATTTTTACTGAAGCGCGAAAAGCATATGTTTTAAATGAGAAGTGTTATTCTATTAACGAGATGTGTTATTTTGGTATAGGAAAAGGTTGTTTTGGGATTGAGACTGCTTCATTTATAATTACGCGACCTTAAAATGTAAATTTTATCGTATATAAAAAATAGCGCGCTTACCTTTTTTAGTTGTGCGCGCTATTTTTATAATGATTCTTAATCTTTTTTGCCATCTAAAATATATTTTAATTTGACCGCGCTCAATCTAAAATATTGGCTTCGTCTGCGCTCAACCTGAAATTTGGGTTTTTACATTATAAATTTATGTTGGGTTGTTTGTTTTAACTGTGTTTGAAACATTGGGTTTCGACTGCGCTCAACCTGACAGTTGGGATTTTAAATTATACTTTTTGTGGTTATTTATTTCCCTTTGTCCTATTATGTGTCTTACATAACATTTCGCAGTTTTTGGGGTCTGTGGCGCCGTCTTTGGACCAGGCGGATACGTGGTCTGCGTCCATTTCTTTTAGGGTGTAAATTTTTTTGTTGGTGTTATTGCTTAGGGCGCACAATGCGTCCTGTTATGTTTAAAACTCATCATTCTTAGCATTTTTAGCTTTTTAATGGTTTTTGTTTGCCATAGGAGATTAGATGTTTTGTATTGTAAAGTTATAATGGTAGGGGAAATTGTGGTTTGGTGAAAAACAACTTTTTATTTTTTGTGGCGTTGGCATTTAGTGGTGGCTTTCTTATTTCAATTTTTGTTTTAGGAAGATTTGTAAATCTTTATTAGAGCCATAGAGAACTAAAATGTTATCCTTTTCAAGAAGCGTTCCGGCAGAGGCAACACCTTCAATTTTTGTTTCTATTTTGGTTTTCCCCAAAATGCTTTTTACTTCTACTTTTTTGATAATTGTAAGCACTAATAAATCAAATTCTTTACGAAAACCTACCTCTTCAACTGTTTTGCCTACATAAGGGTCTGGTACTTTAACTTCTATAATGCTGTAATCGTCATTTAATTCAAAAGAATCTACCACGTTCTTGAGACAGAGTTTTTTCGCCCATCTTTCGGCTGTTTCTTCTTCCGGATGTACAATTTCATCTACACCAAGGGCTTGTAATACTTTTTCGTGCAATGGATTTATAGCTCGGCTAATTAATCTTTTTACTTCAAGATTTTTTAATAAAGCGGTTGTCATAATATTTGCTCCTTGGTCCTCTCCAATGGCAACAATTACAATGTCAGTGTCTTTTAATGGAAGTCCTGAAACTGTAAGCTCGTCTGTGGCATCCATACAAATTGTATGAGAAATCTTTTCTTTGTAGGCATCTACTCTTGTCATACTTGTATCAATACCTATGAC
Source organism: Flavobacteriales bacterium (assembly GCA_038259825.1). Classification (GTDB taxonomy): domain Bacteria; phylum Bacteroidota; class Bacteroidia; order Flavobacteriales; family Flavobacteriaceae; genus JBBSOK01. Next base: position 3,956 of record JBBSOK010000097.1, read on the forward strand.
TTCATTTCCTTGTTCTGTTAGTTTTTGGGCAAGTGATGCGCCAAAATTACCAAGACCGATTAAGATATATTTCATTTAAAAATGTTTTTTAATTTATTGTTATTTCTTCTTTTGGGTAACTGTAGTTTTTATGTTTTATTTTTTTGAAAACTGCTATTACCAATGATAGCATACTGATACGCCCAACAAACATTACAACTATAATTATAAATTTACTTACACTACTCAAACTGGCTGTGATTCCTAAGCTTAAACCAACGGTACTGTATGCTGAAAAACATTCAAATGCTATGTCCATTAATTGTTTTTCAGGGTCAAAAATGGAAATAAACATTATTGCAAAACCTATAACTACTAAGGATAAAGAAATTATGGCAAATGCTCTGCGTACCGAAATATCGGCAATTTCTCTTCTGAAAATTTCAATTCGGGATTTTCCTTTTGCTAAACTTAATATATTAAGAGCTGCAATGGCAAAAGTACTTGTTTTAATCCCGCCACCTGTGGACTGAGGAGAAGCTCCAACCCACATTAAAAGAAAGACCATCATTAAGGTTGGAAACGCCATTGCTGCTGTGTCAATAGTATTGAATCCTGCCGTTCTTGGTGTTGTGGCTCCAAAAAGTGCTGTTATTATTTTTCCAAATTCATTATGTTCGGCCAAGGTGTTGTTGTATTCAAGAAAATAAAAAATGACGAAAGCCACAATTGAAATTGAAAGGGTTGTAACTAAAGTTATACGACTGTTTAAGTTTAATATCCAAGGTCTGTATTTTCTTTTTTTGGTTGAAAACAAAGTGATGATTTTATACTTAAGGTATTTTAGAATGTTTACGACTATAGGAAAACCCAATCCACCAAACACAAATGTGAGAATAATTACCAGTTGAAGATAGTAGTTAAATCTAAAACCTGTTTCGTACAAACTATTTGTTAATGTTGAAAACCCAGCGTTGCAAAATGCAGAAATAGAATGAAATGCAGAAAAGAAAATTTGTTCTGATTGCGAAGTAAAATTACTGGAATCTATACTTGTATAAATTAAAATACCTGCAAATAGCTCTATTCCAAACGTTATAAGAATAATGTACTTTAACGTTGAAAACACTTCTCCTAGTTTTCTTGAACTCGTCATATCACTTAGAGCCAATTGGTTTTCGTAGGATGTACCACCTTTAAAAAAATAACTAAAATAACTAGCAAAAGTTAGAATGCCCAAGCCACCAACTTGTATTAATATCATTATAATGGTTTGCCCAAATAGGGTAAAATGTGTACCTGTGTCAACCACCACTAAACCTGTAACACAAACCGCGCTTGTTGAAGTGAAAAGTGCGTCTAAGTATGAAATTCCGTTATAAGTGGCATTTGGCAATATCAATAAAAATGAGCCAATAAGTATAATAACCAAAAAGCTTATTATAAAAAGCTGTGCAGGATTTAAAACAGTTCTTTTGAAGTCTATTTTAAGTTCAGAAAACTCCCTAATAAATGAAAAAATAACCGCCAATTGAATCCAAATTGGATTTTCAAGTAGTAAATCGGTTTCAAATGGAATGCCTATAAAAAGATACAAATAAAATACCCATAATGTAAAAAGAACTGAAAGTGTGTCAAAAATAAAAACTTTATTCTTCAAAAAATTTCTATTCTTACTATGTCTATAAAAAGTAGAAATTAAACCAATTCCCAATACAAAAAAGTAAAATCCGTCTAAAAATTTTTGAGTAAATTTAGCTTGCGAAAATCCAAAGTCCGCAATTATTGCAAACAATCCTATAAGGCTAATCCAAAATGCAAATCGGTATAGCAGTTTTAAATCCAATTTCATAATGCAAAAGTCGGTATTTTGTTCGCATTGTTAAATGATTGTATGTATGTTCTTTTAACTTGTATATATATTGAGATGAAACACTATATAGCATTAATTTACTATTTCAAAATTTATAAATAAATCAATACCAATAAGTATGGAATCCTGTAAAAGATATAATTAATTAAAACACCCTACCTACTCTTCCGTACAACTTCCAAAGCGGACTTTCATAGAACCTCAAAGATATTGCTTGCGCCGATGCTCAAAATCAAGATTGATATTCCGGGTAAAAAGTTTAGGAATTTAAATGTGGATAGTATTTTTTAGTAGCTGGAATGTTTGGTATTACCGCAAGAGCGGATTGCAAAGCTTTTCCTTTCTGAAAACAGATAACTTATTTAAAAGCAAAACGGTTTGAATTAAGATCCAAACCGTTATTGTTTTAATATATTACTAACTACTTTTTTTATTTTGAATAAGCACCTGAAGAATATGTTAACTCATAACTATGCGTGTAGATTTCAAAAACAATTCCGAATGGATCTTCTACATAAACCATTTTATATGGTTTCTCCTTTGGATAATATTCTCTTATCGGCATTCTTTGTTTGCCACCAGCCTCTACTATTTTTTTAGTAAGATTTTCGATATCTGGGTCTTGAACACAAAAGTGAAAAAGGCCTGTGTTAAAAGGGTTAAATTCTGGCGCTTCTTTTTTTCCGTGTGGGAACGAAAAAAGCTCAATCCCGATTCCGTCTGAAGTTGACATATGAGCAATTTCAAACTCTTCCCAATTATCACCAAATACATCAATGCACATTTGTCCAATTGCTGTATTACTTTCTTTTTTTACTGTAGATGGTTTCATAATTACGTACCACCCCATAATTTCTTGATAGAAGTTTACAGCTTTATGAATATCGGGTACAGTAATTCCAATATGTGAAAACGACTTCGGATATTTTATTTCTTTCATATTATTGTCTTTTCAAATTGTATGCAATGTGAGCTACTATTCTTTTATAACAGCTATTAAATACTATTATCTATTTTTTTCAACAATAATTCTGCTACCAACTCTGATGATGCTGGGTTTTGACCCGTAATTAAATTTCCATCTTGTAAAGCATATGATGCCCAGTCTTCTTTTTTAGAATAGATTCCTCCGTTTTTTTTCAACATATCTTCTACTAAAAATGGTACCACATTAGTTAGTCCTACTGCTTCTTCCTCAGTATTAGTAAATCCTGTTACTTTTTTACCTTTGACTAAAGGGGTGCCATCTGCATTTTTTACGCTTTGTAATGCAGCTGGTGCATGACATACAAATGCTATGGTTTTTTCCTGCGCATTAAATTTTTCAATTAAAGCAATAGAAGTTTCGTCATTTGCTAAATCCCATAATGGACCATGTCCTCCTGGATAAAATACAGCGTCAAAATCGTCTGGATTCATATCTGCCAATACTTTTGTATTTGCAATTCTTTCCTTGGCTTCTGCATCTTTATTAAAACGCTCTGTAGCTTCAGTCGCAGCATCTTGAGAGTCGCTACTTGGATCTATTGGTGCAGCGCCTCCTTTTGGTGTTGCAAGCGTAATATCAACTCCTTTATCTAATAGTGTGTAATATGGGTTTGCAAATTCTTCAACCCAAAAACCTGTTTTCTTTCCTGTATCTCCTAATTTGTCGTGAGATGTTAATACAAATAATACTTTCATTTTTTTATCTTTTTTAATTTCTATTTGTTCTTCTAAAACTTTTTCAGAAGTTGTTTCTTTTTCAAAATTTTTCAGGTTCTTTACCGTCTGATTAATTTTAGCGTGTATTAATTATTCAATTACCGTTACCAAATCTTCAGTGCTCTTTCGCACCTTTACTAAATCTACCAACCAATCGCTATCGGCATCTCGGTAACCAATGGGCAGCATTACTGCACTACGCAAACCTTTTGCTCTTAAATCTAATATTTCATCCAACTTATCAGCGTCAAAACCTTCTAATGGTGTTGCATCTACCCCTTCATATGCGGCAGCTATAATAGCTTGTGAAAATGCGATATATGCCTGTTTAGCTGCGTGATTAAAATTTACTTCCGCATCTTGTTGCGGATACATTTGTAATAACTTTTGACGGTAGTTTTCCCAACCTTCGTTTTTAAATCCGCGGATCTCATTCGTTAAATCAAACATAAAGTTAATTCTATCTTCGGTATAGGTGTCCCACGCAGCAAAGACGAGTAAGTGGGAACAGTCTGTAACAACAGATTGATTCCAAGCTATTGGCCTGATCTTTTCCTTTATCTCTTGATTTTTTACTACAATAATTTCAAATGGCTGTAAACCACTTGAAGTTGGAGCCAAACGAGCAGCTTCAATAATATTGTCAATTTTTTCTTGAGATACTTTTTTGCCATTCATAGCTTTTGCAGCGTATCTCCAATTTAATTTGTCTAATAATTCCATAGTCTTTTTAATACTTATTTTTAAAATTTGTTATTTCATCTGACGTTATTATAGTTTTAGTTGAAGTTGAATTTGCCAGGTTTATCATAGCCAGTGCAATGTCTTCAGCTTCTGTAATTCTATACTTTTTTAATTTTCCAATTAAAAATGGTTGTAGAAGTTTAAATGCCACTAATCCAATTTTTTCGCCAATACGCTTTTCATCTCTATTTCCGCCAATAATAGAAGGCTGTAAAATGTGTGTTTTTTCAATTTTTTCTGAAAGCACATCTTGTTCCATTTCGCCCTTTGTCTTATTATAAAATATACTGCTGTTTGCATTTGCGCCCAAAGCAGAAATTACTAAAAATGCAGGAATTCCATTTGCTTTTGAAAGCTTTGCGGCAGTAACCGGAATGCCGTAATCTATTTTTTTATAAAGTGTTTTGTCCGGTGTTTTCTTGGCAGTAGTACCAATGCAACAGAAAACTTCATCTGCAGTAAAATCTTTTTTAAAACTTTCTAGCGCTAAAATATCTCCAATAAACTGTTGTACTTTGGGGGGCATATCATCAACTTTTTTTCTTGAAAATAATTTGATTGTTTGATACCTATCATCTTTTAGTAGTTTTTCTAAAAGTATAGAACCTGTTAAACCGGTTGCGCCTAATATAATTGCTGTTTTATTCATTTTTATAATTTAATACTGTCCCAAGCTGTTAAAAATGCTTCTTCAATATGATCCTTGGTCAATTGAAAGTGACCCTGCTTTTGAGCCATCATTAAAGTTGATAAAGGATTTATTGAATAGGCATATAAAATATAATCTGAAATAGGCTTAATAATGCCCTCCTCTTTTCCACGTTGCCATAAGTCTAGTAGCGGTTGTAGATGTTTTATACCTTCTTTTCTACTAGGTTCATCAATCATTGGCGTATTATTACATTGATTTAAAAAAGACGCGTATTTACGTTCTTTACAATTAAACTCTGCAATACGTTTCCATATAACTTCAAAGCCACTTTTAATTGATGTATTTTCATCATACGTTTTAAAAACAAAATCTGTGTATTTTGTCTTTACTTCTAAATACGTTTGATCAACCAAGTCTTGTTTATTTTCAAAATATAAATAGATAGTTGCAGGTGAGACATTTGCCATTTTAGCAATTTTACTCATAGCGGAGGCGTGGAAACCGTCGTTATTTACTAATTCGATAGTTGCCTCTATAAGTGCGTTACGCTTATCTATACTTTTTTGAAGTTTAGCCATTATATCTTGTTTTGGAGTACAAAGATACTAATGAAAATGAATGTTCATTCTTTTTTTTGAAGACTTTAAGATTTGGTTGAATTTAGAGGGTGGTACTAAATAGTAGCTAACGTTGTGAATAAGGCAAGTTGAGTGTTTTAGCACGAACCTCTGTAAATATAAAATGACTTGGGGAAATCCGCAGTACTTTCTTATTGTGAACTGACTAAGCAATGGCTTGTATACGATGTTGTAAGCAGTTTTTATTCTTGGGATTCATTTGTTTCCAAAATCTGAATTATTATATTTTGAAATTTTTCTGGTTCATCTTGATGTATTTGATGACCAGAATTTTCAAATAAAAATAAGTCTTTCTTTGGTGCTTTCAGTTCCTTAAAATATCTCTCCGTAATTTCAGTCGATGTTTGAATATCGTTTTTACCAACGAAAAAATAAACTGGGCATTTAACTTCTTTTAACGTCTTCGGTAAATTAATATTCATTACTTCGTTCCAAACAGGCGACCAAGTTTCTGACCACTGAAGGAAACCATTTTTGAAATCATCACTTGTTACATATTCTTTACCTTCTTTATAAAAAAGCCATTTTCTTAAATAAAATAAGTCTTCATCAGTTTTAAAAGGAATATTTACACTCGCCAATTCTTTACTGGCAGTAGTATTTTCTTTAAAATGAATTTTCAAAATTTTGAGCAATTCTAATTCACTTGCTAATTGGCTTATTACTGGATTAACCGTAAAATAAGAATGTAATAATTCAGGATGCTTTTTAACAATATAGAATCCTAAAACGTTTCCCCAAGAACTACCCAATAAGTATATTTTTTCTTGGTTCAACTCCTTTATTAGAAAACTTATAATTTGATAAGTGTCCTGTTCCATTCGTTCGACAGATGGTTGTGTTGGCGAAACGTTTAATTCCAATGTTTTTCCTGCGTCTCTTTGGTCCCATTGCACAATGGTAAATTTATTTTTTAAAATATTAGTGAAATTGTCCGCAGTATTCATCATCGAACTTCCAGGACCACCCGATAAAAATAAAAGAATTGGCTTGTTTGAATCATCTGTTTTAATTTCCACAACTTGTTTTATTCCGCCAATTTCAGGCGTTAGAAGAGTGTCAATTTTGACTGAAATATTTTCAGATTTGATTTCTTTTTTATTTTGTTCCTTACATCCATAAAATTGAAAGAAAATTGTTAATAGAACTAATAAAAGCCTTTTTCTTATCATAGTTTAAAGGTTTGTTTACATTACTTACAACGTTGTTGTATATGGTTTGTTGCGTGTTTCAAGCAACTAATTTAGTAAATAATAACTAAATAAAAAGTCCTCACAAACTTTCGTAAATAGGTGAGGACTTAGCAATAAATTATATATGGTGTTGGCGGTAGTTTTTA
>JBBSOK010000098.1:0-10804 GCA_038259825.1 Flavobacteriales bacterium
ATTCAGAAAATTGGGCAGAATTTAAAATATGACATCAAAGTTCTCGCAAAATACAATGTTGAAGTAAAAGGAAAATTATTTGATACTATGCTTGCGCATTATTTGATAAACCCAGATATGAGGCATAATATGGATGTTTTGGCAGAAACATATTTAAATTATACGCCCGTTTCAATTACTGAGTTAATTGGAAAAAAAGGTAAAAATCAGTTGAATATGCGCGATGTTTCAATTGAAAAACAAACCGAATATGCTGTTGAAGATGCAGATGTTACCCTTCAACTTAAACAACATTTTGAAAAAGAATTAGGCGAGGCAAATACCCAAAAGCTTTTTGATGAAATTGAAGTTCCACTTTTAAAAGTGCTGGCAGATATGGAATTGGAGGGAATTAATCTGGATGAAGATTTCTTAAAAAGTCTTTCTTCAGATTTAGATTCGGACATTATAAATCTTGAAAAAGATATTTATGAAGAAGCTGGCGAAACCTTCAACATTGGTTCTCCAAAACAGTTGGGTGAAATATTGTTCGATAAATTAAAATTGGTTGATAAACCGAAAAAAACAAAAACTGGACAATATTCTACCGCGGAAGATGTGCTGAGTTATTTAGCAAAAGACCATAAAATAATCCGTGATGTGTTGGAATATCGTGGATTGGCAAAACTAAAAAGCACCTACGTTGACGCATTGCCCGAACAAGTTGAGCCATCAACCGGCAGAGTGCACACAGATTATATGCAGGCAGTTGCTGCAACCGGAAGATTAAGCAGCAACAACCCAAACCTTCAAAATATTCCAATTAGAACGGAGCGCGGAAGAGAAGTTCGAAAGGCTTTTATTCCGAAGAATAAAGATTATGTTTTGTTGGCAGCAGATTATTCTCAAATAGAACTTCGAATTATTGCCGCTTTAAGCGAAGAAGATAATATGATTGAAGCCTTTAAAAACGGGGAAGATATTCACGCCTCAACCGCTGCAAAAGTTTTTAATGTGCCAATTGAAGAAGTAACGCGGGAGCAACGAAGCAATGCAAAAACAGTGAACTTTGGAATTATTTACGGCGTTTCAGCTTTCGGTTTAAGCAACCAAACCGATCTTTCCCGAAGTGAAGCAAAAGATTTGATTGAAACTTATTATAAAACCTATCCAAAACTGCGGAATTATATGAGCGAGCAAGTAGACTTTGCACGCGATAATGGCTATGTGCAAACTGTTTTAGGCAGACGCAGATATTTAAAAGACATAAACGGAAGTAATCAAGTTGTGCGCGGCGCAGCTGAACGAAACGCTGTGAACGCTCCAATACAAGGAAGCGCAGCAGATATTATTAAAATTGCGATGATTAACATTCATAATAAATTGGAAGCTGAAAATTACCAAAGTAAAATGTTGCTACAAGTACACGATGAATTAGTTTTTGACGCTTACAAACCAGAATTGGAAAAACTAAAAACAATGGTTAAGCACGAAATGGAAAATGCTTTTAAACTTGATGTACCCTTAGATGTTGAAGTTGGCGTTGGTGAAAATTGGCTGGAAGCACATTAATTTTAGTTGGCAATTTGAGTTTTCAGTAACCGAAAAATAAAAAGTAAATAAGTTCATTAATTTTAATATATTGTAATAAAAAACATCCGATGAAACAAATCTACATTCTCGCTTTATTATTATTCGTTCTTTCTACAGCACCAACCACAATCTTTGCGCAATGTGAAGATATTACAGTTGATAGTTTAACAAACCCAGGCCCATTTGAAGTTGCTACATTAACTGAAGCAGACGGACTTAGAAACGGACCAGACTATATGGGAGCAACCGTTTATTATCCTACCAATGCAACACCTCCATATATGAGTATTGCAATTGTACCAGGCTTTGTGTCGCAACCTTCAAGTGTTGAAGAATGGGGGCCATTTTATGCTTCTCACGGTATTGTTACTATAATTATTGGAACAAATTCTTTGTTCGATTTTCCAGAAGCGCGCGCTGTTGCACTTTTAGACGCTTTGGAAACAATGCGACAAGAAAACACTCGCGCTAATTCTCCCTTAGAAGGAAATCTTGATGTAAATAAATTTGCCGTAAGTGGTTGGTCTATGGGCGGTGGCGGAGCACAACGTGCAGCGGTTTTAGATGATAGCGTTAAAGGAGTAGTAGCATTGTGTCCTTATTTAAACAGTCCGCAATTAAACCACGACAGTCCTGTTTTAATTTTGAGTGGTGAAGATGATCCAACTGCTCCACCTGCACAACACGCCAATATTCATTACAACGTAACCCCAAATACTACAGATAAACTTTTATTTGAAGTTAGAAATGGCAATCATTCAGTTGCCAATACACCAAATGGTGCCAATGGATTAGTAGGCAAAATCGCACTTTCGTGGTTAAAATTATATGTTGAAGAAAACGATTGTTATTGCCCATTGTTAACCGATTCACTTTTAGACAATCCAACCGAGGCATCAATCATTCGATCTAATTTTGAATGCGCTGTACTTGCGGTTGCTGAAAATGAATTTGAAATTGGCATCTTCCCAAATCCGGCAACTTCAATGCTGAACATTCTATCAAACAACCAGATAATTCAAGATATTGAAATTTTTACTTCGGAAGGAAGAAAAGTTTTGGACGTTGATAGCAATTCGGTAAATCCTTCAATTGATGTTTCAACTTTATCTGCTGGTATTTATTTTATTCAATTCTACTCAGGTAAAAATGTAGTTGCTAAGAAGTTTATTAAAGAATAATAATTATAGTTATGACAAAATATATACTTCTGGTTTTAGCTTTGGTTAGTTTAACAGTTTATGCTCAGGATCCGAATATACTTTGGCAACGGACTATCGGGGGCGATGGTTCTGATGTTTTGTGGGGTCTTGAGGAAACAAGTGACGGGGGAACTGTTATGGCAGGAAGTTCCTCCTCAGGAATATCTGGCGAAAAATCTGAATTAAACTTTGGCAATTCAGACTTTTGGGTAGTAAAATTAGATAATCAAGGTGAGATTGTTTGGCAAAAAACCATTGGTGGAAGCGACGAAGATTTCCTTTATACGTTAAAACTTACTTTGGATGGAGGATATATTGTTGGTGGGATGTCAAGATCGAATATTTCTGGAAACAAAACGGAAAATTCACTTGGTAACAGAGATTATTGGGTCGTAAAGTTGGATGCAAATGGTAATATTGAATGGCAAAATACTATTGGCGGATCTGGCTCTGATTCACTTACCTCAATTGTTGTGAATCCTGATGGGACATTCCTTTTAGCCGGCACATCCGATTCAGATATCTCAGCTGATAAAACCGAAGATGCAATAGGTGTTGGAGGTGATTTTTGGATAATAAAAATAGATTCTCTTGGCAATATTATCTGGGACAATACAATTGGTGGCGGCAATTTAGATATTGTCTCCTCCGCAGTTAAAGTTTCAAGTGGCGGTTATTTAATCTCTGGACTATCTTTTTCAGGAATTTCAGGGGATAAAACAGATGCTAATTTTGGAGCTCAAGATTATTGGATTGTAAAATTAAATGATGAAGGTGAAATTGTTTGGCAAAAAACATTTGGTGGAAGCTTAAACGATGTACCTTATAGAATAATTGAAACAAATGATTCTGGATTTTTAGTAGGCGGTATTTCAAATTCCAATATTTCTGGAACTAAATCAGAAAATAGTCAAGGTTTTGATGATTATTGGATTCTTAAGTTAGATGAGGTTGGTAACATTCAATGGCAAAATACAATTGGTGGAAATTCTTCAGATAATTGCTACACTGTTTTTCAAGCGCGAAATGGAAATTACATTTTGGGTGGGTTTTCATCTTCTGGGATTAGCGGAGATAAAACAGAAGAATCTTTAGGAGAGTCTGATTATTGGATCGTTAATTTAAACTCATCTGGCGCTATTTTATTTCAAAATACAATTGGAGGATCTGGCGACGAATTTTTTAGCACTATCAATATGACTAGTTCAGATGAATTACTGCTTGGTGGTTCATCTGCCTCAGATATTTCAGGAGATAAAACAGAAGAGTCTCGTGGCGGATATGATTTTTGGATACTTAGATATACTCAAATTCTTGGTTTAATCGAAAACGATTTATCAACCGCAATTACAATCTACCCAAACCCAGCAAAAAACAACCTTCAAATAAATACGCAAAAAACAATAATAGACCAAATAAATGTTTACTCGTTAACAGGCAGCAAATTAATGCAGTTAGATGTAAACACAGTTTCCCCTGATATTGATGTTTCAAGTTTAGCTTCGGGTATTTATTTTATTCAATTCTATTCAGGAAAGAATGTGGTTTTAAAAAAGTTTATTAAAGAGTAATTTTTTCAATTCAGAATTTAGATCTTTTTTGTCTTATGTCATAAGTCTTTTAATCTTAAGTCATTTTTTTAAACTTATCTTTAAAGACTATTGAACCTTGTCTATGAGCAAACTTATTTCAAAAAAGAAACCTGCCTATCCAATTACGGAAGCACTTTCAGAATATCTTACGCGTCATGGTAGGAATATAAAAATTCCTATTTATTATGACGATTTGCTGCGCTTTCAAGGTTCTGTGAATGTGTATGATAAAAACGGCAATGACACGCTTTGGGTAAATGTTTATTATTCAGAATTTGAAACTGAAGAAATAAATCTAAGTTTGGCGCGTATGTACTCAATCCTACATTCCGACGGTAGTGATGCGCTATTGCCATATCTTAATATAGACAGTATAGACTTTTGCACCTTTGGCAACTCAAAGCCCTTTCGCGTTAAAGTAAGAAACATCCTTAATGACAACTACATATTTCTTTACATTAAAAAAGCTGATGCTTCTCGAATTTATGGTTTAGAATTGGAACACATTCTTTCTCCCAATCACATTAACTTTTTGGTTCACGGCAATACACTTATTGAAGAACATATTTCAGGTATTCCTGGTGATGATTTTATTGAAAATAATCTCGATTTATGCTCCGAAAGAGATAAAATGGAAATAGCAAAGGAATTTGTGAAATTTAATGAACGCTGCTTTGTGAGATTGCTCGGCGATATGCGATCGTATAACTATGTTATGGTTTTAACACACGATTTTGACCGTATTCAATATCGTATTCGCGCCATAGATTTTGACCAACAAAGCTATGAAGGCAATACTAAAGTTTATAAACCCCAATTTTTAAAAGAGAATAACAAATTGGTAAAAATGACGATGCAAATGCTTCAGGAAGCTTCTATACAACAATATAAAAATGAAGAACGCTCCTTGTTGGCAAAAAGAGCAACCAGCGAAAAAAAACGGTTAAAGGAACTTATGGATTGTATGTGTAACGACACTATTTCGCCAACCGAAAAAATAAATGAGTTAAAAGTTAGCCTATATAAACTTACAGCCGATGTAAATTTTAAAAAATCCAAAAATATGGGTGAAATTTTAAGTAGTGCTCTAGATTTTGTAATTAGAAATTATCAAAGCGAAAATCCATATATAATATCAAATACTAATTAATTTGTTTTCATTTTAAATTTTATTTTTTTTAAAATTTATACGGGTATCTTTCTTCTCACTAAAAACTGGTGTAAACTTTTTGAAGCTTCTAAATAAATTTAAGTAATAATTTTTCTACATCTTTTATTATGCACGCATAGTATTTAGTATCTTTAACGTGCTAAGAACGAATTCAATAAATATCCATATGGAAATTAAAAAAGTGTTGGTTGCCAATCGCGGTGAAATATCAATTAGGGTTTTACGTGCGTGCGCAGAAATAAATTTAAAAACAGTTGCCATTTATACTTTTGAAGATCGCTATTCACAGCATCGTTACAAGGCGGATGAATCATACCAAATAGGCGAAAACGACCAACCTTTAAAACCCTACTTAGATGGTAATGCGATAATCGCATTGGCAAAATCTAAAAATGTAGATGCCATACATCCCGGTTACGGATTTTTATCTGAAAATTCTGAATTTGCCCGCAATTGCGCTAAAAACGGAATTATTTTTATTGGCCCAGATCCAAAAGTAATGGATGCTTTGGGCGATAAAATTATGGCAAAAAAGATTGCTGAAAAATGCAATGTTCCCATTATTAACAGTAATACTAAAAATCTCTCATCCTTAAAAATTGCACTTTCTGAAGCAAAAAAGATAGGCTATCCTTTAATGCTTAAAGCTGCTTCTGGCGGCGGTGGCCGAGGTATGCGCATAATTCGTGTTGAAGATGATTTAAAAAACAATTTTGAATCTGCAAGAAGTGAATCGCTAAACGCTTTTGGTGATGACACTATGTTTTTAGAAAAATATGTTGAAGAACCGAAACACTTAGAAGTACAAATTGTAGCAGATAACCATGGAAATATTCGACATTTATTTGAAAGGGATTGTTCTGTACAACGCAGACACCAAAAGGTTGTAGAAATTGCGCCATCCTTTAATGTTTCTGAAAAGGTAAAACAGGATTTATATAATTATGCAATTAAAATTGCAGAAGAAGTAAAATACAACAATGTTGGAACTGTAGAGTTTTTAGTTGATAAAGAAGACAATGTATTTTTTATTGAAGTAAATCCCAGAATTCAAGTAGAGCATACCGTAACCGAAATGGTAACAGGGATTGATCTTATAAAAACCCAAATTTTTGTTGCTGGTGGTTACAAACTATCGGACAAACAGATTAAAATATATGCCCAAGATTCGTTAGCTACTTATGGTTTTGCAATGCAATGCCGCTTAACGACTGAAGATCCCGAAAATAATTTTACACCAGACTACGGCACAATTACAACGTATAGAAGTGCTTCTGGAATGGGAATTCGTCTGGATGCCGGTAGCATTTACCAATCCTACAGCGTAAGCCCATTTTTTGATTCTATGCTCGTAAAAGTTTCGGCGCACGGAAGGACGTTAGATGGTGCCGTTCGTAAAATGACGCGTGCTTTAAAGGAATTTAGAATTCGTGGTGTAAAAACCAATATTCATTTCCTTCAAAATGTAATTCAGAATGAAATTTTTAAGGAAGGAAAAGCAACTGTTAATTTTATTGCCAACACACCTTCTTTATTCGATATTAAACTACCGCAAGACCGTACTTCGAAAATCGTGAATTATTTAGGCGAAGTAATCGTAAATGGAAATCCAGATGTGAAGTTTATCGATAAAACGAAAATATTCAGATCACCAAAAGTTCCGAAGTTCGATCCAAATGCAACGTTTCCGAAAGGCACGAAAGACTATCTTACCGAAATGGGACCCGAAAAGTTCTGTGCTTGGTTAAAAGAAGAAAAGAAAATTCAGTATACAGACACTACCATTCGCGATGCCCACCAATCCTTACTTGCAACTAGAATGCGAACGTATGATATGGTTGCCACTGCCGAAAGTTTCGCAAAAAACCATCCCAACACCTTTAGTATAGAAATGTGGGGCGGAGCAACTTTTGATGTTTGCCACAGATTTTTAAGTGAAAGCCCTTGGACACGTCTCCGCGAGCTAAGAAAGTTAATGCCAAACATCCTTTTTCAAATGCTACTGCGCGGATCCAATGGCGTTGGTTACAAAGCATATCCAGATAATTTAATTGAAAAATTTATTGAAACTTCTTGGGAAAATGGAATTGATATTTTTAGAATATTCGATTCCTTAAATTGGGTGAAAGCAATGGAACCGAGTATTAATTATGTTAGAAACAAAACGGGTGGTATTGCCCAAGCTGCTATAAGCTATACAGGAGATTTTCAGGATACAAAGGAAAAAAAATATACTTTAAAATATTACACTCAGCTTGCAAAAGACCTTGAAAATGCCGGCGCACATATGATTGCTATTAAAGATATGGCGGGACTTTTAAAACCGTATGCCGCTGCAGAATTGATTTCAGAATTGAAAAACACGGTAAATATACCCTTGCATCTGCACACGCACGATACTTCATCAATTCAATCAGCTACTTATTTAAAAGCTATCGAAGCTGGTGTAGATGTTATAGATGTTGCTTTGGGAGGACTTTCAGGACTTACCTCGCAGCCAAATTTCAATTCAATTGTTGAAATGATGCGCAACCAACCACGCGAAAATAAATTCGATATAAATAAATTGAATGAATTTTCAAATTACTGGGAAGATGTAAGAGAAATGTATTACCCGTTTGAGTCTGGATTAAAAGCTGGAACTGCGGAAGTTTATCAGCACGAAATACCTGGCGGGCAATATTCAAATTTACGGCCGCAAGCTGAAGCATTAGGTCTTGGCAATCAATTTGACGAGGTTAAAAAAATGTATGCTGAAGTAAATAAAATGTTCGGTAACTTGGTGAAAGTAACGCCAAGTTCTAAAGTTGTTGGCGATATGGCAATTTTTATGGTCACCAATAATCTTATGCCTGAAGATGTTATGGAGCGTGGCGAGGATATTTCTTTTCCAGAATCTGTAATTAATTTCTTCAAAGGAGATTTGGGTCAACCAATGGGTGGCTTTCCAAAGAAACTTCAGAAAATTATTCTGAAAAACAACAAGGCTTATACAGACAGACCAAATGCACATTTAGAGCCAATAGATTTTGATTCTGAATTCAAGGTGTTCAGTAAAAAATTTCAACAAGGATTTACCAGACCAATTGAATTTGAGGATTTTCTCTCCTATAGCTTATACCCACGTGTTTTTGAAGATGCGCACGAACGATATAAAATGTATGGCAATGTTGCCATACTTTCAACAATAAATTTTTTCTACGGAATGAAACTGCAGGAAGAAGCTATTATTGAATTGGAACCCGGAAAATCTATTATTGTAAAATTACTTTCTGTAGGAATACCAAATGATAGCGGAGTTCGAATTGTCTTCTTTTCGGTAAATGGCGAAAATAGGTTTGTCGAAATTAAAGACAAGTCTATCAAAATAGAAAAAGAAGCACATTTAAAAATAGATCCTGAGAATAAAGATCAATATGGCGCACCATTACAAGGTAGCCTATATAAGATTTTGGTAAAAAAAGGAGATGATATAAAAAAGAACGACCATCTATTTATTATAGAAGCAATGAAAATGGAATCTACAATTACTGCAATTAAAGCTGGAAAGGTAAAATCTGTTTCCTTAAAACCAGGAACCATGGTAATGAAAGATGATTTGATTTTGACTTTGGAATAGGGTTGAAAGTAAAATTTTAGTAAATCACAACAAGTAATTTTGCTGACAATGTGTAGAAGTTTAGGCTCTGCTTTCTAAACAAGATAATTTTTACAATAGTTTATTCAAATTAATGCAGTTAGAAGTAAACACCATTTCATCAAGTATT
The DNA here is from genome assembly GCA_038259825.1 of Flavobacteriales bacterium. Classification (GTDB taxonomy): domain Bacteria; phylum Bacteroidota; class Bacteroidia; order Flavobacteriales; family Flavobacteriaceae; genus JBBSOK01. The sequence goes on from JBBSOK010000098.1 coordinate 9,305, forward strand.
GATGTTTCAAAATTAGCTTCAGGCGTTTATTTTATTCAATTTTATTCAGGAAAAAATGTAACTTTGAAGAAATTTATAAAAGAATAACGAATATTTTTTTTCAAAAATATCCTTTTAGCATTAGCCTTATTTAACATTTTCTTACACGCCAAAGAGATTAATATTTTACGACAGCAAACAGTTTTGGAACTTGGAATTTTAGGTTTGTCAGGCTATGAAAAAACTACTAATAACTTTTTAGTGATATCTAGTATCTATTCCTGTAGAATATATAGGGAAAATTACTACAGCAAAATGCTTCTCCAATTGAAATTCGCAGAGGTTTCATATTTATAATACTAATGCACAAAATTATAATTGATGGTAAATTTAGGAATGAGAAAACACTTCCAACCTAACAGTTTAAATATATGTTGATCAGAATTAGTTGGAGATGCAATGATATGTTACAGTGTTATATGGAAGTATTTATGTAACTATATGTTAATAAAAACTTTACAAAAATCTTTTGAACATTACCTATATGCTTTATAAATAACAACTAAAGCATTGCTTCTGTCTGGTGACCCTATTAAAGGCGGCCCTAAAAATCGATCTACATTTATAGTAAAACCATCATTATCAAAAGATTGAAACGCGGCTCTTACCAAACCTTGTTGTGTAATGGGAGTTGTTCCACTAGTTCCAGTATCTCTAAGTACAGAGCCATTATTATCTACAAAATAAGCAGCTAAGCAATGATTGCTAGAAGCATAAGTGCCTATATTATTTATACTAGATCCACTAAAAGCATTAGAAATAACTTGTTGCTCTATTCTTCCAGCATTATTACTCGCATATCCGGTTGTAAAACCGCCTGCCATTCTTATATCGTTAGAATTATTATCCCCAGAGCGATAAGCAACATCGTAATTTTGTACTCTATTTATTGCCACAAACTCTACAGAGCTTGGAGTAAAACCTATTCCTGTTGTTGAAACCGTCCCAGTCTTCGTTAAAATTAGTTTGCCAAAATAAACCTGACTTTGATTATTTGCCAATACTTGATTCCATTGATTGTTCTGCCAATAAAAATATCCTGCAGGTCTGAGTCCGGCAGTACCTGTGTTCCATACCATTGTGCCATTAACTAAAAAACCCCCGTTTGGATTTATTACAGTTGCATTATCTGTAATAGAGTTTAAAGCAACCCTTGGCATTAAAACCCCACTATTGCCAGAAACTATATCTAATGCTGCTTCAGGAGTACTATTCGAAATTCCTACTTGACAAAATGAATTTAATGTTGATAACAAGGCAAAAACAAAAAATATACTTTTTAGATTTCTTAACATAACTTTTTTAAAATATACGCAAAAGTAGACAATTTTGGTTTTCCCAAATAAATTGATGATAATATATACAATTGAATATAGAATAGACATAAATATTTTTATACCATATATTGCATTTCAAATAAATAACATTACATTTGCACCCCGATTTATCCAAAAACGGAAC
>JBBSOK010000099.1:0-10783 GCA_038259825.1 Flavobacteriales bacterium
AAAATTTGAAGGTAAAATCAACGCCAAAATTAAAAAAACCGGAATCCAAAGCGGTAAAATTGTTTGTTTAAAGGTTACCGTTTTATCTTTAATTTTCGATAAATAGCGAGCCACATACGTTAATAAAACCACGCCAGCCAAAGTAGATGTTTGAAAAGTAACCCCAACAACGGGAATACGAATCCATCTACTCGCAATTGCCCCATCAATAGTTGTTCCAGCTGAAATCGTGATGATTAGCAAAACAAAAATTACAGGTAGACCAATAACCGAAAGACCTTTAAAATAATTAAACGGCAATTTATGAACGCCATATAAAATGACAAAACCTAATAGTAAATGTGCAAAGTGTTTGAACAAATATGGAAGCGTGCTGCCATCCCCGTACAGATAAGCCAAGTTGCTACTTGCGCTGTAAACAGGTAAAAAAGACAGCAAAGCCAGTAGGGCTACTATTCCCCAGATAGCTTTATCTCCTTTTATATATTCAAAAACGTTTCGCACTATTTGCCTTTTAATATTTAATTAATTTTTCTTATAAATTCCGTACTGCAGCTTTAAACTGTCTTCCTCTATCTTCATAGTTTTCGAATAAATCGAAACTTGCGCAGGCTGGAGAAAGTAATACAGTGTTTGATCGTTCCGCCATTTTATAAGCAATTTGAACAGCAATTTCCATAGATTGTGTTTCAATAATTGTATCCACAATATTGCTGAAAGCTGCTTTTATTTTTTCATTGTCAACACCCAAACAGATAATTCCTTTTACTTTTTCATTTACCAACGGCAATAATTGGGAGTAATCATTACCCTTATCTGTACCACCAACTATCCAAACAGTTGGAGATTCCATACTATCTAAAGCGTAAAATGTAGCATTTACATTGGTTGCCTTACTATCGTTAATGTATTGTACGTTATTTATTTTTAAAACCTTTTCAAGTCTATGTTCAACCCCTTGAAAATCTTCTAAACTTTCACGAATGGTTGCTTTTCTTATTTGAAGCAATTTGGCAACCGTGCTGGCGGCCATCGCGTTTTTTAAATTATGTTGTCCTTGTATTCCTAAACTTGCGATTGGCATGGTAAATGTTGAGTTATCTATGGTTATTATTATTTCTTTATTCTTAATGTAAGCGCCTTGTTCAAAGGTTTTTTCTAATGAAAAAGGCAATTTTGTAGATTCTATTTTATGGGAATCCATCCATTTTGTAATTTCTTCATCATCTGCGTCATATATAAAATAATCGTCCTTTGTTTGATTTTGAACAATCTTAAATTTTGAAGCGATGTAATTTTTATATTCGTAATTATATCTGTCCAAATGATCCGGCGATAGGTTTGTTAAAATTGCGATGTGCGGTTTAAAATTTTCAATATCATCTAATTGAAAACTTGAAATCTCCAAAACAAAATTTTTGAACTTCTCTTCTGAAACTAATTGCGCAAAGCTTTTACCGATGTTTCCACCAAGCGCAACATTTAAACCTCCAGCTTTTAATAATTCATATGTCAAAGTAGCCGTTGTTGTTTTGCCGTTACTTCCAGTTATTCCTACAATAGTTGCTTCGGTATATTTTGAAGCAAATTCAATTTCAGAAAGCACTTTTATTCCTTTTTCCTTCAGCTGTTTCACAATTGGTGCCTTGTCAGGAATTCCCGGACTCTTCATTACAACCGTCTTTTTTATTTCTTCAAGGGTAATTCCAGAAAGTAACTTTTCAACTTTTTGATGGGTTTTTTCTTCCCATTCAAATTGATTGTCAATCAACTGTTTTTTATAATGTTCTTTTATATTTCCACCGTCAGAAATTAAAACTTCAAAATCCTTCTTTTTTGCCAAGATCGCAGTTCCAACACCACTCTCGCCTGCGCCGAGAATGATGATTTTAGATTTTATATTTGAATCTTTTGGCTGCACTATTATTTTTTTAATATTGAATTATCTCTACACCTTGTAAACTCTTCGACTCGCCTGCGCTTCTTTACCTTATCTTTAAAGTAACTATCGTAATAATCGCAAGGAAAATACCTATAATCCAAAACCGCGTTACAATTTTACTTTCGTGAAAACCTTTAACTTGATAATGATGATGTAAGGGCGACATTCGGAAAATCCGTCTTCCTTCGCCAAAACGTTTTCGAGTGTATTTAAACCAACTTACCTGCAGCATTACTGAAAGTGTTTCAACAAAGAAAACACCACACAATACAGGTATTAATAGCTCTTTGCGGATGCTTATTGCAATTACAGCTATAATTCCACCTATTGCCAAACTTCCCGTATCACCCATAAATACTTGAGCCGGATATGTGTTATACCACAGAAATCCAATGAGCGCTCCGGCAAAAGCCATTATGAAAATGGTCATTTCGCCCGTGTTTGGTATATAAATTATGTTGAGATAATCTGAAAAATTTACGTTGCCAGAAACCCAAGCAAACAAGGCGAGTGTGACAACAATTATTGCTGACGTACCTGCTGCGAGACCATCAATTCCATCTGTTAAGTTTGCGCCGTTTGAAACTGCCGTAACAATAAAAATTACAATTGGAATAAAAATTAACCATATATAGCTTTTCCATTCATCGCCTGCCCATTCAATTAAGCTTTCATAATTGAATTCATTCTCTTTTGTGAAAGGAATTGTTGTTAATAAAGCTTTTTCCTCAGGATAAAATTCACGAGTCGAATTTTGTGCAATTAACTCTGTTGAATTTATTGGATTAATCTTTTCCCGTTTCACCGTAATTGCTGGATGCATATACATGACTGCACCAATAAAAACTCCCAATACAACTTGTCCAAAAACCTTGAATTTTCCGGGAAGACCTGCTTTATCGTTTTTAAATTTCTTTAAATAATCGTCTATGAAACCAATCATACCCATCCAAATAGTAGTTACTATTAGCATGATTACATATATATTATCCAGCTTTGCAAAGAGGAAAACAGGAACCAATGTTGCAAGAATTATAATAATCCCGCCCATAGTTGGTGTACCAGCTTTTTCATTTTGACCTTCAAGACCCAAATCGCGAATGGTTTCTCCCATTTGCTTTTTCTGAAGAATTTTAATTATTTTTTTACCATATACAGTTGCAATAATTAAAGACAGTATAACAGCCAAACTCGCCCGAAAGGTTATGAATTCAAAAAGCCCCGCACCTGGAATGTGGTAATGCTTCTCAAGATAATTGAACAAATAGTACAGCATTATTTTTGAAGGGTTTTAAGTTGTTGGTTTACAATTTTAAAATCGTCAAAATCAAAGCGTTCGCCATTAATTTCTTGATATGTTTCGTGACCTTTGCCAGCAATTAAAATAATATCATTTGCCTGCGCCAATTGGCAAGCTGTTTTTATTGCTTGCTTTCTATCTGTTATTGAAAGGGTTTTTTTGTAATTTTCTGGAGAGACGCCTTCTTCAATTGCTTCTATAATTTTTTCAGGATTTTCAGTACGTGGATTATCGCTGGTAAAAATTACTTTAGTACTTAAAAGTGATGCGATGTTACCCATAATTGGGCGCTTTGCATTATCTCTATCGCCACCGCAACCGACTACGGAAATTAATTGCTCGTTACCTGTGCGGATATTATTTATGGTTTCCAAAACATTTTGCAAAGCATCAGGCGTATGTGCGTAATCTACAATCGCAGTAATTTTCTTTTCTGAAATAAAATATTGAAATCTACCATCAACACTTTCCAAAATGCTCATTATCCGCAGGGTTTCCAAGGTTTCCAGGCCTAATAATTCTGCAGTACCAAAAACGGCTAAAAGATTGTAGGCATTAAAACTGCCTATTAATCTTACCCATAATTCGTTATTGTTAATCTTCAATAGTAAGCCTGAAAATTGATTTTCAAGAATATTTGCTTTGTAATCTGCAACGGTTTTGAGAGCATAGGAATATTGCTTCGCTTTTGTATTTTGAAGCATTACACTTCCATTTTTATCGTCAATATTTACGAGTGCAAATGCATTTTTCGGTAAATGGTCGAAAAAAGATTTTTTTACATCTCTATATTCTACGAACGTTTTATGATAATCTAGATGATCGTGGGAAAGATTTGTAAAAATCCCGCCTACAAATTGAAGTCCCTCCGTCCGTTTTTGGGCAATACCGTGCGAGCTAACTTCCATAAAACAGTATTTGCAACCTGCTTCAACCATTTCATTTAGATAGCTATTTAGCGCAATTGGATTTGGAGTAGTATGTGTGGCCGGCAATTGTGTTTTCCCAACCATAACTTTTACGGTTGAAAGAAGTCCAACCTCAAAACCAGATTTTGTAAATAATTGATATAATAATGTTGATACGGTTGTTTTACCATTTGTACCCGTAACACCAACAAGCTTTAATTTTTCAGATGGGTTATCGTAATAATTAGAAGCCATTATTGCCAATGCAGATTGACTGTTGGCCACTTGAACATACGTTATTCCATTAATCTTATTCTCAGGTAATTTTTCGCAGACAATAGCAATTGCACCTTTATCTGCTGCTTTTTTTATATAATCGTGGCCATCCGAAATGGTTCCGCGAGTTGCAACAAAAACATCGTTTAAGGAAACTTCCCGAGAATCAAAATGTATATTGGTAATTGCCACAGCAGTATTTCCAACAACAGTTTCGATAGTAACCTTATATAATATATCTTTTAAAAGAATCACGATAATGTTAATGTAATTTGTTGTCCTTTTTTCAGGCTTTCACCCGATTTTATTGACTGGTTTGAGACTGCGCCATTACCAACTACTTTTACTTTCATTCCTAATTTTTCTAACAAAGGCACGGCATCCATCCCAGCCATACCTTTTACATTTGGAACAGTTGTTTTAGGCTTTTGAATGTTTGGATAATAAGCATCGTAAGACTTTTCAATCTTTGAATCTGGTTCGTTTATATTTTCAACCGAAGCAATTACTTGACTGTCGGTAAATATTTTTTGGGCAATTCGTGTAAAAACCGGGCCTGTAACATCGGCGCCATAATAACCTTTTTTAGTACTTGGTTTGTGGATAATTACAATGCAGGAATACTTTGGAGCTTCAGAAGGAAAATAACCTACAAATGAAGAGATATAACGTGGGTTTCCGGGCCAATCTTTCATCCAATATTCGGTTTGGGCGGTTCCAGTTTTGCCGGACATCGAGAAGAAAGGAGTATAAAGTCCTTTAGCGGTACCTCGAACAACTATATTTTTTAGGATTTCCTGAATGGCGCCCAACGTTTCATCACTGCAGATTTTAGGATTTCGAATTTTGGTTTCAAAATTTTCAACTTTGTCATTCCAAGCTCTTACTTCCTTAATATATCTTGGTTTTACCATTACACCGTTATTAGCAATTGCGTTGTAAAAAGTTAACGTTTGCAAAGGCGTAATTTTTAAACCGTATCCATAAGCTAAAGATGGTAATGCATTTTTTGACCAATTTTTTCCACCAGGGACTGGTATAAATGGCATAGCTTCACCTTTTATTGCAACACCAGTTTTTTCAAAAAGATGCCATTTTTTTAACTTATCAATAAATTTATTAGGATTTGTTGAATATCCATCCTCTAAAATCATTGCAAGACCAATGTTTGAAGAAACTTCTAACGCTTTTGCTGCAGAAATTTTACCAAAACCTCCCCGATGCGAATCTCTAATTCTTCGCTTGTAAAATACCTTTACACCGTTGCCAGTATCAAGAACAGAACTAGTATCAATCACCTTGTCTTCCAATGCAGCCATCATTGCCATTGTCTTAAAAGTGGAGCCTGGCTCGTGGCTTTCGCCTATTGCATAATTTAATTTTTCGTAGTATTTACCGTCACTACTTCTGCCAAGATTGGATGTAGCCTTAATTTCTCCCGTCTTAACGTCCATTACTATTACTGTTCCGTGGTCGGCTTCGTAATATTCCAATTGTTTCAATAAAGCGTGGTGAGCAATATCTTGGATATTTACATTGATAGTTGAAACAATATCATAACCATCTTGCGGCTCGACTTCGTTTTCATCATAAACAGGTTTCCATTGGCGTGGACCAATTTTTTGCTTTAATCTGTGGCCTTCTTTACCTCTTAATAAATCGTCAAAAGCACCTTCGAGACCTACGGCGTAATATCCTGGTCTGTCGAAAGCTTCATCACCAACGGTTCTTTGGGCTATTTCACCAATTGGGTGTTCGCGGATTGTGCGTTGCTCTACAATTATTCCACCTTTATAAGGCCCTTTTCTGAAAAGGGGTAGATTTTTAACTTCAATATATTTACTATATCCTAAATTTTTTACCACTGGTAAGTACCTATTCTTATCAGCTTTTGCTTTTCTAAGGATATTTTGATAAAAAGATGAAGGTTTTCCAAAAAGTTTACTTAACCCATCGGATAATGGAACCAAGTTTTCATTAAAATCTTCTTTTGAAACCGTAACAGCATCGAAACGAATATCATATTTTGGAACTGAAGTAGCCAACAAACTCCCATCATCTGCATAAACATTACCTCTATTTGCTTCAATTACAAAGTTTTTTACCGTGTTCTTTTTTGCGAGTTCACGATATTTTTCACCTTCGGCAAATTGAATATCACCCAACTTAAACAGTACGGCAAAAGCAAATAGAAACATACCGCCAGCCACTATGTAAAGTCTGTTTAATATGTTTTTTTCTTCAGTTGCCATTTATTGGTTGTTGGTTGTTGGTTGTTGGTTGTTGGTTGTTTGTTGTTTGTTGTTGGTTGTTGGATAAAATGTTTATTTGGATTTCAACGGCTATTTTTTTGGTTTTGTAATTCGTATTGTTTGCGGCGGCGTAATGGACGGCACAACTCCACGCTTTTCCATTTGACTTATTATTTTACTTTCCATTTTACTCTGCATTAAAATCATCCGCACATCTACATATTCACTTTTCAGCTCTTTCACTTCCGCCATCATTTTAGAAATTTTATGAACTTTCTTATCGGCGCTGTGGGAGCTTGCAATCATTACCAATGCTAAGAGCGACAGGAAAATAATAAAGCGCCAGTTTTTTAGCGCATCGTCACTTACCAAGAACTTTCCTTTTATAATGTCGTAAAAGCTCGTTTTCATTTTAGCTTAAATTCTTTCAGCAATTCGCAGCTTTGCACTTCTTGCCCGGTTATTTTGTTTAATTTCTTCATATGATGGAATTATGAATTTTCCAATTGTTTTAAAGGGAACCTCAAATCTTCCAAAAACATCTTTTTCTGGCTCGCCTTCAAATAAGCCATTTCGCATATATCTTTTCACCAACCTGTCTTCCAAGGAATGGTAGCTTATTAAACTCAATCTTCCTTTTGGCTTCAATAAATCTTCGGTTTGAAGCAAGAATTCCTTTAATGCTTCTAATTCTTGATTTACTTCAATACGAATTGCCTGATATATTTGAGCCAATATTTTATGTTCCTTATGCGGCGGCAAAAATCTTGAAAGCACTGTTTTAAGTTGCTCGCTGGTTTTTATTTTTTCACTTCCTCTTGCTTCAACAATTAGCCTTGCCATTTTTGCGGCTTGGTGCAACTCGCCATAATTTGAAAGAACTTCCCGCAATTGCACTTCTTCATATTTGTTGACAACAGTATATGCTGAAAATGTATTTTTCTGGTTCATCCGCATGTCTAACTCTGCTTCAAATCGGGTTGAAAAACCTCTTTCCGCCACATCAAACTGATGGGATGAAACGCCAAAATCACCAAGAATTCCATCAACTTCTTTATATCCGTGAAATCTTAAAAAACGTTTTACGTGCCTAAAATTTTCATTTATCAATAAAAAGCGATCATCATCAATTGTATTTTCCAACGCGTCAATATCTTGGTCAAAAGCTATCAACTTTCCATCTTTACCCAAATGCTTCAATATCTCTTTTGAGTGGCCACCTCCGCCAAATGTTACATCCACATAAACGCCGTTTGGCTTTATCGCCAAACCGGCAACCGTTTCAGTTAATAAAACTGGATTATGATATTCACTCATTCTCGTTCTTATTTCCCATAACTTCTTCAGCTAAATCGGCAAAATCGCTTGCGGCATCATCAATAGCTTTTTCGTATTTATCTTTATCCCAAATCTCAACAATGTTAATTGCCGAAGAAATAACAATTTCCTTTTCAATACCTGCATAAGCCATCAAATCTTTCGGAATTAATAGTCTTCCAGCAGCATCCAAATCAACCGTTTTTACGCCAGCGGTAAACCTTCTGATAAAATCGTTGTTCTTTCTGTTAAAGCGATTTAGTTCGCCCATTTTTTCCATCAGCAAATTCCATTCTGCCATTGGGTACATTTCTAAACAAGGCTGAAAAACGGCTCGCTTAATTACAAAACCATTTTCCGCAATAGGCGCCAATTGCTTTTTAAGCAAAGACGGAACCATAACCCGACCTTTTTGGTCTGCTTTACAGTCGTATGTGCCTATTAGGTTGAGCATTACCTTTTGGTTTGGTTTTGAAAATATGAATTCAAATATATAGAAGATTTACCACTTTTTACCACTTTTTACCACATTGTTGATAAGTTTTACCACTTGCACCCACTTTCGCAATCTCAATTTTTAGCGCATAAGTGAAAAAAGAATAGAATTGAATGTTATAAATTTGTGTACTTTTACCACAACCAAGCTTGACCAAGTATGACAAAAGATTTAAAGACCGAAGGCAAATTTTCTTATTTTGAAATAGGCGAAGGCACACCAATTGTTATACTTCATGGCTTAATGGGCGGTTTAAGTAATTTTGATGGAGTTTCAGAATTTTTTCCAGATAAAGGTTATAAGATTTTAATCCCAGAATTGCCTATTTACAAAATGCCCATATTGAAAACCAATGTGAAGAATTTTGCTAAATACGCTATTGAATTTATTAAATACAAAAATCTAGATAATGTAATTTTGCTAGGTAACTCTCTTGGCGGACACATAGGTTTGCTTGTTACGAAATTAGCTCCGGAAAAGGTGAAAGCCTTAATAATTACGGGGAGCTCTGGTCTTTATGAAAGCGCAATGGGTGAAAGTTATCCTAAACGTGGCGATTACGAGTACATTAAAAAGAAAGCCGAAAACGTTTTTTACGATCCAGCTGTAGCAACAAAAGAAATTGTTGACGACGTTTATGCAACCGTCAATGATAGAACAAAATTAATACGAACATTGGCAATTGCAAAAAGTGCAATCCGCCATAATATGGGTAAAGATTTACCTAAAATGCCAACACCAACCTGCATAATTTGGGGTGAAAATGACAATGTTACCCCGCCAGAAGTAGCAACCGAATTTAACCAAAAATTACCTGATAGCGATTTATTCTGGATCCCAAAATGTGGCCACGCTGCTATGATGGAACATCCAAACCAGTTTAATGAATTGCTTTATGCTTGGTTGCAAGAAAGAAAATTTTAGTTACAAATCACAGTCTGAAATTGTGCTAGTCTAGAATGGCTAAATTGACATAAAGAACGTTCAACATTTTCTATATTTTAAACTCTTCAACGTATAAACTCTTTTAAATGGATATAAAATCTGCAGAATTTGTTATGAGCAACAGCGATGTTGCAAAGTGCCCAAAAGATAGGATGCCCGAATATGCATTTATTGGACGTTCCAATGTTGGGAAATCTTCTCTAATAAACATGTTGATGATGCGTAAAAGTCTTGCCAAAACTTCTGGTAGACCAGGAAAAACGCAGCTTATAAATCATTTTCTGGTAAATAAAAATTGGTATTTGGTAGATTTACCAGGTTATGGTTATGCACGTGTTTCAAAAAGCAGCAAGAAAATTTTTCAAAAGTTTATTACGGATTATTTTAAAAAACGCGAACAATTAGTACAAGCTTTTGTTCTAATAGATTGCCGCCACGAACCACAAAAAATTGATCTTGAATTTATGGAATGGCTTGGCGAAAACAGCATTCCATTCAGTATTATTTTTACAAAGGCAGATAAGTTAAAGCCCAATCCGCTTAAAAAGAATCTTGAAATCTATGAACAGGAAATGCTTAAAACCTGGACAGAAATGCCTCCTTATTTTATAACCTCAGCAAGCAATAATACTGGCCGTGAAGAGCTTTTAGGCTATATTGGGCAGATTAATAATGAGCTTTTTTCAGAGCAATAGTTTCTATTAATTCCTCTGCATTTTTCATTTTATCCAATTCTTCAGCCGAAATAAATACTTCGAGATTATCGCCGGCTTCAGTTAAGATAATTGGCAACTTAAATTTTGGTAAAAACTTCGATTTATATTCTTTCAGAAATTCATCTTTGTGAAGAAAAATCAAATCGTCATTAGATTGGTTTTTATATTCTTTCCAAACTTCTTCAATTTTAAAAACACCATAGGTTATCGCGCAAAGACTGCACGCGTATGTACTTGGACTTATTATTTTATGTGCAGAATCCAAATACGCATTTAATTTTCCGCCATTTGCGTTGTAAACAAATATTAGTTTCATTTTTCTCTTTTAATTTCTAATTTATCCGCAAAATACTCACAGAAATCACGCATTGTTGCACTCATTTTTTCGTCGTTTGTTGCGCGTTCAAACGTATCTGCCATTGCAGAAAGAGTCTGGTGAAAGAAAATTTTCATTTCGTCTACCGGCATGTCTTTGGTCCATAAATCTATTCGTAAAGATTCCTGTGCTTTATGGTCCCAAACTGAAAGCATAACTGCCTTTGTAGCTTCATTTACAATGCCACCATCTTGAGCGGACCACTGCAATTTTTCCGGTATTTTATTTTCATCTACCGCTACTTGTATTTTTATT
>JBBSOK010000100.1:0-10666 GCA_038259825.1 Flavobacteriales bacterium
ATTTGCTCCATCATTTCTTTCAATAATGAACACATTGCCTTGTCATCATCAATAATTACTGCATTTAGGGTATCAAAAGATTGATTTTTGTCAACTGTATTAGCACTGATTGCCTTTTTTGAAATTTGAAGTGGTATTGTGAAAGTAAAGGTACTTCCTTCTTCTGGGACACTTTTAACCGTAAGTTTTCCATTTAAGAGCTCCGTAAGTTTTTTTGAAATGGCAAGCCCAAGACCGCTGCCGCCAAACTTTGTGGAAGTGTTATTTTCGGCCTGTGTAAATTCATTAAATATGAGCTTTTGTTTCTCCTTGGAAATTCCTATTCCCGTATCGATTACAGAAATTTGAACATTTGAAATTCCGTTTTTAGTATCTATTTCGTTCGCATCAATTTGAACAGTTCCACTTTCAGTAAACTTAAAAGCATTACCAACCAAATTGTTAATTATTTGCCGAATACGAAGCGGATCGCTTTCGTAAATTTTATTTTTTAGCGAATTTGAAATATCTAATTTCAATAAAACCGGCTTCTGAATAAATTGCTGTTTTGCGGCATTTGCAGCTTCAAACAATATATTTTCTAGTGAAAAAGGAAGACTTTCAATTTTCAATTTTCCAGCTTCCAATTTTGAATAATCCATCAAATCATCAACTAAATGCGAGATAAAATGCGAACTCGAATTAATTTGAGACAGGTAATATTTTTGTTTTTCAGTAAGGGATGAATTTTCAAATAATTCAGAATAACCGCTGATTGTATTTAGAGGCGTTTTTAAATCGTGACTAACCGTTGCAATTAATTGCTCGCGACTTTTTACAAGACTTTCCGCATAATTTTTTGAATCTTCCAAACCTCGTTTGAACCTTTCCGCTTTAAAAAAGTCTGAAAGGATAATATAAGAAAACAGTAAAACAACGAGTGCGCCCAAAATAGCAGCCAATTTAAGTATAGAGCTCGTTCGTTTTACGGATTTTGATCGTTGCTCTTTTTCAAGATTATCGGTTTTGGCAATTTCCCTGTCAAAACCTGCAATTATTTCTCGCAAACGGTCAGAAATAGTTAGGTCATTTCGTATTAGCTCATTTTCTTTTTCATCCAAAGATTCACGAATACGGGAGTTTTGTTTCTTTGCTTCAGCAACAATATAGCGGGACGCAACCAACATAGAATCTACAGTTTTGCTCTTTACAGTAGCCGTGTCTCGCACCAAATCCCTATTTAAATAATCGGCATACGATTGAAAAATTTGACGTTCTTTCTTCGTTAATTTAGCTGGATTTTCAACCAAAGATTCTACAGATACTATACTAACGGAAGTTTCCAGTTTTTTAACTTCCCTCAAAATATCGTCTAGCGAAGTATCCTTTTTATTGGTTAATCTTAAAACACGAAGTTGCTCAATATTGTTTGTTTTTTCTTTAAGCAATTTTTTCACGGTATCTAACTGCGTGAGCTGAAAATTGTTTGTGGTAAGCAATTTTATCTCTTCAATTTTTTTGAAAAGAGAATCTGTTTTGTTTTGATATTGAGCAAAATCAATGTCATTTTCAGAAAGTAAAGCCAAGCGGGAAAGGCCATCCGTTTCAAAAACGAGATTAATAAGTGTTCCAGTTTCAATTATCTTTTTTTCACTGCTTTCTTCATTTATTGCCGCCGTATAATTTTTAAATTCAGCATAAATAAAAAAGCCCACTAGCAAAAGTATTGCTCCCAAAACTAGGTAGCTAAGTATAATTTTGAAGGTAAATTTGGTTGAGGATTTAGCCATAAATCAAATGTAAATACATTTCAAAATTGGAAGTACTAATAAATTGGTAAAACTTATAAAAGTTCAAAATGTATTTCAGAAGTGCTCTAATTTCTAAAGTCTTCAAAAATTAAGCTTTTATTAGTGAAATCTTTGGGCGTACATAATTACTTTTACAGCTTATTTTTTTAAAAATTAATCTCAAAAATGATGAAAAATCAAGACCTTTTGGCAATTGCCCAAGAATTTGGAAGCCCTGTTTATGTTTATGATGCTGCAAAAATTGAAAAACAGTATAAACGTTTAACAGCAGCTTTTAGTAAGGTTGAAAATTTGAGAATACATTATGCAGTTAAAGCATTAAGTAATATTTCTGTGTTAAAGTTGCTTATAAATATGGGTAGCGCTTTAGACACGGTTTCTATTCAAGAAGTAATGCTTGGATTGGAAGCTGGGGCAAAACCTGAAAATATTATTTACACACCAAACGGAATTTCTATGGAAGAAATAGAAAAAGCTGCAAAACTTGGGGTTCAGATAAATATTGACAATCTTTCTATTTTGGAACAGTTTGGAACGAAACATCCCAACATTCCTGTTTGTATAAGAATAAATCCACACGTTATGGCTGGTGGAAATAGCAATATTTCGGTTGGGCATATAGACAGTAAATTTGGTATTTCCATCCACCAAATGCCTTTACTCAAAAGAATTGTAGAGAATACGAAAATGAATATTAACGGAATACACATGCATACAGGTAGTGATATTTTGGATATTGATGTTTTTCTTTATGCTTCGGAAATACTATTTAATGCAGCAGAAAATTTTACAGATTTAGAATTTATAGATTTTGGAAGCGGTTTTAAAGTACCATACAAGGAAGGTGATATTGAAACAAATGTTGAAGAACTTGGTAAAAAATTAACCAAACGTTTTAATGACTTTTGTAAAAATTACGGCAAAAAGCTTACGCTAGCTTTTGAGCCAGGCAAACTTTTAGTGAGCGAGGCAGGTCAATTTTTGGTGAATGTAAACGTAATCAAGCAAACAACGTCTACCGTATTTGCTCAGGTTGATAGCGGTTTTAACCATTTAATTCGTCCAATGTTGTACGGTTCCCAACACGAAATTTCAAATATTTCACGACCAAGAGGTAGAGACCGCTTTTACACCGTGACGGGATATATATGTGAAACTGATACGTTTGCAAACAATCGTCGCATTGCAGAAATTCACGAAGGAGATATTCTTTCTTTTCATAATGCGGGTGCATATTGTTTTACTATGGCAAGTAATTACAATTCCCGTTATCGTCCAGCGGAAGTGCTTTGGTATAATGACAAAGCACACTTAATTAGAAAAAGAGAGACTTTTGACGATATTTTAAAAAATCAAATTTTAATTGAAGATTTGGCTAAATAAAAACCCAATCTAAAAATAAAAAAGTATTACATTTGCCGCTCATCTCAAAGGGGTGCTAGTTGATTGCAGATTTCAGATTAACGATTTTTGATTGCTGAACTTAGTTCAACAGTCGTTAATCTACAATCGATAATTGTTAATCATTTGGCTGAGATTATACCCAAAGAACCTGGGCGGGTAATGCTGCCAAGGGAATTTTTAAGGCATAATAATGCTTTAATTGGCGAACCCTGTTAATTTCATTTATGGAATTTTCAGGGCTTTTTTTATTTAAATAACTAGTTAACAATATTGAGTAACGCCCCTTTTATTCGTTTTTTAAAAAAATATACGAATGAAAAAGTTATTGATTTTATCAGGATTTATCTTCAGTTTTTCGTTGCTTTCTGCGCAAGAAAAAGCAACCGATTCTACAAAAATTGAAACGCTGGATGAGGTTTTTGTGCAATCTGTAAGAGTAAAAGCAGATTCGCCTATTACACACTCCAATCTTTCAAAAGAAGACATTAAGGACAGAAATTTGGGACAGGATATTCCCATTTTGCTTAATTTTCTGCCTTCTGTAGTTACCTCAAGCGATGCTGGAGCGGGAGTTGGTTATACAAATATGCGTGTGCGAGGTAGTGATGCTACAAGAATTAATGTAACCTTAAACGGAATTCCTTTCAACGATTCTGAAAGTCAAGGAACATTTTTTGTGAATCTTCCAGATTTTGCTTCATCTGTAGAAAATCTTCAATTGCAGCGCGGTGTTGGAACTTCAACAAATGGTTCAGGAGCTTTTGGAGCTAGTTTAAATATGTTGACAGATGCAACTTCAAATGAAGCAAACGGTCAAGTTTCAGCTTCAATTGGTAGTTACAACACACAACGTTATAATGTAAAATTTAGCACAGGTTTATTAAACGACCATTTTGAAATGGCAGGCCGCCTTTCAACTATAAAATCTGATGGATATGTGGACAGAGCTTCATCAGATTTAAAATCATATTTCTTACAAGGTGCATATGTTTTGGATAATACCTTGCTTAAAATCTTAAGTTTTGGTGGGCGTGAAGAAACCTATCAAGCTTATAATGGTATTGATGCGGAAACATTAGCGACAGATAGAACTTTTAATCCATCAGGACAATACACGGACGAAAACGGCGTAACCCAATTTTACGATAATGAAGTAGATAATTATGCACAAGACCACACACAAATTCTTTGGAACCAGCGCTTCAGTAACAATTGGAGTAGCAACGTAGCTTTAAACTATACCTACGGAAGAGGTTATTTTGAACAATTTAAAGAAGACGAAGATTTTGAAACTTATGGATTTGAACCTTTAGAAGTTAACGGCGATAGTATAAACACTACCGATTTAGTTCGAAGACGTTGGCTTGATAACGATTTTTATGCTATAAATGCAAATGTGAATTATAAAGATAATTCGATTGACTTTACGGCCGGAACATTTTATAGCTATTATACAGGCGATCATTATGGCGAAGTAATTTGGGCACGTTTTGCAAGCAATTCAGAAATTAGGGGCAGATATTATGAAGGAGTTGGTGATAAAAATGAATTTACCGTTTTTAGTAAAGCAACTTACAAATTAGATGATAAATGGAGCTTTTTTGGCGACTTACAAGGTAGGTTTATTGGTTATAAAGCTTCAGGAACAACATCAGATTTGGTAGAATTAAATGTTGACCAAAATTATAATTTCTTTAACCCAAAAGCTGGAACTACATATAAGTTGAATAGAAGTAATCAATTTTACCTTTCTTATGGAAGAGCAAATAGAGAGCCAAGAAGAAGCGATTTTGAAGAAGGTATTACAACCCCAGAAAAATTGAACGATTACGAATTAGGCTGGAGGTTTGCTTCAGAAAAATCTAGAATAAATGCCAACATCTTTTATATGGATTACAAAGACCAATTAGTTTTAACTGGAGCAATTGACGATGTTGGGCAGCCTTTACGTGCAACAAGCGGTGAAAGTTATAGATTGGGATTGGAAATTGATGCACAATTTAAGCTTGGAAATCAATTTACGGTAATGCCAAACATAGCTTTAAGTACTAATAAAAATATAGATTTTATAACAAGCCGAGATGGTGAAATTGTGAATTTAGGAAATACAAATATTTCATTTTCACCAGAAGTAATTTTTGGAAATATCCTCGAATATAAGCCTGTTGATAATTTTCAAGTTTCATTACTTTCAAAATTTGTTGGAGATCAATTTATGGGAAATATTGACAGTGAAGCTTCAAAATTGGAAAGTTATTTTATTAATGACCTCAATTTCGCTTATACTTTTGAAAATGTTCTATTTATGAAAGAAGTAGCTTTAAGTGGTTTGGTAAATAACATCTTCAATGTAAAATATGTTTCCAACGGTTACTTTTTTACCTTTGATGATGATTTTTCAGACCCAAATACAATAACAACAGTTGAAGGTGCTGGATATTATCCACAAGCAACTATTAACTTTTTGGTTGGGGCAACAGTAAGTTTTTGAAATAAATGTTAGTTCATAATAAAACAACCCTTCTAGTGTTTCAAATGCTAGAAGGGTTTTATAATTTAATAATAACAATCAAAAGTATTTAATAGATCATGATAGTCTTAAATTTCCGTTCTATTTTAATCTGAAATAATTACAGAATTACCATTTCTAGTAGCAAAATATTGCATCATTGGGTACAAATCTGGTTGCGTAGTATGCTGTCCTGTTACAATATTGTAGCTATTTGTATCGTCTTCGCAAGGACAAGTGGTTACAATGCCGTCAAGAGCCATTCTAGAGCAAGTGCTAGGAACATGGTTTGGGTCGCTTAATTCAAAAGCCGTATAAAAACTGTCGTTCACACGATAAACAACAATTCCGCGTATTCCTTGCGAATTTATAATTACACTTCCGCCATCAAACAAAAGTGCATTATATTCTGGCAGGTTAAGGTTAAGGTTTAAATTTACTAAAGGCCTAATCAAATTTGGGTTTTGGTCTAAACGTTCATCATCATCTTTACAGCTAAAGGCAACAACAAAAAACAATATTAGCAATACTTTTACTTTCATCTTCAAACTATTTTTGGGTCGAAATTACAATAAAATAAACAACAATTAAATTTTTCTTATATTTGTTATAATAATCCCGTCAACGTATGGGATTTTTTCAATATGTACCGGCAATAGCCGGATTTTTTAATAAATAATGAAGGCATAACGGTATGCAAACGATATAATTATGAGTAAAGTATCTTATTACACAGCAGAAGGTTTAAAAAAATTACGCGACGAGTTGGATCATTTAAGAGATGTAGACCGACCAGCAGCCAGCAATGCAATTGCTGAAGCTCGCGATAAAGGCGATTTAAGTGAAAATGCCGAATATGATGCCGCCAAAGAAGCGCAAGGAATGCTAGAGTTGCGGATAAGCAAGCTTGAAGAAGTAGTTGCAGGCGCACGTTTAATTGATGAAAGTCAATTAGATTTGTCTAAGGTGTTGGTACATAGCTTAGTAAAAATAAAAAACCAAACAAATGGTCAGGAAATGACCTATAAATTGGTAGCGCAAAGTGAAGCTGACTTAAAAACAGGCAAAATTTCTGTAGATAGCCCAATTGGTAAAGGGTTATTAGGAAAGGAAGTGGGTGATGTCGCAGAAATACAAGTGCCAAACGGCGTTATAAAATTTGACATTATTGAAATAACACGCGAAAAATAATGGCATCAATTTTCACTAAAATTATTGATGGAGAAATTCCCGCATATATTGTTGCGGAAGACGATAACTTTATAGCTTTTTTGGATATTAATCCAAATGCAAAAGGACATACTTTATGCGTGCCAAAAGAAGAAACCGACAAAATTTTTGAACTTGGCGAGCATATGTATCTTCAGCTTATGCAATTTTCCCGGAAAGTTGCGCGCGCATTAGAAAAAACAATTGCTTGCAAACGTGTTGGTATGGCCGTTATAGGTCTTGAAGTTCCGCACGTTCACGTACATTTAATTCCGTTAAATAATATGTCTGAAATGACGTTTAGCAATAAAATTGAAATGTCTCCAGAAGAATTTTCAAATCTTGCTCAATTAATAAGCGAACGCCTAAAAAACTAATATAGCACAAAAATTACTGCTGCCGCAAAAAGTAGAATTCCAACAACTATTAGTCCAAAAGTAATTGGTTTTAGGCTCATGCCAACGTGCTTTGGTTCTGCCAATTTTCTATGATATTCATAAACCAACTCAATGTGTTTGTCCCATCTTTCTGGATAGATAGTATTATTGCAATTATGACAAAATAGTTTCTCTATTAAATCTTTAGACGAATTTTTATAAAACTTAGTTTCGGTAATTTCTTGATTAAATGTAAATTCCAAACCTTCTGTATTAAAACATAGGGGGCAGTTATTTTTTATAGTAGCAGAATGAATGATACTTGTAGTGGTCATTAATTTTCATCAATTTTTAAGGCAATTTCCATCGTTGTTCCTGCTGTGGAGCTTTTCAAAACGCGTATTTTTCCTTCGTGATATTCTTCAATTATTCGTTTTGCCAGTGAAAGTCCCAATCCCCAACCTCTTTTTTTGCTGGTATAACCAGGTGTAAAAATCCTCTTAAATTTATTTTTTGAAATTCCGCTTCCGGTATCGCAAATCCTTACAAAAGCGAGCTTATCGTTTTTTTCGATTGAAATTTCAATCTTTCCTTTTCCTTTCATTGCGTCAATGCCATTCTTCACTAAATTTTCAACCGTCCAACTAAATAATTGCGAATTCATATTAACCATAATTGATTGATTTGGGGCTTTCAATGTAAAATCTATCAATCTTGAAGAGCGATTTTTTAGATAATCAAAAGCTGCTGTGGTTTCTTCAACCAAATCTCGTTTTTTCAATGTTGGAACAGATCCAATTTTAGAAAAACGATCTGTAATCATTTCAAGACGCGTAATATCCTTTTCCATTTCAACAATGTAATCTGGGTTTACATTTTCGCCTTTTAAAATTTCGGTCCAACCAACTAAACTAGACAACGGTGTGCCTATTTGATGTGCAGTTTCCTTGGCCATTCCTGCCCAAAGTTTGTTCTGTTCGGAACTTTTTGCCGTTTTATAGAAAAAATAAACAGCAAAGAAAAATAGCACCATAATAACTATTAGCGCTGCGGGATAATATTTCAGTTTATTGATTAATGGTGAGTTGCCATAATAAATTACAGATAAAAGTTGATTATCATTTTTAACTTCAAGTGGTTGATACTCTGAAGAAAATTGTTCAACTATATCAGCAATTTTTTCGGGTGAATTAATATCATCTTCATCCATATTTCGGCTAGAATACACATCTTCTTTTACGGTATGCAGCAACATTGGAGTAGATTTGTTGCTCTCAAGGATTTTTAATGCTGTAGATATGTCGCCATCACTGGTATCGAGAGCTTGTTGAGCATCTGCCCAAATTTCCATTTTATCCTGTTCGTTATCTTTTAGTTGATTAAAAAACACATACGTATTCCATAATATTAAACCAATTATTAAAAAAGAAACGCCAATTAAAGACCAACGGATTACGGCTTTGTTATTCAACATAAATAATTATCAAAATTTATATTTTCACAGTAAAGCAAAACTTTAAATATAAAGCAAATATCTTGAAATTATTGTACAAGCCTACTTTTCAAGTTTGGTTCAATTGGGTACATTTGTAATATATGATTTCAATTTCACCAGGAGATGTAAAAACTTCGGTTTTGCACGGTTATTTGTTAGGGGCAGTTTCGCCACGTCCAATAGCTTTTGCAAGCACTATAGATGAGGACGGTAATGTAAATTTATCGCCGTTTAGTTTTTTTAATGTTTTTAGCGCAAAGCCACCAATTTTAATATTTTCGCCGGCAAGGAGGGTTCGTGACAATACCACAAAACACACTTTGGAAAATGTTTTAAATACAAAGGAAGTTGTTATAAATATTGTGAGTTATGCAATGGTGCAACAAATGTCACTTAGTTCAACAGAATATGGAAAAGGCGTAAATGAATTTATAAAAGCAGGATTTACCGAACTAAAATCTGACAAAATAAAACCACCAAGAGTTGCCGAAGCGCCCGTACAAATTGAATGTAAAGTAAATGAAGTAATTTCTTTAGGCGAAGAAGGTGGGGCAGGAAATCTTGTAATTTGTGAAGTTGTGAAACTTCACATAAATGAAGATATTTTAGATCAAAATGGAACTATAGATCCGTTTAAGATAGATACAGTTTCAAGACTTGGCGGCAATTGGTATGGACGTCCAAAACACGGCCTCTTTGAAGTGCCAAAACCACTTTCATCATTAGGAATGGGTGTAGATAGATTGCCGGAGACCTTAAGAAATAGCAATGTTTTAACTGGAAATGATTTAGGAATGTTGGGTAATGTTGAGGAAATGCCGGATGAAAATGACATTAAAATATTTATAAATTCTTCTGAAGAAATAAAAACTTTAATAGCTGAAAACAATCAAGAAAAAATTCATAAAAAAGCACAGGATTTTTTATCTGATGGAAAAATAGATGAAGCTTGGAAGCTTTTGATGGCTAAATAATAATTGAATAAAATAATAATTGAATATAATGGAACTTACAGGAAAAATTAAATTAATAGACGAAACTAAAACATTTGGAAGTAACGGTTTTAGAAAACGAGAAATGGTTATAACTACTGAAGAGCAATATCCACAAGATATTATGGTAGAATTTATTCAAGATAAAACCGATTTACTTGATGCTTATAAGGTAGGGCAAAACGTAAAAATTAGTATTAATATTAAAGGTCGTGAGTGGACAAGCCCGCAAGGCGAGGTAAAATATTTTACATCAGTTCAAGGCTGGAGAGTAGAAAATGCTGACGGAGCGCAGTCTAGCAATACAAATATTCCACCAATGCCACCAGCATCTGCTTTTGAGCCGGCCGATGATATTAATGAGGATGATCACGACGATCTGCCTTTTTAGTATGTCGCTAAATTTATTGAAATTTTATTGTTGAGTCTTTGTCAAAGTAAAGCTCACGATTACAATCAAACGTAAAACTTAAGTAGTTGAAATCTAATTTTAACTACTTTTTTAATATAATAATGTTCAGACTTACTTCAAAAATTGAATTTCCACATCCAAATTTAGCAGATGAAGATGGGCTCTTGGCCGTTGGTGGAGATTTGAGCACAAAGCGTTTATTGTTAGCTTATAACCAAGGAATTTTTCCTTGGTTTGATGAAAACCAACCCATACTTTGGTGGAGCCCAAACCCACGGATGGTTTTGTTTTTAGAAGAATTTAAGGCTAGCAAAAGTTTGCGAAAAATAATTGACCGAAATATATTTAAAATAACATTCAATCAAGATTTTTCTGAAGTAATACGAAACTGTGCAAAAATCAATCGTACAGACCAAGACGGCACTTGGATAACCAATGAAATGGAAGAGGCATATATAAATCTGCATAAACAAGACCA
>JBBSOK010000101.1:0-10648 GCA_038259825.1 Flavobacteriales bacterium
AGCAACTTCAAAAATGGTTTCAAGTGCATTTGAAATTCAGAAAAAAGCAATCGAGCGTAAAGTCACAACTTCATATTATCAATATCAAATTGCCCGAGAGAAAGAAACACTTTACAAACAATTGGATAGTTTATACACCAATTTTGCAAACATTGCAGCAAGACGTTTTGAGCTGGGAGAAACCAATTATCTGGAGAAAATTACCGCAGCATCCAAGCAAAAACAAATCAATCTCAACTACACAGATGCACAAAAAGAAATGCGTATTGCCCACGAGAATTTGTTGAACATCATTCAGATAGACGAAACAATTTTAATTGCTGAAGAATCTTCATTAAAAGTAACTATAAATGATTTGAGTTACAACGGAAGTCCCGAAATGGAGTACTATCAAAACAGAATTTCTCTATTTCAGGCAGAACGTCGTTTTGAAAAACAAAAATTATTGCCCGATATAAGTCTCAATTATTTTCAAGGCACCAATTCAGAGTTGAATGGAAATTTATACGGATATCAATTAGGCTTAAAAATTCCTATCCTTTTTGGTGGACAATCATCACGCATAAAAGCGTCGAAAATTTCCAAAGATATTGCGATAGCAGAATCCACCGAATATGAAATTCAGTTAAACTCAAAATTAAATGCACTTACATTACAGTTGGAACAGCTTCAGAACGCATTGAACTATTACGAAAATGAAGGAGATAACCTTTCCGAAGAAATTTTAAAAACAGCAACCAGTAGTTTCAGAAATGGCGAGATTGATTTTTACCAATACATCCAAAGTCTGGAAAGTGCGTATGAGATTAAGCTCAACTATCTCGACAAGCTCGATGAATATAATCAAACCAGTATAGCCATTAATTATTTAACACTTTAAAATTCAACGTTATGCAACGTAAACTATATAAAATCATACTTTTCAGCCTTGTTTTTTCTCTTTGGAGTTGTGGCGATAAAAAAGCAGAAAATTCAGAAATTGAATCGGATAAAAAAGAGGCTATGGATAACCGCATCCAAGTAACCCAAGCACAATTTGAACAAAGTAAAATGACGCTTGGCAGTCTTGAAGAAAAGCAATTTCCAACAGTTGTTACTGTAAACGGAATGATAGATGTTCCACCAGAAAATAGAGCTGTAGTCAATGCTACAATGGGTGGTTATATTAAAACGACACCCTTACTTATTGGCGATAAAGTACGAAAAGGGCAAGTTTTGATAACCCTTGAAAACCCTGAATTTGTAACCCTTCAGCAAAACTATATGGAAGTGAATGAGCAACTTACCTATCTTAAGGCAGAATACGATAGACAAGTCACAATGAAAGCTGAAAATATCACATCTCAAAAAAGTTATTTAAAAGCCGAAAGCGACTATAAATCAGCAGTCGCAAGACATACTGGATTGCAAAAACAGCTACAATTGCTTAATATTTCGCCGTCAAGCGTTCGTGCTGGTAAAATTAGCTCAATCGTGAGCATATTTGCCCCTATTTCCGGAAGTATCACAAAAGTTAATGTAACTAAAGGTTCATACGTTTCGCCTGCTTCAAATATTTTAGAAATTATTGACAACGACCATATTCATTTAGAACTTTCAGTTTTTGAAAAAGATATAATGAAGATTAAAAAAGGACAAGAAATAGATTTCAGAATTCCTGAAGCTTCTACAGAGAAGTATAAAGCTCAAGTTCATTTGGTGGGCACTTCCATTGAACAAAATAGAACCATAAAAGTACACGCGCATCTTGAGGATGAGTCGAGTGCTAACTTTTTAGTAGGAATGTTTGTTGATGCCAATATTGTTACAGATTCCACTTCTGCGAAAGCATTACCTACGGAAGCTATGGTATCTATAGAAGATAAAAATTATGTGCTGGTTTTAGATGAAAAAGTTGGAGATACCTATTATTTTAATCAAGAGGAAGTTGAGGTAAAAGGGAATTATAATGGCTATTCTGTTATAGAAATTAAGAACGGTTCTAAGCCAGACACACAGTTTTTAACAAAAGGAACATTCAATTTATTAGGAGAATAAAGATGGAAAACAAAGACACTGAAAAGCATTACATCAATCGAAGCGGTTGGCTTCGAGCAGGTGTTTTAGGTGCAAATGATGGCATACTATCCACTGCCAGTATTATTATTGGTGTAGCAGCTGCGAGTAGTACGAGAGAGCCTATTCTTCTTGCAGGGATTGCAGGTTTGGTAGCTGGTGCCTTATCAATGGCAGCAGGAGAATACGTTTCAGTCAGTTCACAAACCGACATTGAAAAATCGGACCTAGCGCGCGAAAGGCAAGAATTAAAAGATATGCCAGAACAAGAACTCATTGAACTTTCCAAAATTTATGAAGAACGTGGATTGGCCAAGGAAACCGCGATGGAAGTCGCCAAACAGTTAAGTGCTCACAATGCTTTGGAAGCACACGCAAGAGATGAACTTGGAATACACGAATTAACAGGGGCAAGACCGTTACAAGCCGCATTATCATCTGGAGTTTCATTTACGATTGGAGGATTTCTACCAGTTGTAGTGGCGTATGTTGCACCTATTGAAAGTATGGAATACATTCAGTATGCCTTTGCAATTTTATTTTTGGTAATCCTTGGCGTATTATCAGCAAGAACAGGTGGCGCAAAACCACTTAAACCTATTCTTCGTATTACTTTTTGGGGAACATTGGCAATGGGATTAACTGCTCTTATCGGTTATTTGTTTAATGTTAATTTGGTTTAATACAAAAAATACAAATAGTAAAATATTGTATACTTTCAACAACAATAAAATTGGTATAACGTTGAAAGTTAGTGTTCGTAAAAGCGACTATAAATCGGTTTAAATAAATATAAAAATGAAAAATATAATAATAGTAATAACAGTACTACTTGCCAGTGTTAGCGTAACCTTTGCTCAAGATTGGCAAACAGATTTTACGAAAGCAAAAGAGATAGCTTCAAAAGAAAATAAATCAATTATTTTGGTTTTTCAAGGGTCAGATTGGTGTGCACCTTGTATAAAATTGGATAAAGAAATTTGGAGTACCGAAGATTTTAAAAGGTATGCAACAGCACATTACGTTATGTTGCAAGCAGATTTTCCGAGGAGGAAAAACAACGCGCTATCAGAAATACAAACCAAAGCAAATGCAGCACTTGCCGAAAAATACAACAAGCAAGGCTACTTTCCATTTGTAGTAATCCTTGATTCAAAAGGAACTGTTTTAGGACAAAACAGCTACAAAAAAACAACACCCGAAAACTATATTAAAGAATTAAACGCCTTTATAAAATAATTTGAAAACGCTCATTACATCCATCATCATCCTATTTTCAGTAGTATGCAGTGCACAGCAGACATTTAAGCGAACCCTAAAATTAATGGGTAGCCGTTTTGATGTAACCGTTGTTGCAAACGATTCTGTTTCAGGCGAAAAAGTCATTGACATAGCAGTTGTCGAAATAACGAGAATTGAAAAATTGATTTCCTCTTGGGATTCAACTTCCCAAACATCAGAAATAAACCGAAATGCAGGAATAAAACCCGTAAAAGTAGATGCAGAACTGTTTCAATTAATTGAGCGCGCCATTGGTATTTCAAAATTAACAGATGGAGCTTTTGATATTAGCTATGCTTCAATGGATAAAATTTGGAAATTTGATGGAAGTATGACAGTAATGCCTTCCGAAGAAGAAATTACAGCTTCTGTATCAAAGGTAGGTTTTCAAAATATAATTCTGAATAAAGAAAATAGCACCGTATTTCTGAAACTCGAAGGAATGAAAATTGGTTTCGGAGCCATTGGGAAAGGCTATGCAGCAGACAAAGCAAAAGATTTGCTCATATCAAAAGGCGTGCCTTCAGGTATCATCAATGCTTCTGGCGATATGAATACGTGGGGAATCCAAACAAATGGCGAACCTTGGAAAGTTGCTATTACAAATCCAATGGATAAAAACAAAGTATTTGCGCTGTTGCCAATTACTAATGGTGCTGTGGTAACGTCTGGAAATTATGAAAAGTTTGTAAATTTTAATGGAACTCGATACTCACATATAATAGACCCAAGAACAGGATATCCGGCAAGTGGCATCATAAGCGTAACCGTTTTTGCACCTAAAGCAGAGCTTGCAGATGCTTTGGCAACTTCCGTATTCGTGATGGGTAAAGAAGCAGGATTAGATAGAATTAATCAATTACCAAAGATAGAATGCATCATCATTGATGATAAAGGAAATATAACAAAATCGAAGAATATAGAAATAGATAAATTATGATAAAGAAGTTTATTTGTGCCACAATGATTGCAACATTTTTTACAAGTTGCGTAGTGGTAAAAGAATATGAAAAGGTAAATATCAATGATCCAGATATGGCACTTTCAGACAAGCCAGTTGACCGTAACGTATCAACAGCACATTCCTACCGTGAGGCAGCAGTAGGAGCAAACGGAGGGAAAACTGGAGGTGGCTGCGGCTGTAATTAATTTAATTAATAATTTGAAAAAAGCAATCTTAATTTTGTGTGTATTCGCTTTTGCGAAAATGAATGCACAAACAGCACAAGACACAATCAAAGTTTATAAAAAGCGAGTTTTAGAAACGACAGAAGTAGATTTTTTAACCAGTTACTATTTACAAGATGGCGATAATGCTGCTGTAAGTGGTGGTATTGGTACAGAAGAATTGACAGATATAACAGGGACTTTTGTGGTTTCTATTCCATTAAATGATGATGATGTATTGAGCATTGATGCTGGAGTTTCTGCATATACATCGGCATCATCTAGCAACGTAGGACCTTTTGATGCAGGGCAACAAGCCGACCCATTTGTAGCGTCTTCTGGCGCTTCAAGTAGCGACCTTTGGGTAAATCTTACGGGAAATTACAGTCATAGTTCTGATGATAGAAATAATATTTGGTCGGCTAAAGTATCCGTTTCATCAGAATATGATTATTTTTCAGTAGGTGTTGGTGGTAGTTATACCAAATTCTTTAATGAAAAGAATACAGAAGTTAGCGTAAACGGAAATGTATATATAGATACTTGGAATGCCATTTATCCAACAGAATTAAGGCCTTTTACTGAAGGTGGCAACGGATTGAACAATAGCTTATTTACTCAAAACACGATTACAGGAAATACAAATTACAGTCCAATATTTACTGAATTTGCAAATGAAGGGCGTAATTCGTACTCATTAGGATTTGGTTTTTCTCAAATACTACACAAAAACGTACAAGGGTCATTGGCATTAGATTTTGTGCAGCAACAAGGTTTGTTATCTACACCATTTCAGCGTGTGTATTTTGCAGATGTTGCAGATTCGTTTATTGAAAATTTCCAACTAGCCGATGCAATAGAACAATTACCAGATTCCAGATTTAAAGTAGCAATTGGTGGTCGTTTAAATTGGTATTTAAATGAACGATTTACTGTAAGAACATTTTATCGCTATTATTTTGACGATTGGGGAATCAACTCGCATACGGCAAGTATTGAAGTGCCCATTAAGATTGCGGATAAATTCACATTATATCCATCATATCGCTTTTATAATCAAACGTCAGCAGATTATTTTAGACCGTACGAAGTTGCTTTATCAACAGAAGAATTTTACACTTCAGACTATGACCTTTCGGAATATTCAGCAAATCAATTTGGTTTTGGGGTTTCATACACGGATATTTTCGCGAAAGCGCATCTTTGGAAATTCGGTCTAAAAAGTATTGACTTAAAGTTTTATCAGTACGATAGGGATACGACTTTTAGTTCAAGTATAATTACAGCTGGGTTTAAGTTTGTGATGGATTAAAAAAAAATTCAGTTGTGTATCAAAGGTTACAGCAATTAGCTGCAACCTTTTTTACCTTTATATCAAATTGAGAAATTATTACAATCAAACAATTTGAATACAAACCACTTGCCCACTATTCCTACGCAATCATTAGCGACGGCAAGATGGCCGTTATAGACCCAGAACGGAATCCGCAACAATATTATGATTTCGCAAAGGAAAACGATGCTAAAATAGTTGCCGTTATCTAAACACATCCTCACGCCGATTTTGTGAGTTCGCATTTAGAAATCCATAAAAAAACGGGAGTAACCATTATAATTAAAAACCCTGTAAATAATTGATTTACAGGGTTTTAGAATAGAAATAGGAGCTAACTGAATTTTAAACTAATCACTATTTACAGGCTATTCCAGCGTTGTGACTTTAAATACGCACCGAATTACGCATCTCTTCATAAACATTATTTGATAATATTTTAAATTGAAAGACTCACTGTCATTTCAATACATATTTACATTAATTATGTAGCCTTATTTCAGGACGGGTCAATCCGTTCAGCACTTTCATTTCCATTCCGCGCCAACCTGCCGAAAGGGCAGGAGTCGCTACATTGCAATAAAACAGCTTCCCTTAAAAAATCTTGGACATCGTCCCTGATTTCTACTTTCCATTTCGCCTTCCCAATCCACTGCGCCGGAGCGGGAAGCTACATTCCCAATCCAAAATCAGGAACGAAGTCCGCCAAAAAAAAAGATTATTTCTGCATTTGTTCCCACTTCCATTGATCTGGTATTTCTCATAACCATTAGAAACCTCCCGTACCATTACTGTCCTTACCACTTTTTTGTCAGCAAAAGAACATTATCCAATTGTAAACGGTGGCATAAAGCCGCTTCGCTTTTTATACACCTTATTAAAATTGAATCCTGTAAATACTTCAGCAACAAAAAAAGGTAACAGCGACGGCACTATGGGAAGTAAATCTAAAACGGAAATTATGAAATCTTACGAAATCAATAAAAAGGAAGTGGGAACAAAGTTAAAAAAACAAAAAAAGGAAAACGCTTTGGAAATAATAAGTAAATCGAGTTAAAAATCACGCACCGAATCCCGCACCTTTTAGTTGATAAAAAGGCATCTAATTGAAGTTAAACGTAAAGCAAAACCCTGTAAATAATTGTTTTACATGGTTTTAGCGTAGAAAGAGGAACTAATCATAACTCATAGAGAGTAGTATTAATAGGGTCTTCTAGATCCTACACCTCTCTAACACACCGAAATACGCACCTCTTATTAAATACAATAATTATATGAGTTTCTTAAGAAAATTAAAATGTAAAAATTAATTTCTATCTAAAATCTCAAAACTTAGCTAGAATTTAAATTAAAAATCTTTTACGGTAGTTTAACATTCATATTTGTCACTGAATTCAATATGATCTACTATTTTCTATTAAATGGTAGAAATTCTTAGAATTTTTTTTATTTTTTTTCAAATAATTATGAGCTTGTTATTATCAAACCTTACCCATTGACATGTATGCTTTCAACCGTTTAAGAACTTTAGGTACGTTGTTAAATCTTTATTTAATATAATCAGTCGTTTCTGAATTCCCGATAAATTATATTTCCCATTTATAAATCGACCTGATTAATATCATAAACCTTTATTATTCAAATAATTATTTTTAATAAAAAATAATGCATTGAAGATTTAACTCCTTAAATCTTCAATGTATTGTATTAATTGGATTCTAAATGTTTACAAGCTTTATTATATCCAAAATATATTAATAAAATGCCCTTAACAAATTTTAAAATTAAAGGACTCACCGATTCTGAAGTCTTGGTTTCTCGGAAAAAATTTGGAAGTAATATTCTTGAATCAAAAAAGAAAAACCATTTTCTTGAAGCTATAAAAGGCTTGGCAAAGGAACCAATGGTCATATTGCTCTTAGTTGCCGCTACCTTGTATTTTTTTACAGGTAATACAGGCGACGGAATTTTTTTAGCAGCTGCAATAATTTTGGTTGCTGCAATTTCACTTTATCAAGATGCCAAAACACATAGTGCCCTCGAAAAGCTTAAAGAACTGTCACAACCACATTGTAAAATAATTCGCAATGGAGAAGTTATTGAAATAATGAGCCAAGATGTTGTTGTTGGTGATTTTTTGATGGTAGAAGAGGGTTCAACAATCGTTGCCGATGGAACCATTGTACATTCCAACGATTTTTCGGTAAATGAATCTATTTTAACGGGAGAATCCTTTTCGGTTGAAAAAGATGCTTCTTCCGAAGATAATAAAATTTATTTGGGAACCCAAGTGGGTGGAGGGCTTGCCATCGCTAAAATAACTGCAATAGGCAATCAGACAAAGGTTGGTAAAATAGGTAAAAGCATTGAAGATATATCTTCCGAAAAATCTACTCTTGAACTTCAAATAAACAATTTTGTAAAAAAAATGGTAATCGCAGGAGCGGTTATTTTTCTATTGGTTTGGAGCATCAACTATTATAATTCTGGAAATGTTTTAGACAGTCTTTTAAAAGCACTTACACTTGCAATGAGTGTTTTACCTGAAGAAATCCCTGTGGCATTTACAACCTTTATGGCTATTGGTGCTTGGCGACTTATGAATATGGGTGTAATCGTAAAACAGATGAAAACTGTTGAATCCTTGGGAAGTGCTACCGTAATATGTGTGGATAAGACAGGTACCATTACTGAGAACAAAATGCGACTTGACAAAGTTTATACTTTAGAAACTGATAAAATTACTTTAGTTTCAGAGAAACTTTCCGATAGTGAAAAATTGCTTATAGCTACAGCAATGTGGGCTAGTGAGCCAATTCCTTTCGATACAATGGAGCAATCGCTTCACAATTTTTATGAAACACTTTCTAAAAATGATGAAAGACTAAATTTCAAAATGGTGTACGAATATCCATTGAGCGGCAAACCCCCAATGATGACTCACATTTTTGAAAATGCTGAGAGAAGTCGAATCATAGCTGCCAAAGGCGCTCCAGAAGCCATAATAGCTGCTTCAAATTTAAGCGATAATGAAAAGGAAATTTTAAAACAAAAAATAACTATTTTGGCTGCGGAAGGATATCGAGTTTTAGGCGTTGGAATTTCTCATTTTGAAGGAATAAATTGGCCAATAAAACAACAAGATTTGTCTTTTGAATTTAAGGGGTTAGTAGCTTTTTACGATCCACCTAAGCAGAATATTTCTAAAGTATTTCAAGATTTTTACAATGCTGGTATTGAAGTAAAAATTATTACTGGCGATATTGCAGAGACTACTGCTGCAATTGCAAAAAAAGTAAATTTTAGAGGGTGTGAAAAAATTGTTTCTGGTGATGAACTTGTTTCTTTAAATCCTTTAGCACTTCAAAAAATCACGTCAGAAAAAAACATTTTTGCAAGAATGTTTCCTGAAGCCAAGTTAAATATAATTAACGCCCTTAAAGCACAAGGCCATATAGTAGCAATGACAGGCGATGGAGTAAATGACGGTCCTGCATTAAAGGCTGCAAATATTGGCATAGCAATGGGTAAGAAAGGAACCGAAATAGCCAAACAAGCTGCCTCGCTGGTACTTGTTGATGACGATCTTTCAAAAATGGTGGATGCTGTGGCAATGGGTAGAAAAATTTACTTCAACCTTAAAAAGGCTATTCAATATATTATATCAATTCATATTCCTATTATTCTTACGGTGTTTTTTCCGTTGGTCTTAGGATGGGTTTATCCCAATATTTTTACGCCAGTACATATAATTTTGTTGGAGTTGATAATGGGCCCAACTTGCTCTATAGTTTATGAAAACGAACCATTAGAAAAGGATTCTATGCTTAAAAAACCGAGACCTTTTTCAAGTACTTTTTTTAATTGGAGCGAACTTTTAACGAGTATAATTCAAGGATTGGCAATTACGGTAGGTGTGCTTGCGGTTTATCAAATTGCTATCAGTAATGGTGCTAATGAAGCAATAACAAGAACGATGGTGTTTACAACACTTATGACCGCAAATATTATATTAACATTTGTGAACCGTTCCTTTATATATTCAATTTTTTCCACTTTTAAATACAAAAATAAGTTGGTTCCTATTATTGTGGGGATTACCATTAGCATTATTTTATTACTTCTTTTTGTGCCGCCGTTCACTAAATTCTTTCAATTTGAAAGGCTTTATTTAAATCAAATTGGAATAAGCATTGGGATTGGCACCTTGAGTGTGTTGTGGTATGAAATTGTAAAATGGTGGAAACGTAAACAAATAAATTAAAAGCAAATTTATGAACTCTGAAGGCAGCTTTTGCAATCATCGTTATTCTTCATGGTCTGAGTCGTTTGATTGTTTTTTTGAAGGCATTTGGCTTTGCTGAAATTCCACAGCTTCCGTAAAGCTTTATTAAATCTGTTGGAATATTGTGGGTTGTTTTTGCGCTGGCTTTTGTAACTAAGAGAATAATTTTTCTGTTGAAAAGCAATTTCTGGTTTTGGATTTCTGTAATTATTGGGATTTATAGTTTGGTGTTAACCTAGATCATTATAATTGTTTTCAATAGATTGAGAGATAAATAGTCTAATATTTTAGTTATTTAAATCTCCACAGTCGCAAACGTTTACTGATTTTCCATCAATAGCATTAAATGCAGACTCAATGCTTTCTTTTCTATAGGTTTCATTTTCAAAACCTGGATAAATATTCTCAAATAGAATGTTCTTTCCCTGATTATCTTTTCCAGTTAGATCGTACCTTATAACCACTTTTGTATCTAATGGCGCGTAGTAATATACAAACCAAGCATCAGATTCCCGTAAGCCGATACA
>JBBSOK010000102.1:0-10060 GCA_038259825.1 Flavobacteriales bacterium
ATTAATTTTACCGAAATTGTTAGTCAATTTGACGCATTTTTCAATAGAATAAATGATTTGCCAAATATGAAATTATTTTATTTTTCTCTAAAATTAAAAGGTTTTCCGCTTAAAAAAGCAACGGAAGAATTCGAGAAAATAAACGCTATTTCAGAAAAAGATTATCCTCAATATCTAGAAAATCAGAAAAAGGCAATTGTTGCTTATCACCTTCAAAACAACATATTTTACAATAGTTTTATTGGAAATAGCGATGTTTCGAAGTGGGAAAACATTCCGATACTTACTAAAAAAGATCTTCAATGTCCTTTGGAGGAAAGGCTTTCAATTGGTTTTACTAGAAAATCCGTTTTTGTTAATAAAACATCAGGATCAAGCGGAATACCTTTTATTTTTGCGAAAGATAAATATTGCCATGCGCTCACTTGGGCAAATATTATTTATACTTTCGGACAACTAGGGATTGATTTTAATACCTCATTGCAAGCTCGATTTTATGGTATTCCATTAGATAAAAAAGGATATTATTTTGAAAGAATTAAAGACTTTTTTAGCAGTAGATACCGCTTTCCGATATTTGATCTTTCAGAAGGAAAGTTAAATACCATTTTAGAATCATTCCGGAAAAAAAAGTTTTACTATATAAATGGCTACACAAGTTCTATTGTCCTTTTTGCCAAGCATTTAAAAGAAAAAGATATCGTATTAACAGATATTTGCCCAACTTTAAAATACTGTCTTGTAACAAGTGAAATGCTTTTTGATGATGACAAACTATTAATGGAAACTGTCTTTGGCGTTCCGGTAGTAAATGAATACGGTGCATCCGAGCTTGATGTCATTGCTTTTATGAATAGCAAAAATGAGTTTATTGTAAACAGCAAAACACTTTTTGTTGAAGTTATTGATAATGAAAATAAGCCCGTTGAAAACGGCAAAACCGGCCGAATTATAATCACCTCTCTTTATAATAAAGCGCATCCAATGATACGTTATGAAATTGGGGATATTGGAAACCTCTCGGTATTAAGCAATGCAAAGAAGCCGCTTTTAGAAAAATTAGTTGGAAGAACTAGCGATATTGCAATACTCCCAAGCGGAAAAACGGTTCCTGGATTAACATTTTACTACGTTACAAAAAGCATAATCTCAAACGATGGGAATGTGAAAGAATTTGTCATTAAACAAACTGAAATAGATACATTTAAAATAGTTTTTACGTCGAATAAAGATTTGACTAAAAACGAAAAGGCGAAAGTAGAAAACGCTTTTTTTGAATATTTAGAAAAAGGATTAACGGTACATTTTGAAAGAGTGAAAGTTTTAAAAAGAAGTAAAAGTGGCAAACTGAAGCAATTTGTAAGATTGATAAAAACGAATTAAAACAATTAGTTTTTTTCAAAAAGAGAATTAATTCCGATACTTTAAAAATCCTAAATACGCCCAGCAGACCATAAAATACGCCGATTTGAAAACCGAAATATTTTCAATATTTCTATAAAAATACCATTGGGATTTTAGAAGATTCAATTTATTTCTGGATAAGGAATTTTCTCTAATTCTATAAATAGCTTGTGGCTCTAAAATACCTTTTGCAAAGGGAATTTCTTTTAAATATTGAAGCCATAAACCCATATCCTGTCGTTTTCTTATTAAAGGCATTTCTTTTTTGCCTAATTTTTTGATGTCCAAAAAAGCAGTCAAACAACTAATACTGTTGGTTTTTAAAATATCTGAATACGTAACTTGTTCAGGAACTATAAAATCTGAATACACAAATTCTAAATTTTCATTAGATCTTTTATAGGAAGAAAAGACGAACGGAACGCCAGATTTTTTTATGACAGCAATACTATTTTCAATAAAATTGGGAAACCAAATATCGTCGCTATCAATAAAAGTAAGGTAATCCCCTTTTGCTAAATTAATACCTGTATTTCTGGCAACTGCACTTCCCGAATTTTCCGTTAGTTTTACGAATGTAATGCGAGAATCTAATACTGCAAGATTTTCAATAATTTCTATTGTGTTATCTGTAGAACAGTCATCAACAATTATATGTTCCCAATTTGTGTGAGTTTGATTTTTAATTGAAGCAATGGTTTCTTCAATATATTTTGAGGCGTTATAAGATGGCGTTACAATACTTACGAGAGGTAAAAACATATTAATACGCTTTATCTTCTCCTCTAACGGCATTGTAAACAGTTTGAAAAACTATTTTCAAATCAAGGAATAACGACCAATTTTCTAGGTAGAAAATGTCGTATTTAACACGGCTTATAATGTGGTTGTCGCTATCCACCTCGCCGCGAAAACCACTTACTTGTGCCAAACCAGTGATTCCTGGCTTGATAAAGTGACGAACCATAAATTTGTCGATTCTTTCGGCATACATATGAGTATGGCTAACCATATGCGGTCTTGGACCAACAACACTCATTTCGCCCTTAAGTACATTAATAAATTGCGGAAGCTCATCTATACTCGTTTTACGGATAAGCTTGCCAACTTTTGTTACACGAATATCACCCTTTTTTATTTGATGTAAATCGGCCATAGGGTTTGGTTTCATCGAGCGGAATTTGTAACAATAAAATTCTTTATAATCCAAGCCGTTCCTTTTTTGTTTGAAAAAAATTGGTCCTTTAGATTCCAACTTAATTAGTAGTCCCAAAAGAGGTGTTAGCCAAGACAAAATACCAATTATTACCGAAAGGGAAAGCAGAATGTCAAAACCTCGTTTTACAAATTTGTTAAAGGGTTCATCCATTGGTATTTTACGAAGTGCCAAAATTGGTAAAACTCCGTAATATGTAAAATCAAGTTGTTTGGTATAAATTTCCTTGTTGTCCGGTAAAAATTTTAATATTTTTAAGTTGTTATCTGCGTAATCTATTAGCTTTACAATATTCTGGTTGGTAATTTCTGAAACAGAAGAGTAAATCTCGTCTATGTTATTATGGGATATATAGTCAAAACAATCTTCCATGGTCTGCTTATTATCCCCTTTAATATCGAATATTTTAACTAGGCTATATCCAAATTCTGGCCGCTGAATAAAAAACTTACGTAGCTGTTCCGTTTTTTGATTATGACCAATTATTACAACTCTTCGAACATTTCCTTTTAGAAACGAGCGAAATTTTTTCAAAAGGAAAAATACTGCTAATTTAAAAACAGTTGTAAGGATTACTACTGTAATAAAATAATTAAATATGAGCGAAGGATCTACATTAAAATCATTATAAAATCCAAAAAACGAATAAACAATCAGCAAAAAAACAACAGCTTGTTTTCCTACTAAGGACATTATTTTTGTTAGATGTGTAAATCTATAAATTTCATAATACCTAGATCGTAAAGACAAAAACACCCATCCAATACTAATAAAAATAAAGAAGTTGAAAAAAGGTATACCCGGATGAAAAAATTCATACCCAAAAAAATGAATTATAAAGAGATCTATACCATAGGATATTGGTCTTATTAATCCAGAATAACGGCCTTTTTTGAACATTTATATTATGCCTTATTATGTTTAGAAAAATCCTTGTGCTCGCTTTTATATAGCTCTTCTTTTGAAAGATTTTTAAAGTACTCAAACGTTTTTTGCATTCCCTCTTCTCTTGAAACTTTTGGTTCCCATCCCAAAATTTCCTTTGCTTTTGTAATATCCGGTTCACGTTGCATTGGGTCGTCCTGTGGCAATGGTTTAAAAATTATCTTTTGCTGTGTTCCTGTTAATTTTATAATTTCTTCAGCAAAATCCAATATTGTTATTTCTTCGGGATTGCCAATATTTATAGGGTCTGAATAATCACTTAAAAGTAATTTATACAACCCTTCAACCTCATCATCTACATAACAGAAAGATCGTGTTTGGCTTCCGTCGCCAAAAACTGTTAAATCTTCACCACGTAAAGCTTGCCCAATAAAAGCTGGGATTACACGGCCATCGTTTAAGCGCATCCGTGGTCCATATGTATTAAAAATACGGGCAATGCGCGTTTCAATTCCGTGAAACCTATGGTAAGCCATTGTTATGGATTCTTGAAAACGTTTAGCCTCGTCATAAACGCCACGTGGTCCAATTGTGTTTACGTTTCCGTAATATTCTTCGCTTTGTGGATGTACTAATGGGTCACCATAAACTTCAGATGTTGAGGCTATAAGTATTCTGGAATTTTTTTCCTTGGCAAGACCCAATAAATTATGGGTTCCTAAAGAGCCTACTTTTAACGTTTGAATAGGAATTTTTAAGTAATCTATTGGACTGGCCGGAGATGCAAAATGTAAAATGTAATCTACTTTTCCGGGCACGTGTACAAATTTTGTAACATCGTGATGGTAAAACTCAAAATCCTCCAACTTAAAAAGATGGGAGATATTTTTTAAATCGCCGGTAATCAAGTTGTCCATAGCAATAACTTGATAGCCTTCTGCAATAAATTTATCGCATAAATGAGAACCTAAAAATCCAGCGGCACCTGTAATCAGTATTCTTTTCTTCATTGGTTCATATTTATTTTAATGTATACTTCAAAAATTGTAAAATTTTAAAGTATTTAACGATCGTATTTCTATTGAAAAACGGCAAAAATACAACTTGCAATTATCATTCAGTTATTTTTAAATTGTTGTTTTCCGTATCTATTTTACCACTAATCAACATCAATAAAATAAAGCCAATATAGTATGCGCCCATTTGACGGTGAAAAACATTTTCAACCAAACAATACAATACAAGTATGCATAACATTGCCATATTAAAATAGTTTTTCCTAAGTGTAAAAGCACTTGCAATAATAAAAATGATGAATAGCAATAGCGCCAAAAAGCCTGCGCTTAGATAAAAATCGAAAAATTGATTATGTGTGTTGTAGCGTTCGGTTACAAATATTTCACGCTTTTCTACGTCTGAAATCTCCTCTGCATAACAAGCTTCCAACTTATCTTTAGTTTTTGAAAAACCTATGCCCAACAATGTGAAATCTTCCTTTTCTAAAACAGAATTAAAACAATGCCAAACAACTGCGCGCACTTCCAAAGTGTTGGAATTTTGAAATATCTGTGTGGCAAAATTATTTTTGCTTTCTTCCGTCTCATTTACTTTAGGCTTTAATAGAAAATATCCAATAACCACCATAGTTAGTAATCCGATAAAAAATAAAATACGGTGTTTTCCTTTAATTGAATAGAAGAGTTTAATCAGTATCAGAAAACCCAAAATAACAACTGCAATTTTTGAAGCAATAAGAACTATAAATACAACATTACAGAAAATATTGGCAAGATAATAGTTGTTGTTTGGGTGAAATTGAGGCGAAATTGCCCGGTACGAAACCATAATACTTAGCAGGCTAAGCATTCCTAAGTATAACCTATCAACTAATAAAGACTCTACTACTTGGGGAGATTCGCCCAAGGCAAAATTTCCGGTTGCATCTGCAATTAGGACAAAATTATAAATTGAAAAAACAATAGCAGCTAGGGAAGAAAAAATTATTGCGCTGTCAATTTTTTTAAAATCTGAAATAGGAATATACAAAAGGACAAGTCCTACAGCAATACCAACCTTACTTATAACTTTCCAATCTTCAATAATTCTTCCAGCAATTGTCGTATTAAAAAATAAAAACACGAAAAATAATAAAAAAAGTAAAAATGAAGGATTTCTTAGTTTTTTGAAATCTTCCTTTTTAACCACAAATGGAAAGGCAATTACCAATATTCCCAATAAAATATTTGGTAATACTCGTATGTAATTATCAAATGGAATTATTAGATACAACAGCAAAAAAGCAAAAGGATATATTGCGGCAAGAAGAATTCTCATTTGCTATTTGTATAATACAATTTAGATTGGAAAGATAAAAAACTATCCTGTAATATACACAACGGATTAAAGTTGTTATACTATTTGGATTTTTTACTAAATTTTTCGCTAAGCACTAGCAAAATAAATTTTGAGTTACCAACCAAATACCGTTTCCACATTCTTTTTGGTTCTTGTGCAAAGCGGTAAAACCATTCCATACCAATGTTTTGCATCCACTTTGGGGCTCGTTTTGTTTTACCGGAAATAACATCAAAACTCCCGCCAACACCCATTATTAAATTTACGTCTTTTAAGATTTCGCGGTGTTTGTATAAAAAATTCTCTTTAATTGGTGATGTGATTGCAACAAACAACATTTGTGTGCCGCTATTAGCTATCTCTTTTGCTATTTCTTCTTCTTCACTTTGTTGAAAATAACCATTACGGTAACCGGCAATAAGATTGGGACTATATATTTCCGAATATTTTTCAACAACAGATTTTACAACTTCTTCCTTCGCACCAAACAAGTATATTTTGTTATTGTTTTTATGTGCCATTTCAACAAGATTTATCATTAAATCTATTCCAGCAACACGTTCTTTAAGCGGATTGTTTAAGAATTTTGATGCCCAAACAACAGCTTGACCATCTGCATTTATGATGTCCGAACTATTTACGCTTTCCCGAAGTTGTTCATCATTTTGCATTGCCACAATTTTACCGGCATTTACTACAACGTGGTGCATTTGACTGTGGGAAGAAATTTTTTCGGCAACTAATGCCAAAGTTTCTTCCATAGAAAGATTATCTATAGATGTATTTAAAATGTTTAATCTCTGTAGAGTCACAATAATGGTGGGATAAAAGGTGGCAAATATACTATAATCTATTAATTGCTTCTAATAGAATTATATTTATTGTTTTAAAACAACACTTTCGAAATTAGCGTAAAAACTTCGCGGTTTCACTGAAGACAAATTACCTTCAAGTTGATTTTTTTCTTTAAATTGAAGCCTTTAATAATCAGCTTGCATTTTTAAATTTTATGAGCGAGGCATTCTCTAAAACGACAAAACTATTAGTAATTTTTCCTTGTTATAATGAAGAGGAAATATTGCCAAATTCAATTGAAAAATTCTTTCCATATTTTGAAAATTTAATAAATGAAGGTCTGATTTCCGCGGAAAGTCGAATCTGTTTTGTTGATGATGGAAGCAAGGATGCTACTTGGAACATAATTAGCAATTTAGAAAATAGATATGTAAATGCATTAAAGCTATCTAACAATTTTGGGCATCAAAAAGCGCTTTTGGCGGGCTTAGAAGGCTTTAATGATCAATTTGATGCATATGTAACCTTAGATGTAGATTTGCAGGATGATCATACTGTAATTACAAAAATGCTACAGGAAGTAGCTGCAGGTTTGGACATTATTTACGGTGTGCGAGCAGATCGTTCTTCAGACAGTTTTTTTAAACGAAACTCTGCCAATTGGTTCTATAAATTTATGTCGTTTTTGGGAGTAAAAACCATATTTAACCACGCAGATTTTAGAATGATTAATAACAAAGCTTTAAAAAGCTTTTTGCAATATCCGGAATCTCATCTTTTTATTCGCGCAATATTTCCAACTATTGGTCTTACGCATAGCTTAGTTTATTATGATAGGGTAAAACGTGATGCTGGAGAAAGCAAATATTCTATTAAAAAAATGGTATCCCTTGCTTGGGACGGTATTACTTCATTTTCTGTTAGACCTCTGCGCTATATTTTAATTGTGGGCTTGCTTTCAACATTAATTTCTATAATATTATTACTCTGGGCTACTGTAGAATTGCTTAGAGATAATGTAGTGCACGGTTGGTTTTCTATGATTGCACTAATTATGTTCTTTGGCGGAATACAGACGTTTGCTTTGGGAATTATTGGGGAATATGTGGGTAAAATTTTCTTACAGGTTAAGAATAGACCACGGTATTTAATTGAAGAGAAAATTGAACAATAGTAATATTGGCTATTTTAATCAACAGAATTATCACTCACAAAATAATACGAAAAAGCATAAAACATCCAAGCCTGCGCCCAACGCATATAAGGGATATTTGAATTGAAATGTTTATTTCTTTGATATTGAAAAAATCCTTTTTCAGATTGCATATTTTCAATAGTCCAATTTAAAACCCTATCAATTAGTTCCTTATTTTCTTTAAAAACTTCCAGTTTATTAAGAGTTACAATTAATTGCGCTGGTGCGTGGATATCTATTGGAAAAACGGAATTGTTGTAGTATTTTGAAATTCCTTCTTCAGTAAAAAAGGTATTTAAATAATACTGCAAGCCTTTTTCAATGTGTTTTGAATAGGAAGTATCGCCCGATACTTTTTGATATGTGTAAATACATTCCAAGTTATAACCCGTATGAAAATTATCTACCCATTGGTGATATGGCAATGTACCATAAGCCCAAGCGCCATTTTCTTGTTGAAAATCTGCCGCATATCGTACTGCTTTTTTTGCTTCATTTATAAGATTTTCTTCTTTAGTAAATTCATAAACCAAACTCAAAAGTTTTGCTCCTAATAAAGATGCATTGAAGACCTGGGTTTTATCTAATGGTGAATACGAGAATGAGAAGTTTCCTTTATCATCATACGTTCTATTTAAATCTTTTAAAATAAATTGGGTTGCGCTTTTTGCAACTTCAAGATATTCTTCGTTTTTAGTGATTTTATAAGCTTCAAGAAGTGCTTCAGCAATAAAAGTAGTTGCAACAACGGTTGGCATTCCTTTTGGCTGAAAGAAAGCACGCGCCTGCCAATCAAAATTATAACCCCAGCAAGCGCCAGAATAGCCATCACTTTTCATTTTGATAACTTGATCTGAAAGTTGAATTATTTTTTCTAAATATTCAGGTTTTGAATCAATTTTGTAGAGATTACAATACCCGGTTATAAATAATCCAAGACCTTTTGAATTGTATCCTTTTTCTACGGCAGTAATTTTACGAAGGTTGATTGGGCTCCGTTTAAAAACCTGAATCCAAGCAAGTCTAAAAAAACGTGTTTTGGAAATAATGGGAATAGCCTGAAATAGCGTACTGTTAAGCCCGTCATACGGATCCCAACCTTTAAAGTTTTCCTTTTCGCAATAGGATTTCAGTTTTTGAAAACTGTTTTGAAAATCGGCCATTTTTAATTTTGCAATTTATATTTCCTGAGGCAATCCCGTTGCCAAGGAGTCTAAAACTTTAAACGTTGTAAGCGTTGTTAAATATATAGATTCAAATGGAATTGGAGCTTCGGTGTTTTGTTTTAGCGATTTTAAAAACGCTTCAACTTCTTGTTTATGGCCTTTT
This sequence comes from Flavobacteriales bacterium, assembly GCA_038259825.1. Lineage (GTDB taxonomy): Bacteria > Bacteroidota > Bacteroidia > Flavobacteriales > Flavobacteriaceae > JBBSOK01. Next base: position 9,180 of record JBBSOK010000102.1, read on the forward strand.
CCGTCTAATTTTAACTTAGTTTGCTTGTTGCCGTTATGAAAATCGCCACTTCTAAAATCGTGGATTCTTCCCACTTTTCCACCACTAAAAACTTCAATTAGTTCCTTTGGAAGAGATTTGTCGCCATTAGCCAAGTACAAAAGATTTCCTATTGAACCATCACTGAAAGAAACTGTGATAGAAATATTATCTTCAGAAGTAAGTTTTTGATTATCAGTTTTTATGGATGCTGCGTACACTTTTACAGGTTTTGCATCAGTAAAATACTGCATTAAATCTATAAAATGGCACATTTCGCCAATTACGCGTCCACCGCCAATTTCCTTGTGCTGCGTCCAATGGTCTTTTGGTAGAAACCCGGCATTCACGCGAATGTTCACCACTTTTGGTTCGCCGTTTCCTTTAAATTCAGACTTTATTTTTTCAGCAATTGGAGAAAATCTTCGGTTAAAACCAACCATTAATTTTTGGTTACTTGCTTGATACACTTTTTTAACCTCTTCCAATTCATCATAATGCATCGCCAAAGGCTTTTCAACGAAAACATTTTTTCCCGCTTTCAACGCTTCCATAGTATACGAAGCGTGACTGTTGTGAGGCGTAGCAATGAAAACTGTATTTATTTTTCCATTTTGAATGACATCTTGGGCTTCAGAAGATGCATTATTAAAACCAAATTTTGTGGCAACGTTTTTCGCGGTTATTCCTTTGGTAGTTACAACAGTATCAAGCGATGCGCCTTCTTTTTTTGTGTACGGAATCAAATAACTTTGTGCAAAGCTCCCTGCACCAATAAAACCAATATTTATTGTAGAAACTGCATTCGATTGAACAGAAACCATCGAGGTTTTCTTCGTTTCACTCTCAGGATATGCCAATAA
>JBBSOK010000103.1:0-10000 GCA_038259825.1 Flavobacteriales bacterium
GCACCATCTGTAGCGCTTCCGTTAGCTTCACCAGTGCCGGCATAAATTCTCTGAGCGTTTGAGGGCGCAATTGCAATATCACCAATTGAAGGTTTAGTAACATCATCAAAAATAGGTGTCCAATTTACACCGCGATCATAACTTCTAAAAATTCCACCCGTTGCTGTGGCTACGTACAGATCATCATCATTATCCGGAGAAATAGCAACATCGGTAACACGACCACCAGTATTTAATGGGCCTACTAAAGTCCATTCACTCGAGATTTGAGGTGATCTGTTGGCGAGTATTTGTCGAGATTGTGCAACAGCTTCTTTGTAGGCATTTTTATCTATATAATTATTTGGGTACGCTCGTTGATTGTACATCCATTCTGCGGGATATTCAATTTTACCTGTTTCATTTTGCTTAATTTTATCTTCGGAATGTTCTTTACAACTTGAAACAACAAAAAGTACTGAACAAGTTAAAAGAATTAAATTAATTGGGAGTAGCAGTTTTTTCATCTAAATAGATTTTGGATTTTAATTTTACATTTATTGAAAATAATAAATGTTACTTGTAAATATCGTAATTAATTATTTGAATAACAATCGGATAGTATACCCTTGATAAAGTTTCGATTCTAATAATTTGAAATAAAATAATTATAATTCAATTTCATTTTTGATATTTAAGCTTAAATCGATTCAGATAAAATTATTAATTCAAATTATTACTTAATTCGATTTTCATCAAAGGCTGATGGTAATAATTTGGGTAGGAATTTTATAAGTAGAGGCAACAGAATTGTTCCGCCGGGCAATAGAAATATTGTTAATGAAGGTATGCTTTTACAAATGTCCAAAAGTTGTTCTTTTACTTTTTGCTTTTCGACAGTATTTAAATCTCTTCTGGTAGATTGTCCTAAAAGTGACAATAACTCCCCACTTTCCTTTAGCTCTTTTATTAATCTGGACTTGTTGCGTAAAACAACCAATTTTACTGTTGTGGCAGATTGTTTGTAAACTTGTTTTACGGGATTTGTGTATTCAAAAATCTTTACTTTGCCCTTTTGTGATTCATTAAATTGCTTTAAACTTTCAGAACTTTCGTAAAATAGAGTTTCATTAACTTCTAAAGCTTCGCACAAAAGTTGAATAAATTTTAATTCATCATTATCTAATTGGCCGTCGTTCCAAATGGCTAAACAGCACAAATCCATTATATAAGTCTTTTCGAAATTGTTCGTTTCTTTCAAAAAAATAAGGGAAGCTTTATCTAAATCCAAAATAGTATGTTCCGCTTCAATATTTTCTAAATTTATGGGAGCAAACAGTTCAAGTAATAATTTGTCATATTTATTTTTCTTTTTCTTTGACCGTAGGGCTTCAAAACATACAGCAATTAGGGCTTTTTCAATATTTTGAAGAAAGAGTGTAGCACTTGGTTTGTTTTTTAGCCAATGTTCATAACCTAAAATATCTACATACAAAAAAGCATATGTAAAAATTGAAACATTATTTTTTTTGAGAGATTGGCTGCTTTCATTAATACGAGAAGAAATAATTTTTTCAAGTATTTGGCTAGGGGACTGTGATAAATGTAATTTTTGAAGAAAAGAAGCTCTTGCTTTGCCCAAGCTTTTGTAGTATTCTGTAATAGAATTTACAAAATTATGAAATTCTATATTTTTATGATGTTTGGTATAACCGTATAAAAAGGAGTGAAGTAGATTAACTTTTGAAAGTTCCTCCCGCGTAAGCTTTAACTCGCTTATATTTGCAATTAAAACTGGGTGGATTGAAACGCCGTATATAAAACCAGTGTTTCTGAGTTGCTCATAATGTTCTATTTCATTAATATCTTGTAACAAGAATTTATTTCTTGTTAGCAAAGAAAAATATTTTGGTATCCAATCTGCTGCTGAAGGGTTCATTTAAAAAAAGTGATCAAGCATTGTTTAGTAAATTGTGGTTAAATTATATTAATTTTGACGTGTTAACCATTTTTCAGCAAAAGTAAAACCTTTTAATTTAACAACTATTAAACTTAATTATGAAAAAAACAACCCTATTATCAATGATTGGTGGTGCAGCAGCTGTTGCAATTGCGGCTTTCCTAATTTCCGCCGATCACCAGGATGCTCCGGCTGTAACCGGACAAACTACAGATATAGCAGATTTATATGCTTTTGAGGGTGATAATCCTAACAATACTGTTTTAATTGCAACATTGCAAGGACCTCTTACCCCAGGCGGTGTAACACAAGCAGCAGCTTTCGACGAAAATGTATTGGTAGAATTTAATATAGACAATACAGGAGATTTTATTGAAGATCTAGTAATTCAAGCCATAAAAAAAGGTGACTCAATGTATTTCTTTGGACCAGTTGCTCCAACAACGACAGGCTTGAGTAGCCAAGTTGAGGTTTCAGGACCAAGAAGTGTTGTTAAAGTTTCTAACACGACAGATTTTATAACTGCCGAAAATAATGGAATGACCTTTTTTGCTGGCCCAAGAAGAGATGCATTTTTCTTTGATTTTAATAGATTTAATGAAGTTGCAACGGGAGTTGCAGCGGGAGAAATTCCACCGGCAGGATTTAATCCGCCTGGAACAGCTTCAGATTTTTTTGCTAATTTAAATGTTTTGGCGGTTGTTGTAGAAATACCAAATAGTATGCTGGGTACTGCACCACCTCACGTAGGCGGCGCCGTTGGAATAGGAGGCTTACCACCTGCATATAACGTTTGGGTAAGTACAAAAACAAAACAATAATCAAGGAAAACCAATTTTCAAAAGATAAAGAAGATGAAAAAATATAAATATATAGTACTTACCTTGGCGTTAATTTCTACCGTCTTATTCACAAATTGTAGCGATGATGAAAGTAGTGGTCCAATACTAAATGAAACGTGCAGCGATGGTATACAGAATAATGGCGAAACTGCTGTTGACTGTGGTGGACCAAACTGTACACCTTGTACTGAAACTTTTTCAGGCACATTTGTGCAACAAGATATTATGGGACGCCCAGGCATCAATACAGTTTTTGGTGCAAATGGCGACAGGAAAGATGCTTTTAATAATTCACTAGTTAATAATAGAGAATCTTTTCAAATTGAATTTCAAAATAAATTAGAAGCGTATCACGACGTTTATGGCGCAGCATTAGGATTAGATTTAGATTATGAAACCAACATTTTAATGTTAGACGCTGCAACTTTTACAACAGTACTCGCGCAATTTGACGCATTGCAAGTTGCACCGAATGGAGAAACAACATACTATAATCCAGCAACAGGTGCAGTATTAACTGGACGAAGATTACAAGATGATGTTATTGATGTTTCGTTAACGCTAATGTTTGGCGGTACCAGTGGAACTCGTTTTGACGGTAACAACGGTACACCACAGTTAACAAGTGATGGTGTAGATTTTGGAGATAGAGTTGTCCAACCGTTTCCGTATTTACAAGCTCCTTTACAATAAATATGTAAATAGTATTTAAAAGAATCGCCTAGCAAGCAGTGTTAGGCGATTCTTTTAGTTTTAATTAAAATTGAAAGTATGAGATTAATTTTTATAATGCTTGTAGGAGTTTCTTTTTTTTCTTGCAATGAAGAAACATCAAAAAATATTACTGAAGTTTCAGATTACGACAAGTATCTTTCTACCGGTAACGATCCATCCTATAAATTAGCAATTGAACAAAACCAATTTTGGGAAGCAAGACTTGCCACAGACAGCTCTGGTGTGGGAGATCTAGGACCTTTGGCACAATCCTTTGAGCTGCTTTTTGACGCTACAGGCAATGTAGATTTTCTTAAGAAATCTGAAAAGGTATATAAAAAAGCAATAAGTATTGCTGCAGATAAAGACAGTTATAAACGTGCTCTTGCACATAATTATATTTCGCAGCACCGTTTTAAAGAAGCAAAAAGTATTATGGAAGAACTTTATGCAGGACCAACAAACAAAATTGCTGCGGAACGAATTCTCTTTGATGTTTATATGGAGTTGGGCGATTATGATAAGGCAGATAGTATGCTCGGTAAAATAAAAGACAATAGTAATTTCGATTATTTAATAAGACTTGCAAAGTGGAGCGATCATCAAGGCGATTTAGATTCCGCAATTACATTTCTTGAAAAGGCGAAGGAGAAGGCAGACGAAAGTAAAAATAAAGACCAGAATATTTGGATTTATAGTAACATCGGAGATTTTTATGGGCATGCAGGTAGATTTCAAGATTCTTATAATAGTTACTTAAAAACGTTGGAGTTTCAACCCGATAACGCCTATGTTAAAAAACAAATAGCTTGGTTAAATTATTCAAATGAAAAAAATACAGACGAAGCATTCCGTATTTTAGATTTCCTTCAAAAAATTAGAAAAGTGCCGGACTATCATCTTTTGAAAGCTGAAATGTATGAATATTTAGGAGACGAAGGAAAAAAGGCAGAAGAGCAAAAAACATTTTTGAATATGATTGAAGAAAATTCAAATTACAGCGGAATGTACAATACGTATTTAATAAATGTTTTTGCAGAAACCGATCCTAAAAAAGCTCTTCAATTAGCTCAGCAAGAAATAACAAACCGAGAAACGCCGGAAACCTACCAATTATTGGCATATGCCCAATTGGTAAATGGACAAAAAGAAGAGGCTCTTAAAACAATCGAAACAAAAGTTGAAGGAAAAACATCTGAGCCAAAAGCATTATTTCATGCTGCTTTGGTTTATGAAGCTAATGGGAAAAAGGTAAAAGTTAAAGAACTAAAAGCCGAATTATTGGGTGCATCATATGAGTTGGGTCCGCTAATTACTAGAAAAATAGAAAAGTTATAAGTGTTGAAAACCAACATCTTACTTACTACGTAAATAATGTATAAAGGTTGGTTGTCTGCCTTAATTGGCAGATTTTAAAATTGGTTAATTCCGGTTTTTTCAGAGTTTTTTTGTTAGTTGAAGCGTTCACGAAAGTGGGCGCTTCTCGTTTTTAATAAAGTCATTTAGTGCTTAAATAATTTTAGTATAATTTTTCTTGCTGCTTCAAGTTTTTCCAAAGGCTCAAGTAATGTTGGGTTTTTAAAATTAATTTTTGATGTATCCGTTATTTCAACCTGCATTGGATATATTAATATATAACTCGTATTTTTAAAATTGATATTTAAATAAGACGGAATTTTAGCCATATTGTTATTATAAGATACTTTATTTTTTCTACTCATTACAATTATAAGATTATCATCAGGTTGAAAATCTTTTGAAAGCATCAGTAAATTTCCCCAATCCGTAAATTCTTTAAATTCAGAATCAACAGGAAATTTGACTTGTATTTCTTTTACCCATTTTATAGTATTCCTATCTCCGTGAAAAACCAATTTTGCACCAGAATTTCTAGCTATATTCCAAACTTTTAATAACCAAAATGGAAAACCAATTTCATTTTCGGCATTCTCGGGTATTATAATTAAATGTCTTTTAATAGTTACAAAAGGTTGTGCTGGTTTATAAATTAGCGTTGTTACATTGCAACTTTTTAAAATGCCCTCAGTTAGATTTCCTAAGAATGAATCTGAAATTCCTTTATTTATGTGAAGTCCTAAAATTAAATCGGTTATTTTATGTTCTTTTATTACGCTTGTAATTCCATTAACTACATTTAAATCATATCGGAGTATTTCATTCAAAATATTATCAGTAGATGCTGCAGTAATGGCGGCTTTGTTTAATACTTTTTTAGCCTGTTTGTTTGCAGACTCATCTATTTTACTATTATCCACAATACTTAGCGCAAATAGTCCGTTTTTATTTTGCTTGGACTTAATGGTAACGGCAAGATTTATAAGTTCATCAGTCGTTTCAATGTTGCTGATTGGTATTAATATTTGTTCTAGTTCATCATTTCTATTCTCATCATTGGAACTTTCAATATTTTCTAAAAGAGCTATATTTTTTGCACCCTTTTGTGCAACAAACGATGCAATTGTACATGTTACTAGTATCATTAAAATTGTTCCGTTTAAAACACTTTCATTTAATAATCGTATTGGTTCCCCAGATTCATTATTGTCAATAATAATGTTATAGCCTACCAAAACGGCGGCTAAAGTTGCCGCTGCCTGAGCATTACTCAAGCCAAAAATTAATCTTCGTTCATCGGTAGAAAATTTAAAAGTTTTTTGAGTTATGTAGGCGGCAAGAAACTTTGCGGAAGTTGCAACAAGTATCATAACAGTTGCAACCTTCAATGTTTCTGCATCTTTAAAAAATGCACGATAATCTATAAGCATGCCAACACCAATAAGAAAAAAAGGGATAAATATGGCGTTACCTACAAATTCAACACGGTTCATTAAAGGAGATGTGTGCGGTATTAACCTGTTTAATGACAAACCAGTTAGAAAGGCACCAATAATTGCTTCTACGCCAGCTAGCTCTGCCAGAAAAGCACCAAGAAAAACCATTGCCAAAACAAAAATGTATTGGGAGACATTATCATCAAACCGCTTAAAAAACCACCTTCCAATTATTGGAAAAAGTAACATAACTATAAAGCCAAAAATGATAATTGAAAAACAGAGTCTCAGCCAAAATGCTGTACTAACATCTCCATTTGTAATTCCAACAACGACAGCTAAAACTATAAGTGCTAAGGTGTCTGTTATCATTGTGCCACCAACTGTTATATTTACAGCTCGGTTTTTGGACACTCCCAATTTACTAATTAAAGGGTATGCAATAAGTGTGTGTGAGGCAAACATACTTGCCAATAAAATAGATGTAGGTATAGAAAAACCTAAAATATATATTCCAGAAAGAAAACCTAATATCATAGGTATTAGGAACGTAAATAGTCCGAATACTAAACTTTTGTTTCTATTTTTTTTAAAGTCAACTAAGTCAATCTCCAAGCCGGCAAGAAACATAATATATAAAAGTCCTGCAGTACCGGAAAGTATAATGCCACTATCCCTTTCCATTAAATTAATGCCATTTGGACCAATTATGGCACCAGCAATGATTAATCCCAAAAGATGAGGAATTTTAACTTTATTCAATAAAATTGGCGTAAATAAGATTATAAAAAGTATTAATAGAAATTTTAAAACGGGATTAGTTATGGGTAAGGTCGTCTCAAATACATTTAACCAGATCATTATTTTCGTATTTGGAGTTTACAGAATTTATAGGGAAAAATTGGATGCTAAAACTATTAATTTTAGTAACCAAATATAGTTACAATCTAGAATCTAATATTAGGTGAATATTATTTTTAAAGGATGTTTGAACGATTTTTTTGTTGGTTACCTAATGAAGTCAATTTACCCTTATTATATACTTAGTAAAATTTTTATTTACTTCAATTTCAAATTCCCAGAACATTTGAAATTGTCTTCAAAAGCTTTAAGGTGGTCGAGTTTATTACACAATATTCGCAAGTTGAAAACATCAATAAGCAGTCGATAAAATCTGTCATGAGATGTAGAAGTAATCCAATACCAATTATATTAAAAGGTTTTCGAAAGAATAGTAAAACAACATATACAACTAATGCATAATAGGTATGCAAAAAATGAATGTTTATACTACATCTATCTGCCATAAAAATTGGATTGGCTGCAAGATGATCTAAATCTACCAACATCGTGGCCAATAAAAATAAGTACGTTCTTTTCCAGTCTTTTCGAAAAAATATAAGTGCAATAAATAATGGAAATACTAAGTGTAAAAAGTAATGTATAATAGTCTGCACTTTTATGTTTTAAATGAAGTATTTATGAATTTATTTGCCCTGCTATTTGTTGAATTTTCAACATAATAAACTCCGCTGGTTTTAAGGGTGCAAATCCCACTAATATGTTTACTAAACCATTATTAATGTCATTTTGAGTTGTTGTGTCGCGATTGCATTTAACAAAGTAAGCTTCTTTTAAATTTCCTTGAAATGCCCCCTGCCTATATAGATTATCTAAAAATGTGGTAACATTAAGATTAATATTGGACCATAGGGTTTCATTATTAGGTTCAAAAACTGTCCATTTAAGACCTTGATTCAAACTTTCTTCTATAAAAAGTGCAAGCCTTTTTACAGAGATGTATTTGTATTCAGAGTTTATTGCATCTGCACCGTTTAATGTTCTAGCACCCCAAGCAACTATGCCGTAAGTGGGAAATTGCCTTATGCAATTTACTCCTGTCGAGTTTAAAATAACGTTTTCATTATTAGATAATTTATACTCTAAATCGACTACACCATTTAATACAGCATCAGTTCCTGCAGGGGATTTCCAAACGCCACGATTTATATCTATTCGAGCATATATGCCAGCAATTGTTCCGCTAGGAGGGCAGGAGCGAAGTTTGCCATTATTTAGACGATCGGCAATTTGTAACCAAGGATAATATATGGCAGCATTATTAGTTTTTGGTAATGTGTTTCCTTCCAAGAAAGTGCTCAAATCTTCAGGTTTAGAAACAGATTTAGGCGAATCAATTATCATAAAAGCATTACGCTCTTTGCAATAGGTATTTGCATTAGCAATTATATAAACATTAGAAATGCCTGGCAGGCAAAGCAAATTGAAATGAGTACTCTCTAAAGCATATATCCCTTCTTTTTTAGTACGACTTCCAATGTAAAAAATAGTTGCTTCAGCATCTGTGAAAGGAATTTCACTACCGCCACTTAGAAAAATATTTAGACATTCTGGATGGCTATGCTTAATAATTTTGCCATTAATAAGTTGGGAATTATTATTTACCATTTCGTTAAAGGAGCGAAGATGCCCTTTTTCCAAAGTTATATTCTTAAACTTTTCCTTAAAACCATTTAGAGGATCATATATATCTACAAACTTAACTGTTAAATTAAACGAGCCGTTATGAACATTTTTGTAATCTATTTTTATACGGATAGAATTTCCTGAAGCGCCTTCATCTAATGCCCAAATTTTCAACACTACATTAGCATTCTTTTCATCCTTGACATTTATTGTGGAAATTGTAAAACTTTTTGCCATTCTTATTGCCAAAGCTTCAGTTCCACCATTATTAAAAAACTGTTGGATTGCATAGCTCATTTCAGAATCGGTTGCTAATCCTCCAAAACGTTTTTCAAAATCCCCAAAATTGGAGCAACTTATTGCTTTATTTATTGGTCCGCGCTTCGCTGTTCCTACAAAAGCACATACAGAAGTACTAACACCAAGTATAGCTTTTGCTCCGGTTTTAATTTCTTCTATATAAATGCCGGGAATTTTACATTTTTTTGACATAGTCTTAGTTCTAAAATTATTTTCCCAATTATCAATTTACCCTAAGAGTATAATTGTTGCTTCATTTTGTGAAGCCTATTCTCAAAAGATTTTTAGTTAAGATATAAATACCTACAAATTAATAAAATGTTGAATGTGGATTTTTTTTATTAGTAATATTTCAAATTAATGGCTTGTTTAAATAAGTAAATTGGGAGCATTACTTTTTCTCTCTGATTATGCCAAAACCAATATATTTTCATAGTTCATTCAAACATTTCAGTTCAAAAAGCGAAAAGTTTTTCAAAACTTTTCTTTTCAAATATAGATTAAGTTTTTGAAAAATAGAACGTTACATACAGATAAAGCTTGCAATAGCATAATTTATATTGCCGCAAAAGAAAGCTAATTTTTCAAGAATAAAGTAGATAATTAATGGACCTAATATAGTTGGTGTGGAAACTAAATGTTCAAATAGTAATAATTTTAAAAAAAAACATACGTGCTTCATTTCTAGGCCGCTAGATAGGATGTTTTTTGAAATCGATACAGTATAGAATACTTTTCACATTTCTAATTTATACTTAATAAGAAATGTGAATAATACCTTCCTCAAATTAATTCAAAAAAAATATTTTAAAGTTACGATTATGGTTTTGAAGAAACCATACCCAATGTATAAAGTTGAGACATTGTAGGAGTTTTGCTTCCACCTTCTGGCTCTAAGGTTATTCCAAATGCTTGCGCTTCTGGAA
>JBBSOK010000104.1:0-9913 GCA_038259825.1 Flavobacteriales bacterium
CGCACAAGAGGTCTTGAGCTTTTATTGAGCGGAACGATTATAAAAAGCCAAAATTTTCAATGGAACTCTTCTGTAAACTATACTAATTACCGAAGCGTTGTTACCGAACTTCCCGAAGGAGTAGATCAATTTGTTACAGCAAGCGCAAAAATTTTTGACGGCGGTGGCGGGTCTAACTCAGTTTTTTATATAGCTCGTGAAGGTGGACGTGTTGGCGATATGTATGGTACAGGTTTCGTGCAGATTGATGGACAAACTTTATATTCCAATGGCTTACCTGTACAAGACGGAACGCTTAGAAAACTAGGGAATTATAATCCAGATTTTATCATGGGTTTCAATAATAAATTCTCATATAAAAATGTGGATTTAGCATTTTTGTTCGATTATAGACAAGGAGGAACAATTGTTTCCCGTATTAAAGCTTTGGGAAGTACTTCTGGCGTTTTGTTAGAAACATTGGATGGTCGTGAAACTGGTATTGTTGGCGAAGGCGTTATGAACGTGGGCACAGCAGACAATCCTGTTTACGTTGCAAACGATGTAAATGTTGCTGCAAGTTCATTCTACAACACATTTTTTGATCGCGGTAATGAAGAAAGTGCTTTATACAGCGCAACATACGTTAAGTTAAGACAATTAAGTCTTTATTATAATTTTTCAAAAACACTATCTAATAAAATAGGTTTTGAAGAAATTAAAATAGGGCTAATTGGTAGCAATCTTTTACTATTCACTGAAAACCCACATTTTGATCCAGAATTGAATTCCGTTCAAGAACGAAGACAAGTTTTTGGTGTGGATAACTTCTCGTATCCATCATCACGCAGTTATGGTTTTAGTATAAAAACTCAATTTTAAGAAAAGCATTATGAAAAACATACTTATATATTTATTGTTAGCGCTGTGTTTAGTAACTGCAGGCTGCACCAAAGATTTCGAGGATTTAAACACTAATCCAAACGTACCAACTCAAGTTACTCCTCAATTTTTATTGACGAATGTTTTGGTTACAGAGGCAAATCAAAATACTTATTTACAAGGCTTTAGACTTTCAAACTATTTATCACAATTTGCCGCAAGTGTAGAGTTTGAACGTATTGATAGATACGAAATGGGAACCAATAGTGATTATTGGGACAACATATATCATTTACTGAATGATCTTGAAACAATGAAAGGATTGCCAGGTTATAATGAAGCGTATGGCGCAGTAGCCGATATTTTGAAGAGTTACTTATTTTCCCAGCTTACCGATATGTGGGCAGATATTCCATATACTGAAGCTTTGCAGGCTCAAGAAGGTGGCTTCACTCCAAAATACGATACGCAGGAAAGTATTTATACAAATCCACAAACAGGTATTTTGGCAGTTTTAGCAAATGCTGCCAATACATTGCAAAATACAAATGAAAGTATTGCTGGCGATGTAATGTTTCAAAACGATTTAAGTAAATGGACGCGTTTCGCAAATTCACTTAGGCTACGATATTTAATGAGAATTAGCAAAAGGCTTACAAATTTTTCTGAAATGCAATCATTGGCAGACTCAGGAATGTTGATTGAATCAAATTCTCAAAACGCTATTGTGCCCTATTTGGCATCAGCTCCAAATCAATTTCCACTATTTCTTGCTGCGCAGGGAATATATCAGGAACATAGAATGACGAAAACTGTTGAAGATATTCTTACCCTTTGGGACGATCCTAGAATCGCAGTACTTTATAAACCGTCACAACAAAGTGTAAACAGCGGTACTCCAATGTACAACGGGTTATTAAATGGCCAAAGCCGTGAAACCATCGCCGCTGCAGGAATAAATTTAAATGACATTTCCCTCTTCGGAACAATTTTTAGAAACGAACCAGACGGAATTGACGGTCAATTTATGCAATATGCCGAAGTACAATTTACACTTGCCGAAGCTGTAACACGAGGCTATATTGCTGGTGATGCTTCAGCATATTACCAAAACGGTATTGCCGCAAGTTTTGCGTATTACGAAACACCACTTCCATCAGATTATTTTACAAGAACAGCAATTGCACTTACTGCAGATCAAGCCGGAAATTTAGATAAAATACTAACCCAAAAATGGTTAATGCTAAATACCAATGGACACGAAGCTTGGTTTAGCGTTCGCCGTACCGGTATCCCGAATCTAATTCCAGGTCCAGATAATTTTAATGATGACAAATATCCTGTTCGTTATTTATACCCAGAATCTGAACAGGCAACAAATGCAGCAAACTATAATGAAGCTGCACAGCGAATAGGTGGAGATAACATCAACAGTAAAGGTTGGTGGGAAAGAGATTAATTTTGAATAAAGTAAAATTTCAGAAATGATTAAAAATAAATTAAATACAATCATACTTTTTTTCGCAATTGCCACAATAATTTCAGCTTGTGGTTCTGGCGAAAAAAAGGATGAAAGTGCCTTACAAAAAGCTTCTTGGGAAGAAATTTCAAAGACGGCAGATGGCCAAACAGTAAATTTCATGATGTGGCAAGGCAATCCGCCGCTCAACGATTATATGAACAATTATGTAGTTCCTAAAATTAAAGAACTGTATAACATAACTTTAAAAATAAGTGGCGGCCAAGGTCCTGAAATTGTTCAATTAGTAATGGGCGAAAAAGAAGCAAGCATTGAAACAGGCCAAGTAGATATTGTTTGGATAAATGGCGAAACTTTCTTCCAGCTTAGAAAAATTGATGGTCTTTATGGACCTTTTGTAGAACAACTTCCAAATTCAAAATTGATTGATTTTGACGATAGATATATAAGTACAGATTTTCAACAATCTATTGATGGAATGGAATGCCCATGGAGCATTGGCCAATCTGCATTGTATTACGATTCTGCTAAAATCCAAAATCCACCAACAACCTTGGACGAATTGGAAGCTTATGTGAAAAAATATCCAGGCACTTTTACAATTTCCAACGATTTTACCGGAATGACACTAATGAAAAGCTTTTTGGCTGAATTAGGCGGAAGCCCAAACAGCTTAAATGGAGATTTTAATGAAGAAAAGTATAAGAAATTATCAAGCCAGTTGTGGGATTTTATAAATAAAAACAAACAATATTTTTGGAAAAATGGCGAAACATTTCCGAAGGAACAATCTAAAGTAGCGCAACTTTATGCTAATGGTGAATTAAATATATCCTTCGGTTTTAGCGAAGGTGGTATAGATGAAAAAATAAAGAGCGGTCTTTATCCTGAAACTACAAAAGCGTACCCTTGGAAAAATGGCACTATTAAAAATGCCAATTATTTAGGAATACTAAACAACGCGCCACAAAAAGCTGCCGCAATGGTGGTCATAGATTTTCTAATTTCGCCAGATGCACAATATCAAAAGAAAACCAATTTTGGAATGGACAGCAATACGGTTTTGGACGTTAGCCGTTTAAGTGCTGATTGGCAAGAAAAATTTGAAAGCGTTCCAAAAAGAAAATACGGTTTGGAAATGGAAGATTTAAAAGATTTTGCTTTTGAAGAACCCGCTCCAGAATATATGTTGCGTTTATACGAAGATTTCAGAACAGAAGTAATTGAAAAATAGAATTAGCCATATAAATATAACACTCTTTGTCTTAATTGGCGTCGTGCCTTTTTTAGCAGCCTTTGTATACGCCTTACTTTATAGTTTGGGTATGGTAGGTGTGCTCAATAGTGGATTTACATTGCGGTTTTGGGAAAGTGTTTTAGCCTCGGGCGAATTTTTCTCATCGTTTCTTTATAGCGCATCAATTGCAACAGTTGCTCTGCTAATTTCAATTGGTGGCGCACTTTGGATTACACTAAAATTTAGGGAAAATTTAAACCAAAAATTTCTTTCATTTGTAACATATCTTCCATTGGCGATTCCGGGCGTAGTTGCTGCATTTTTTACATTTCAATTATTTTCTAAAGGAGGGTTTTTTGCGCGTTTTGCCTATAAATTTGGATGGATTCAACAAACGTCAGAATTTCCAGATTTGGTGAATGATACTCTAGCAATAGGTATCATTTTTACTTTCATAACTGTAGTAATGCCTTTTTTCACATTATTGTTTTTAAATGTTTACAAAAACGAACGTATTGACGAACTTTCAACTTTAGCACATTCCCTTGGCGCTACTAAAAATCAAGTCACTCGCCGTGTTTTTCTTCCTATAATTCTTAAAAAAACGTGGGTTTTAATCACGCTCTATTTTATTTTTCTGCTCGGTTCTTATGAAATCCCGCTTATTCTTGGGCAGGAATCTCCGCAAATGCTTTCGGTTTTAATCATTAGGGAAATTAAACAATTCGACCTTTCAAACATTTCTGAAGGCTATGTAGTTGCAGTAATTTATACCATTTTCGTTTCAATAGCCGCCGTCATTTTATTTTTACCTAAAAGAAAGACAAGCTATGAAACTTAATTGGAAACCTGCAGTTTTGAGCATTTTCGTATTGCTCATTTTATTTCCCTTCGTCTTTATGGTTTGGCTTTCGCTTATTTCGGGTTGGAGGTTTCCGGATATAATTCCGCAATATATTGGCTTTAAAAACTGGGAAGTAATCCTAGGTTCAGAAACTGGATTGTTGCAAAGTTTTTTTAGCTCTGTAATCATTTCATTATCCGTTGCTATAGTTACAACATTTTCAGGTTTTTTTATAAGCAGAAGTGTTTTCTATCATAAATACAGTCGGGTTTTAACGCTATTCACCTATTTCCCATATATCTTGGCGCCTGTAGTTTTTGCTGCCTGTCTCAGCTTTTTCTTTTTGAAAATGGGTCTCTTTGGGAATATAACAGGCGTAATCGTCGCACAATTTTTAATTACATTTCCGTATGCGTTGATTTTCTTCAGCAGCTTTTGGAACAAGAAAGTTAAAAGTTACGAAGATTTGGTTGCAACGCTCGGCGGAAATAAATATCAAACCTTTACCAAGGTACTATTGCCACTTGCCAAAAGCATGCTGCTAATTTGCTTTTTTCAAACCTTCTTAATTTCTTGGTTTGAGTATGGCTTAACATCAATTATAGGCGTAGGTAAAGTGCAAACGCTTACTATAAAAGTGTTTCTATTTATAAAGGAATCTAATTATTATTACGGAGCATTAAGCTGTTGTTTGCTTATTTTTCCACCAGTAGTGCTGCTTTATTTTAATAAGCGCTATGTATTTAAAAATATGATTTAATGTTTTTGGAAGTAAAAAATATCGTAAAAAGTTTTAATGACGAGCACGTTGTAAAAGAGCTCAATTTTTCTTTGGATGCACATAAAACCTTGAGCATCCTGGGAAAATCTGGCTGCGGAAAGACAACAATGCTAAAAACCATAGGCGGTTTAGTAACGCCAGATGCTGGGAATATCCTTTTAAACGGAGAAGATATTACCCAGCAAAAGCCCGAGCGGAGAAATATTGTTTATCTGTACCAGGAAGATTTATTATTTCCTCATTTAAATGCTTTTGAAAACATAGCTTTTGGCCTTCGACTCAAAAAAATACCAAATTTCGAAATTGAAAAGCAAGTAAAACATATGATTCACAGTTTAGAATTGGAAGGGCAGGAGAAAAAAATGCCAAATCAACTTTCAGGCGGACAAAGACAACGTGTTTCATTCGGTCGAGCAATTATTACCAATCCTTCACTCCTATTATTAGATGAGCCTTTTGGAAGTTTGGATGCCGGCACGCGACAAAGAATGCAGGTTTTTTTCAAAAATATTACGGAGGAATATAAAATAACATCTCTTTTTGTAACACACGATTTAAAGGAAGCGGTTTTAATGGGAGATGAAATTGGTTTTATGAAAGCAGGAATTTTAAAGGTTTATAAAGACAAACAAAATTTTATAAACGACCCAAGTACGGGCGTTTTAAAAGAAATACAATTTTGGGAAAATTTGCTTCCTAATAAAATTTTAAACGAATAAGTTATGATGAAAAAGAAACAAGTTTGGATAGATACAGATCTTTCAGTAGGAATGACGCGCCATCGTGGCCCAGGTTATTGTGATGTTGATGACGGTTACGCAGTACTTCAGCTAATGAAGGCAGATAATGTTGAAATAAGAGGAATAAGCGCAGTTTTTGGAAATACAATTATTGAAAATGCTATCAAGCTTTCGCATTTTATGAACGAGGAATTTGCTGATGGAAAATTACCGGTTTTTGAAGGTGCGGGCAAAGCTTTAGATCTTAAAAATATTCAAACAAACGAAGCCGTTGAAGCATTGGCACAAGAACTTCGACAAACAAAAATGATAATTATGGCAATTGGTCCGGCCACAAATGTAGGGCTTCTATTATTGCTCTATCCAGATTTGGCAAGCCAAATTGAAGAAGTAGTTTTGGTTGCAGGCAGAAGAAAACACACCGATTATTTTTCAATTGGAAACCAAGGAAGACGTGCCCAGGATCTTAATTTTGACCTTGATAATGACAGTTTCCGAATAATGTTTGAGCATAACGTAAAAGTAGTTTTATGTCCTTTTGAAATTTCGAATAAAGTTTGGGTTAAAAAAGTTGATTTAGATAAAATTGCAGAAGGTGATGCTGGCAATAAATGGATTGCAAAAGAATCTGAAAATTGGTTGTCGCAATGGATACAACTAGGTGCCGACGGTTTTAACCCGTTTGATGTTTTGGCGAGCCATTACATAATCGCGCCTGAGGATATTATTTCAGAAGAAATTAACGCGCATCTTGAAATTCATATTGATGATACAGTGCAAGAAGATAATAATAATCGTGTTTTTAAGCAGTATTTAATCTGCGATAAAACCGACGGTTTTCCAGTTACGTATTGTTATGATGTCGTTTCAGATTATCATAAAAAATTAATTGATAGTTTCAAAAACTAAAAGAGTATTATGCAGGAATTGAAGAATGATACAGCATCACTTCAAAAATATTTGAGGGAAAGAAATTGGTTAAAAGCAGATGAAAAAATTATTTTAATTGAAAAGCCAGGCGATGGAAATATGAATTTTACACTTCGCATTAACACTGGAAAAAGAACTTTTATCATCAAACAAAGTAGAGGTTATGTTGAAAAATATCCGCAAGTAAAAGCACCAGAAAAAAGAGCATTACAAGAAGCTGAATTTTATAAATTAACATCAACCGAGCCAAAATTAAGTGCTATGATGCCGAAATTATTGAAGGTTGACAACGAAAATAACGTGCTTGCGCTTGAAGATTTGGGAAGCGGAAAAGACTACTCATACATTTATAAAACTGGTGAAATCATTCCAGAAAATGACCTTATGGAAATTATGGATTATGCCGCACAACTTCATAATTCGATAAATAAAGAAACTACAAATAAAGAAATTTCAAATGCTGAAATGTTGAAATTAAACCACGAACATATTTTTCAATATCCATATTTACACGAAAATGGGTTGAATTTAGATTCTGTTTTAATCGGTTTAAAGGCAATTGCTGAACCAATCAAAAACGATGAAAATCTGAAATATAAATTGACCGTTCTTGGTGAACAATATTTAAAAGGTGGAAATGTCTTACTTCACGGAGATTATTTTCCTGGAAGTTGGCTAAAAACCGCTAATGGTGTAAAGATTATTGATCCGGAATTCTGTTATTTCGGTTTTCCAGAATTCGAAATTGGTGTGACCGTTGCTCATTTAAAAATGGCAGATCAACCGGAAGAACTTATTTCAAAAGCACTTTCTCAATATTGCAAAACCGCTAAACTTGATGACTCATTAAGAGAAAAATTTACAGCAGTTGAAATTTTACGTAGAATTTTAGGTCTGGCACAACTTCCATTGGAAATAGATATAGAAAAAAGAAAACAATTAATTGAAGAATCCCGCCAAATTATAATGAATTAAATTATTTAAAAGAAAAATTTATGCAAGCAGATTTTCAAGATTATTATTGTGTTTACTGGGTTTTCACTCAATTGTGTAACGACAAATGCGACCACTGCTACAACGATAGTGGGCCGCAAGGAAAACGAATTACTGAAGAAGATTGCATGGCAATTATTGGTAATCTTCCCGATAATCTGCAGCAAATTACATTAAGCGGTGGAGAGCCATTGGCTGACAAAAAGTTGCTATATAAAATCCTTGATGAACTTAACAATAAATATGGCAATAATATTTTTATCGCACTTCAATTTAACGGAGATCTCTTAAACGATAAAATATTAAAAACATTAATTGAAAAAGGTGTGCATCGTTTTTCAATAGCAAGTATAGATAGATACCATAAAAAACAGGGTGAAAGAAAAGATTTACTTTCAAAAATGTTTGAAGATCAAGGTATAGAGTTTGTAATCGGACAACCCAAACTCACAAAATCTGCAAAAGGTGAACTTACAAATAAATTAACATACGGCTTTTTTGGCGCGACGGAAGATATGTGGCTTGGCGGCAATTGGGCACGTGGTCGTTCGATGGAACACGATATTTGGAAAAAGGACGGAAAGCATAATTTTTGTGCAATACCATCTGGCGCAATTGGTTTTTTAGGTCACGAAGACAGCAATATTTTGCAGGAAATTTCGGTACAGTTGTGGAAAATCAGTCCTTGTTGTCCTGGAACTGTTGTTCCGATGGGCGATGCTAGAAAAGAAAAAGTGGTAGATGTTTTGCAAAGAATGTCGAAACACGAAGTTATGCGCAAGCTTAACAACGGCGATGTTTATGGAATGGGTGAAAGCCTTGGCATTTCTGCTAAAGAAGGTTTAAAACGAGCAATGGAAACTGGGAATGTATGTTTGTGGTGCGATGAGTTTTTCAGATTACATTACGATATGAAAACCCAGAAGCCAATGAGTTTTAAATCGGTTTTTAAAAAGTAAATCAGCTCATTATTACTGTAATACGTATTTTTCAAATATTTCTTCCAACGCCTTTTCTGGATTGCTTTCCAATCCCGTTCGAGTTGTAGAACTTTGGATTATTGTACTTCTGCAAGCTGTAAGCCAGCCAAATCTTTCGGATAATTCTAGTTGACCAATTTTTCCACTTTCAGGATGACCGCTACAAATTAGTTCCCACGCCTTCAAATATTCATTTAAAACATTTAAATCTATTTCAGATGAAAATACCTTTAGTTTATCTACACAAATTTTGTATTTCATATCTAAAAATCGTTTTCTCTTACAGTAAAGTATAACGCCAATATTAAAGAATTCTTCCCGCTCAACTTTTGGAACGTATCTAATTATTGCATATTTAAAAGTGAATTTATCTTGCATCTTCAGCTTCTTTAACCAACAAATCAATTTTTGAAAGTTTCATTGTTATAAATTCAACATATGCATTTCTCATTTCAACCGTACTTAAAATCTGGGATTCGCTAGTCAACCAGTCTTCCGGGATGGACGCTATAATATCTAAAATCCTATCTTGCGTTAACAGCAGATTAATTTCTGTTGCAGCTTCAGATAATATTTCCGCCTTATTTAATAAAACGTGATCTTTAATCAATGGAAAAGTTCTCGTCAAATGATTTCTCCAAGTTTCCCAATTATGATGAAAATAAAAACTAGCGCCATTATCTATTACCCATAATTCTTTATTCCAATGTAGTAAGTTTGGATTTTTATCGGTTCTGTCAATATTGCTGATTATGCTGTCCAACAAGACAATTTTTGAAGCCGTAATTGCATCCACATTTGTAACTAATGGATCAAAAGTTATAGCTGAAGATAAAAAGTGCAGTCCAAGATTTAAACCGACACTAAATTTGAGCAGATCTTGAATTTCTTCATCGGGTTCGGTTTTACTAAACGATTCGTCGAGATTCATAAAAACTAATTCAGGAACATTTAATCCTATTGCCCGCGCTATTTCACACCCAATAAACTCTGCTATTAGCGCCATCTTACCTTGTCCGGCACCTCTAAATTTTAGGACGTATAGAAAACCATCGTCTGCTTTTACA
>JBBSOK010000105.1:0-9900 GCA_038259825.1 Flavobacteriales bacterium
ATGGCCTCTAAAATAATTTTCGATTTTAATAAAGAGTCAGAACTCAAAGACTGGGTAATTGTAGATGATGTAGTCATGGGTGGGAAATCTTCGAGCACTTTTAAATTAAATCCAGATGGTTTTGGTGTTTTTGAAGGTAGCGTTTCATTGGAAAATAATGGAGGATTTTCTTCTGTTCAATATAGCTTCCAAAAAATATTGGTCAAGGATTACACCACAATAGTCATCAAACTAAGAGGTGATGGCAAAGAATATCAATTTAGGGTAAAAGCGAACTCCAGAGATTATTACTCATACATAGCACCATTTAAGACTTCAGGAGAGTGGCAAGAAATAGAAATTCCGTTAAAAAATATGTATCCTTCGTTTAGGGGAAGAAAACTGGATCAACCAAATTTTTCTAATGAATCAATTGAAGAAGTCACTTTTTTGATAGGAAACAAAAAAAATGAACAATTTAAGCTCTTGATAGACAAAATTGAATTAAAGTAATGCTTCTTAGCAGACCAACTAAAAAACTACTTTAAACTAAGTTCAACATTACAAGTACGTAAGCTCAATAAAAACCTAAATACACATTTGAGAAAAATTGAAATGTCAGGAATGTTCTGGTAAAAAAACTATTATAATATTTAAAAATGAATAAAATTATTATCCTTTTAATTACAATTTTGAGTGTTAGTGCACATTCACAAAACAAAATTGAGTACTTACAGAACAACCGATTTGACTTGACAAAATCCTCTTTTGAGTTTCCACAAAAAGATTTTAAAATAATTGGATTTGGCGCTTATCATGGAAGTGCTGAAACCGAGAATGTAGAATTGAAACTTTTAGAATCACTAACAAAAGATGGAACAATAAAATTTTATTTACCTGAAGTTGATTATAGTACTGCGCACTTTTATAATCTTTTCTTGCAAACAGGAGATACAACTTTACTAAAACAGTTAGTTATATATAATGGCTATCACACACCTCAAGAACGTACTATTGAGTTTTATGAAAAATGGAAAAAGATGAAGGCTCTCAATGATTCATTACCTCTAAAATCTAAAATTAAAGTGCTTGGGATAGATTGGATTAGGAATTACAGATATGTATCAAAACATCTTTTAGAACTTGTTAGTGATGACAATGAAACTTTATTTCCAATTAAGGAGATAAAAGAAATGGTTAAAAGGGATACTACTAGTTTTAGCCTCGGGGATTTAAGTGTTGCTCATCATAAATTGCAAGGACTTGTTATAGATTATGAAGAGAACAAAGAGCTGTACAAATCAAAAATTAATAATATACAAGTATTTGAACATCTCCTAAAAAACATTAAAATTTCGTTTGAAAAGAAAATAGACCGAGAGGAAGTTATATATGAAAATTATGTAAACCTTGACTCAATTTATGACTTTAAAAATAATCCTCAATTTATGAGAGTTGGCTTTTTTCATTTAGAAAAATCCAGAGAAGGAAAAAATAGTAATCCTTCATTTTTTGCAAGGTTAATCGAGAACGAAGTATATCCAAAAGATAAAGTATTGTCAATAATTGGATATTTTACAAACAGCAAAGTGGTTTGGGATGAAACGTATGATGATAAGGGAAATTACAGTGGTTATACAGTTGAAGCAGGCTATGGAATAGGGGATTACGATAAGGAATATTTTAGAGGTATTCAAAAGTTAAAGGATACTAAAATATCTGAGAAAACGCTATTCAGATTGAATATGAAAAATTCACCATATTTAATAAAAGAACCAGATCTAATTGAAATTATTATGAAAGATGAAAAATCCAATGGAGAGGCTGTAAAAGGAATGTCAACATTAGATTTTTTAGATTATGCAATTTTAATATCTGATTCTAAAGAGAGTATTCCAATTTATGAAATGAAGTAAAACGATTTAAAATAAATGACTGTGATACAAACTTCATATTGTAAATATTGTATTTCCGTACCGGTCATAATTCGATATTTTGAGTTATCTATGGCGTAATCTACGTTTAGATTAAATATAAATGCTTTTTCGGTAAATTTATTGGATAATATTAATAATACAAAATTGGTACTTTGATTTCACTTAATCTTAAAAAAGAATTCAGCAGAAAAAATTCTGTTTTAGGATAAATCAGGCATAATCCTTCTTCATCTGTGCTTGGAAAAGTTTTGCTAAATTAAGTAGATTTGCATTCAGAATAGTTTCGTTAATATCCAAATTCGATTTATCAATAAAATCCATTTAAGCTATTTAAAGTAAAACTGAAACAGTGAAGTTAAAGCGAAGAAGAAAACTAGTAACCTATTTAAACATCTTAGACCAACCTGTCCGATTTAACCCTTTTGTTTTCAGTAGGACGTTTTTATTATGGGCTCTACTTGGATTAATTGGCGGAATAATTGCAGGCATTTATTGGATTGTACTTGAATTTTTAACCCATCAATTAGCGTTTTTTACTGACTGGCAAGTAATTCCCGTAATGGCGACCTGCGGACTTTTGGCAGGTTTAATAATACACTTCATTGGAGATCCTGGAGAGATACATTTAATAGTAAATAACATTCGATTTAACAAGGGAAAACTAGACCCAAAGAACAATCCGTCAATGGTGCTTTCATCTTTGTTATGTGTTGCTTCAGGTGGAAGTCTTGGGCCGGAAGCACCATTGGTGCAGGTAACGGGCTCGACGGGCACTTGGTTAGGTAAATTGTTCCGTCTTAAAGGAGAAGAATTAAGGTCTTTAAGTATTGCAGGAATGGCTTCAGGTTTTACAGCTTTATTTGGCGCTCCTTTGGGTGGTAGTTTGTTTTCACTAGAAATTTTGCACCACAAACACGCAGTTGAGTATTATAAAGCTATAATTCCTGCATTTGTTGCAAGTTGTTTTAGTTATTTGGTATTTGCATTAATAGTCCATTTAGGACTTGCCCCAGTATGGGATTTATCAGCTTATGAATATTCTGGAATTTTTGATTTCGGTTATGCCGTTCTTTTCGCAATAATTGGTGCAGCATTTGGCTGGGCTTTTATTTTTTGCACTAAATTTTTTAAATCACTTTTCGAGAAAAGACCAATTCCTATTTATATTAAAACATTAATCGGTGGTATTTTACTTGGATTTATAGCATATTACTTACCACTTACAAGATATTTTGGACATCATGAAATTAATGAGTTGCTTGTGGGAAACTTCTCATTGACTTTGTTGTTGGCAATTTTGGTATTTAAAATAATAGCTATTTCAATAACCGTTACATCTGGTTGGAGAGGTGGATTTATTATTCCTCTATTTTTTGTAGGAGCAACTTTGGGAGTAATTATCCATCAACTATTTCCATCAATTAATCTAACTTTAGCAATTGTAAGTTGTATGGCTGCAATAAATGCTTGTGTAACCAGAACACCAATGAGCACAACCATTTTGCTTGCTACCTTAACTGGATTTGGACATTTTATACCAATATTATTTGCGAGTTTAACAGGTTACTTTTTAGCGCCAAGAATACCGTTTATAGGTTCGCAATTGGAAAAAGAGTAAAAAATTTGATACAAAGTGATTTAGTTTTATGTTCTTTAGAATGAATAGATTAATTCAAAGAACATTATGCAGAATTCTAGATATAAAAATTGGAAAATGAAAATTTTTAGAAAGGGTAGAGTAGTAGTGTTAAGCTGAAAAACACATCTTCTTATTTCATAAAATTCCGTGTTGAACTATTTTCAATTAGCAACCACATTCAATTAAAAAAGAATAAATTTTTTAAGATTTAGAAACTAAAATATCAGTCGGTAGCTTTAAAATAAGTGTTGTGGTATTATCTTTTCCAGTGAGAAATGTAAGATTTCCTCTATGGATTTCGGCAATCATTTTTGCAATGTACGTTCCTAATCCCGTGCCACGCTCCTTCCCATCAGTGGTGTATTTATCAAAAAATGTATCTCGAATTGACTCTGGAATAACGCCCGGATTTGTAATTTCTACTACAAAAAGGTTATCCGTTTCAACACTTATGGATACTGTATTATTTTTTGGCGTAGCTTCCAAAGCGTTGCGCAATAAATTTTGAAACAGGTGTTCCAAATAAAATTTATCTCCCTTTATCCGCAATGTATGTTCTAGAGGTTCTACTTCAACATTATTATGAAAGAAAGTTATGGTTGCGTTTTTTTCATCAATAAGATCTTTGATTTCTGAAGTTGTATTTGCAATTACCTCCAAAATATCAAATTCAGATATTGCTGGTATATATTGCCCACGTTCCATTTGCGCATAGTCCTTGGCAGAAGTTAGCAGATTTAAAGTATCATTACCAATATCCTTCAACATACGCACCCATTTTGCTTGCTTCGGGTCTAATATTGTTTTAAAAAGTATATCTGCAATTGAAACCATAGAACCTATTCGGTTTCTCATATCGTGTTCAGCAAGCCTATTTGCAATATCTTGAGTTTCTATTTTCTTTTCTAAAATATCAATTGTCGTCTTTAGACGCTGTATGGTAAGTTCAAGTTCATCTGCCTTAACCACCAACGTCATTTTTCGTTTTTCTTTGGTAGTTTCGTCTTGTAAAAACGCTGCATTTGTAATTATATCGAATGTTTCATTTTTCCTGTTTTTAACGGTCCAACGTCCCTGCAGCTCATATTCCCGTTCAATAAAATCGTCGTGTAACTTTTTCAGCGTTGCTTGGTTTTCTTCAGGCACTACTTTTGTAAATGGTTGGCCCACAAGCTCATCGCGGGTGTAACAGTAAGTATCGCAATACGTTGTATTTACGTCGGTAAAATATCCTTCGGGATTTGTAATACAAATACCTATAGGCATTTGCTGAAAAATCTCATAGGAAAGAGAATTGTTCTTTTCAAAGGTGCTTACTATAGAAGCTAATCCTTTTTCGGTATTTTTCTGAAATGACGAAGGCATAGATTTACGTAAATGGTAACTAAAAAAAATTATTGCTAGTAAGACAAATTACTCTTTAAAATGTCTAAAACAAAAATAAACAATTTTTAAATATGCTCTGTTGATTTGTGTTAAGTTGTTGTGGATATGTATCTTGCTAAATGCATTACCCTTATAATTCATGCTGAATTCGTTTGTTTTTGAAGAAAAGCAATTTGTAAGAATTGTAATTGGATACCTTAAATTTTTGCTACACAATTTTATATTGAATATATTCACTTTTTAATTTCCGAACGCCTAAATTTCAATATGAATTTTAAAAATAATGAAAGGTACGATTACATAATTGCAGGCGCTGGCTGTGCAGGTTTAAGCCTTTTATATAGAGTTTTACAAGAACCAAAACTAAGACAAAAACGGATTTTAGTTTTGGATAAAGAACCAAAGGTGAATAATGATAAAACTTGGTGTTTTTGGGAAACTGAGAAAGGTTTGTTTTCCCCCATTATTTATCACAAATGGAAAAAGCTAAATTATTACTCTACTTCTTTTGAAAAAAAGCTCAACTTAGGAAACTACGAATATAAAATGATAAGGAGTATTGATTTTTATAATCATATTTTAAATTTTGCAAAGAAATTTACCAACGTAGGGTTTCAATTTGGAGATATTCAAAATATTGGTCAAAATGCTGAAGATACATTTGTTACAACCACAGAAAAAACATTTCAGGCAGATTTTATATTTAATTCTACTACTCTTTTCAACCCAAAAATGGATACGTCAAATTCCTTATTACAACATTTTAAAGGCTGGGTAATTAGGACGCCTAAAGATTGTTTTGATAAAGATATTGGTACGTTAATGGATTTTAGGTTAAGCCAAAAAAATGGCGCTACGTTCATGTATGTTTTGCCAACTGCAAATAATGAAGCATTGATTGAATATACATTATTTAGTCCAACATTATTAGAAGATGACGAATATGAAATAGAACTAAAACAGTATATTAAAGAATATTTGCAGATAAACGAATATGAAATAATCAGCAAGGAATTTGGTATTATACCGATGTCGTTGGCTAAATTTCAAAATCCTGAAAACACCGATAAAATTATAAATATTGGAACGGCTGGAGGTTGGACAAAAGCGAGTAGTGGTTATACATTTCAATTCATTCAAAAAAATAGTATAGAAATAGTAAACAGTCTTTTAAATAATGAAAATCCAAATAAAAATGTGTCTTTTGAAGAAAAAAAACATAATTGGTATGACCGCACTTTGTTGGATGTTCTCATTTCAAAAAAAATGACTGGAAAAGACGTTTTTGATAAAATGTTCAAAGCACTGCCAGCTACAACGATTCTTAAATTTTTGGATAATGAAAGTTCACTCGTTGAAGATGTAAAAATATTGAGCCGCTTTCCACTATTTCCTTTTTTAAAATCTGGAATAAAGCAGTTGAATAAATAGTGATTTTAAAAAAATAAACGATTGAACAAATTGAATTAAAATTTAGAATTGATGAACACAACCGAAGACGCATTAAAGGAACGTATTAAAGAGCTTACGTGTTTGTATGATATATCTTCTATAATAGTAAATACAGATGCAGATCAAATTAAAGAAACTATAAGCGCCATTGCATATAGCTTAAAAAAAGGATTTCAATTTTCTGAAGCAACCCAAATTGCCATAAAAACAACAACATTGTCTGTTGAAACTGGATTCATCAATAAAAACCTAAATCTTACTTCTGAAATTACAGTTTTCAATAAACCGAACGGTGTGATTATAGCATCCCTAAATTGCGAAAAAAGCTCTTTTCTAAAAGAAGAAAAACAATTGTTGGATAGTGTTGCCCTGAAAATAGGCAATTTATTGGAACGGATTGAAATACAACAAAACGAAATATCATTAAAAAGGCAAATGGAACACTCGGACCGTTTGGCAATATTGGGTGAAATAACAGCTGGAATTGCCCACGAATTAAATACACCATTAGCCAATATTTTAGGCTTTGCAGAACTGTTAAAAGATGAATTTAAAAAAGATACAAGTATTTCAGAAGATTTAGAAAAAATCATAAAAAACGCAATTTTTTCGCGTGAAGTGGTGAAAAAGCTTTTATTTTTTTCCTGTGAAATGCCGCAACAAATGCAGCAGGTAAATATTGTACCATTTATAAAAAATGCATTACAGTTACTAGATG
This sequence comes from Flavobacteriales bacterium, assembly GCA_038259825.1. GTDB lineage: Bacteria > Bacteroidota > Bacteroidia > Flavobacteriales > Flavobacteriaceae > JBBSOK01. Next base: position 7,112 of record JBBSOK010000105.1, read on the forward strand.
CTTCCTTTTTAAAAGCAAACGTAAAATATCTCGTAAATATTAAAGAAGAAGAACTTTTCCTTAAAGCAGATACAATTCAACTTACCCAGATTATTTTCAATCTTATTATAAATGCCATTTATTTTTCGCCTGAAAATGGACTTGTTACTATTGAAGCTTTACAGTCTAAAAATCATATTATTTTGAATATAGTTGACGAAGGAAGTGGTCTTTCTGCTGAAGCTTTAGAAAAAGTATTTCAGCCATTTTTTACAACAAAGCCAACTGGTGATGGCTCTGGTTTGGGTTTGAGTGTAGTCCACGGAATTGTTTTAAGCCACAAAGGAACAATCACTGCAAAAAATAATGAAAATAAAGGTGCTACTTTTACGGTGAAGTTTCCAAAATCTCTTTAAATATTTACTGAATGAAGTTTAAAAAAGAAAATATTTTAATAGTAGATGATGATATTAATATATTAGAATTATTACAGCGCCATCTACAATCTTGGAATTTTCATACCTATAAAGCTGTTTCGGTAAAAGAGGCCGTACAGATACTGCGCGACACAAAAATCGATTTGCTTATTACAGATTTAAAAATGCCAGAAATTAATGGATCGGAGCTCATTAAATTCGCATCAGAACATTATCCAAAACTGCCTAAACTGGTTGTAACTGGCTATCCATCGGTTCAAGATTCGCTTGCAGCTATAAAATCTGGCGTGGTAGATTATTTAACCAAGCCTTTTACGAAAGAAGAACTGGCAAACGCCATCAGCAAATCCATCGGTTCTAACGTATCTTCAACTTCTTCAACAACATTATCTGAAAATACTAAAAATGAAAAAGATAAAGAGTATGGTGATATTATCGGTAATTCAGAAAAAATTCAAGATGTAATTCAGATAATTGAAAGGGTAAAAAACAACAAAGCCACAATTTTTATAAAGGGCGAAAGCGGAACGGGAAAAGAACTAGTTGCACGTGCTATTCATTATCAAGGAAAATTTAGCAGAGCGCCTTTTATTGCTGTAAACTGCGGGGGAATTCCAGAAAACTTGTTGGAATCTGAATTATTCGGCTACACAAAGGGAGCTTTTACGGGAGCAGAAAAAAATAGGGACGGCTTTTTCCAAGCTGCAAATGGTGGGACTATTTTTCTTGATGAAATTGGTAATGCATCTACCGCTGTACAATCACGTTTGTTGAGGGTTCTTCAAGAAAAAGAAGTTGTAAAAGTGGGCTCTCAAAAAGCAGAAAAAATAGATTTGAGAATTATTGCTGCAACCAATAGCAATCTCAAGGAAATGATTAAAAAAGGGAGCTTTCGGGAAGATTTATACTATCGTTTAACTGTGGTTGAAATTGAAGTTGCTCCATTACGGGAGCGAAAAGAAGATATTCCTTTGTTAACTGATAAATTTCTTTTTAAATACGGCGTCGAGTTTAAAGACCGTTTTATATCAATTACACCAGAAGCTTCAGCTATTTTACAACGTTATAATTGGCCCGGAAATATTAGAGAGTTGGAAAATGTAATCCAACGATCTGTAATAATGTGTGATAAAATTGTTGATGTTGAACACCTTCCAGAAATTTTAAAATTCACCATAGAATTTCCGGACACAGAATTACTTCCACTTAAAGAAGTTGAAAAAAGACATATCCAAAAGGTCTTAAATGCTACAAACAACAACAAAACCAAAGCTGCCAAAATTTTGGGAATAGACCGCAAAACAATTAGATTGAAGCTAGAAGATTAGTATATTAATTTAATGGTTAGCTTTAAATCTTTAGAGAGCATAAATTTACAATCACTATAATTAGGCGCAGAAAATTTTGGTTTAAAATTATTAGAAAACCCATAACCTTCCTTTGGAATTCCTAAGAAATTCATATTACAGGTGTTGTCTGAATTTTCATCGTGATATATTGAGATTGCATAATCTCCCGTTGGCAAATCATTAATAACTATAGTTTCAGTATTTTCTTCAACCCTTATTGAATATGTTTTTATAGCTGAGCCATCTTTTAAAAAATTGTGTTCTTTATCAAAAACTCCTATTATTATATCGCCTTTTAAAATTTCTATATTGGTTACATTAATAGTCAATTTAGGGTTTTCAATTGAAAACACACTTGCGAAAATTGAAATATAAAGAAGTAGTATATTCATAGTAATAATTGGAGTTTAAAAAATGTTAAATCAAAACTTTAATAATTCTTTTAGCTTCAAGATATATTCTGTTATATATCTAATGTAATAGATTTTAATACCGTATTCAGGTTTTTTGTATAATTATCTTAACCCTATAGAGCAAAAGTAAATTTTATAAATATACAGTTAACTTATATTGTTATGGAAAATTGCCATTTTAAATTCTTTTATTGTTGTAGCAAATGATACAACTTCTCCCGACTGGGTAAAAAAGTATCACATAGATTTTGTTCAAATAATTTACATCTTGTATTAAAATACTATATTTCAGCTAGTTAACCTCCTTTTTCTATTTCTGGCATACTACATAATTCCGCTGGCTTGCATATTGCTTTAAGTATCTTAATTAATACGAATGGACTATGAAAGCAAACAATTTCGATAATTTTTCAACCTCATCCATATGTTTACTGCTTTATAATAATGCAGAATCACATGGCTTGGTCTATTAGCGAGCACCACAAATTATCAATTGAAAATAAAGTGAATAAAACACCTATAAATAACACAGAAAGCCAACCAAAAAATAGAGTTGGCAATGGCTTAAATTAAGAAATAGAGATATGATATTCAATAAATTAGAAACGCTC
>JBBSOK010000106.1:0-9541 GCA_038259825.1 Flavobacteriales bacterium
CACTTTAAATTTACCTAACTCATATTATGGAAAACCTTCTTGTAGCAAAAAATGTTTCAAAGAAATTTGGAGATTATAATGCCCTGAATGATGTAACAATAGAAGTTCCAAAAGGTAGTATTTTTGGACTACTTGGTCCAAATGGTGCTGGAAAAACAACTTTTATACGTATTGTAAACCAAATAACAATGCCCGATACTGGCTCTGTTTTCTTAGATGGCCAGCCGCTAAAACCAAATGATATTCAACATATAGGTTATTTGCCCGAAGAAAGAGGCCTTTATAAATCTATGAAAGTGGGTGAACAAGCATTGTATCTGGCCCAACTAAAGGGTTTAACTAAGCAACAAGCTAAAGAGCGCCTTAAATATTGGTTTGATAGACTGGAAATAGGAGATTGGTGGGATAAAAAAATTCAGGAACTTTCTAAAGGTATGGCGCAGAAAATTCAATTCGTTGTTACCGTACTACACCAACCAAAATTATTGATTTTTGATGAACCCTTCAGCGGTTTCGATCCCATAAATGCAAATCTTATAAAAGATGAAATATTAAAATTGCGTGACGATGGTGCTACTGTAATTTTTTCAACACATAGAATGGAATCTGTTGAAGAAATGTGCGATCATATTGCGCTAATTCATAAAGGAAATAAAGTTTTAGACGGTAAACTAATTGATATAAAGAGGGAATACCGAAGCAATACTTTTGAAGTTGGATTAATTACAGATAAAGCGGAGGAGGTTACGAGCCAATTAAAAGCAAATTTTGAAATTTCGCCAGCAACTTTCAAGAGCATAAACAACGAATTACAGTACAAAGTAAAAATACCTGAAAATGCTGCGCCTAATAATCTAATCAACTATTTGGCTAGTAAAGGGCAAGTGACACATTTTGTGGAGGTTATCCCATCTGCAAGTGATATTTTTATTGAAACCGTAAATAATAACTAGAATAATATGAACCACCTTTCCCTTATTATTAAACGTGAATATTTAACAAAGGTTAGAAATAAGTCTTTTGTAATAATGACTTTTTTAAGTCCGGTTATCTTCGTGGCCATCTTCAGCTTAGTTGCATACTTATCTAGTTTGAACAGCGAAGACAGCAAAGTAATATCTGTGCTTGATGAAAGCGGTCTTTTTGCTGATAAATTTGAAGATGGTGATTATACACGTTATAGTTACATTATTAATCAAACATTAGATCAAGCTAAAAAAACGTCAGAAAATGCCAATAATTACGGTCTTATATATATTCCAAAGAAGGAAAATATACGTGATTTGGCAAGCAGCGTAACTTTTTATTCTGAAGATTCTCCATCAATTAGTTTAATAAGTGATATTGACGATACGGTTGAAAGCACTTTAAACACTGAAATTCTTAAAAACGCGGGTATCGATTCCAAGATGATTAAAGAACTTCAGGTTAGGGTAAATACAAACCAAGAAACTTTTAAAGGGATGGAGACATCAAAACTTGGTTCTGGTTTAAAAATAGCTGCCGGTGGCGCTGCAGGATATTTGTTGTTTATGTTCATTATAATTTACGGAAATATGATAATGCGAAGCGTTATCGAAGAAAAAACTAGCCGTATTATTGAAGTGATAATTTCCTCCGTAAAGCCAATGAAATTACTTTTAGGTAAAATATTTGGCACTACTTTGGCAGGTATTACGCAGTTTACTGTTTGGGTAATTTTAGGTGCGTTACTTTTTGCAATCGTTCCTCAATTATTGGGTTTGGATACGGCAGCAATTTCACAATCCCAAGAACAGATAATAGCACAAGGAGCGGATACTGGTTCGGCAGATATGGTACAACAAATAATGTTAGAAATAAGCAATTTGCCTTTGGCTAATTTGATTATAATGTTCATTCTATTTTTTGTAGGTGGTTACTTATTGTATGCATCGTTATATGCAGCAATTGGAGCTGCCGTAGATAGTGAGACAGATACACAACAATTCATGATGCCTATTTTAATGCCACTTATTTTGGCTGTTTATGTAGGTATTTTCACTGTAATTGATAATCCGCACGGAACAGTTTCTCAGGTATTTTCATATATACCTTTTACATCACCGGTTGTAATGTTAATGAGAATTCCTTTCGGCGTGCCTATATGGCAACAGATACTTTCTGTAGTTATATTATTTGGAACATTTTTAGGAACTGTATGGTTTGCTGCAAAAATTTACAGAGTTGGTATTTTAATGTACGGTAAAAAACCAACGTATAAAGAAATGTTTAAATGGATTAAATACTAAACAGTTTGCAAGAAGAGGTAAGCGATAAAATAAAAGAAGTAGTTCAAGATGACATTTTAGGAGCTATCCAAAAGTTTCTTGATATCGGTATAACTATAGGAAAAGGAAACGACGCAATTTCTCTAGATATTGGACTTGTTTTATTAATCATTGTATCTTTTTTTATTGCCAGTTTTCTATTGAAATGGATTAGGGTTTTTTTTACAAGAAAGATGGACGGCAATGATAAAATGAAGTTTATCAGCATCTTCAAATTTATAAAGTACCTAACATACATTATAGTTTTTATAGTAATTATTAGTGTTGCAGGTGTAAACATTACACCTTTTTTAGCTGCGTCAGCCGCTTTGTTGGTTGGTTTGGGTTTAGCGTTGCAAGACCTTTTTCAGGATATAATTGCAGGAATATTTATAATTATCGACAAATCTTTATTGGTTGGTGATGTTATTGAAATAGATTCTAAAGTATGTCGCGTAACAGAAATTAAATTGCGCACAACACGAGCTATTACAAGGGATGACAAGATTATTATTATCCCAAATCATAAATTTATAACAGATATAATTTATAATCACACACAAAACCACCGCAGTACACGCGAAAATGTAAAAGTTGGCGTTGCTTATGGAAGTGATGTTCGTTTAGTTGAAAAATTAATGTTGGAATGTGTAGATCATCAAAAAGGTGTGCTTAAGAGCCCTAAACCTTTTGTTATGTTTGAGGAGTTTGCAGATTCTTCTTTAAATTTTGGCGTTTACTTTTTTATCGGGGATAGCTTTGTAGACCCAAGGATTAAAAGCGATATTCGCTTTACTATTGACGCAAAGTTTAGAGAAAACAACGTAACAATTCCATTTCCACAAAGGGATGTTCATTTTTATGATAGTAGATTACCGCAACCATCACAAAACCAAATTAAGAAACAACCTGAAGAGTAATTTAAGAAACAACCTGAAGAGTAATTTAAGTATGAAAAAAAGCATTTTTATCCTCATGATAGCGCTACTGGCTTTTGGATCAGCACTTTCGCAAACAACAGACCTTGCAAGGGTTGAATATCTATATTTACCATTCGGTGGTAAATCTGAGAATACTTTAAGCCGCTATCGAGCATTAATACAAGCTCCAATACCAATTAATAAAGAAAAAAAGAATTATTTGGTAATTGGTTTGGAATATAGATATGTGGATATAAACATTGTAGATATAGAGGACACTAATGCGTTATTTGGTAGAACTGCTCTTGACTCAACATTTGTAGATAACAATCCTTCATCTGTTGAGCAAATGGATATTTATGCAGGTTACACCTGGTCGGGAAAAAATGATTGGCGTTTTGGTGTAAAAGGCGGAGTGAAAATACAAAGTGATTTTGAAAGTGGTACCCAAAGTGATGATTTTCTTTTTGATGGTGCTATATACGCAATTAAGGATAAGAAAAACGATACTTTGAATGGAGCCAAGCCTTATAGATTGGTCTTGGGTCTTTCATATTCTACTACCCCTGGCAGAAATTTTCCTTTGCCTATTGTTAATTACTATAGAGAATTTCAACCAAATTGGACTTATACCTTGGGAGTACCAAAAACAAATATTCGCCATTATTTAAATGACAGCCATAAAGATGCTATACAAGCGTTTCTAACTATAGATAACGTTTATGCCAACATCCAAACCAATTTTGTGCCAAAAAGCCCAGACCAAAATCCAGATAACAAGGTTGCGGAGAGTATTCAAGAAACCATTGGTATTGGCGGTTTAGGTTACGAACATTTTTTCACAGAACATTTATTATTATACGTTTATGCCGCGCATTCATTCTATAATGATTTTAGATTTGAAGCTGGCGATGGTGAAAAAATTTATATTATAAATGATGAAAATGGAGCGTATTTGCGCACAGGTTTAAAATTTAAATTCTAGAAATGTCAAAAATATTAATAATCGAGGATGAAGCAGCCATACGGAGAGTATTGGTTAAAATTTTGTCCGAGGAAAACGATAAGTACGAAGTAAGCGAGGCAGAAGATGGCCTTGCAGGTATTGAATTGATAAAAAAAGAAGATTTTGATTTGATACTTTGCGATATCAAAATGCCAAAAATGGACGGTGTTGAAGTCCTTGAAGCAACAAAAAAAATAAAGCCAGAAATACCAATGGTTATGATTTCCGGTCACGGAGACTTAGATACCGCGGTCAATACGATGAGGCTTGGCGCTTTCGATTACATAAGCAAACCGCCAGATTTAAATCGCTTGCTCAATACTGTAAGAATTGCATTAGATAGAAAGGAACTGGTTGTTGAAAATTCGCTGCTGAAGAAAAAAGTAAGCAAGAATTATGAAATGATAGGCAAAAGCGATGGAATCGAGCAGATTAAAAATATGATTGAAAAAGTCTCTCCAACTGAAGCTCGTGTTTTAATTACCGGTCCAAATGGAACGGGTAAAGAATTAGTTGCACACTGGTTACATCAAAAAAGTGGGAGAAGCAATGGCCCAATGATTGAAGTTAATTGTGCTGCGATACCGAGTGAACTTATTGAAAGTGAGCTTTTTGGGCATATAAAAGGTGCTTTTACATCTGCAAATAAAGACCGTGCCGGAAAATTTGAGGCTGCAAATGGTGGTACCATATTTTTGGATGAAGTAGGTGATATGAGCCTCTCTGCCCAAGCAAAAGTACTACGCGCCTTGCAGGAAAATAAAGTTCAGAGAGTTGGCAGCGATAAAGATATCAAAGTAGATGTGAGGATTTTAACAGCAACCAACAAGGATCTGAAAAAAGAAATTGCCGAAGGTAATTTTCGGGAAGATTTATATCATAGGTTAGCAGTAATTCTTATAAAAGTACCTTCCTTAAATGATAGAAGAGAAGATATTCCGTTATTAATTGAGTATTTTACAAAACGAATTGCTAGCGAACACGGCACGTCTCAAAAAAAGTTTTCCGATAAAGCAATAAAATTATTACAAGAGTACGATTGGACTGGAAATATTAGGGAATTAAGGAATGTTGTAGAACGTCTTATAATTTTGGGATCTTCCGAAATTTCTGAAGAAGACGTAAAATCCTTTGCCAGTAAATAAAATCCTTAAGAAAGGGAAAACAATTTTTAAGGTAACTTCATCATTTATTATATAAAATGAAAGAAATTAAACTTGCAGATTACAAAATTTCAGAAAAGGTAAAAATTGAAGACCTTAAAACAAACGTTGCTTTTTTTTCAGATGAAAAAAAGCTGAAAAAAGAACTGAAAAAAACACGTAAAAAACTCGGTGAGCTACAAGATACATTGTATGCACACGGCAAATACGCTGTTTTAGTCTGTTTGCAAGGAATGGATACCGCTGGAAAAGATAGTTTAATTCGTGAAGTATTTAAAGATTTTAATGCTCGCGGAGTAGTAGTTCACAGCTTTAAAACGCCGACCGAGCTTGAGAAAAAGCACGATTATTTATGGCGCCATTATATTGCGCTGCCAGAACGCGGGAAATTTGGAGTATTTAATAGAACGCATTATGAAAATCTGTTAGTTACACGGGTTCACCCAAATTATATTTTGGGAGAAAAACTTCCCAATATAAACAAGGTTGAAGATATAGACCAGAAATTTTGGGATAAACGGTTTGAACAGATTAATAATTTCGAAAAAACAATTGCCGACAACGGTACAATAATTTTTAAATTCTTTTTAAACCTTTCAAAAGAAGAGCAAAAAAACAGACAATTAAGGAGATTAAATAAACCAAACAAAAATTGGAAATTTTCTCCTGGAGATTTGGATGAGCGGGATCTTTGGCCTAAATATATGAAATGTTATGAGGCTGTTTTAAACAATAGTAGCAAAGACCACGCGCCTTGGTTTAACATTCCTTCAGACAATAAAGATGCAGCCAGATTGCTTGTAGCAAATATAATGCTCGAGCATTTACAAAAATATACAGATATAAAGGAACCTGAACTTGACCCAAAAATTCTAGCAAAAATTGATGAATTTAAGGAACGTTTAAAAAATGAATAAATATTTAAATTTTTTCAAAATGAAAAACATTACAATAATTTTAAGTCTTTTACTAATTACTTCAACATCCTTATTTGCACAAAATAGCAAGGTTGAAGATTCAACTAAGCTTCGTCAAATTTTTGATATAGCATTAACTAGCGCTAAAGGATATGATTGGTTAGATTATTTAAGTAATGAGATTGGTGGTAGGCTTTCAGGTTCTTTGGAAGCAGAAAGAGCTGTAAAATACACAAAGGAACAATTGGAAACTTTGGGACTTTCAAAAGTTTATTTACAACCAGTAATGGTTCCAAAATGGACTCGCGGTACCAAAGAATATGGATATATAGAAACCGCACCAGGCGAAACCAGTTTGGCGGATATCTGTGCTTTGGGAGGCTCAATAGCAACTTCGGATAGTGGTTTAAAAGCTGAGGTTGTTGAAGTTAAGAGTTTTGAAGAACTAGCAACTTTAGGAAAGGAAAAGATTGAAGGTAAGATCGTATTTTACAATCGTTCTTTCGATCAAACGTTAATTTCAACTGGATCGGCTTACGGCGGTGCTGTAAATCAACGTTATTCCGGGGCGGAAGAGGCAGCAAAATATGGAGCAGTAGGTGTAGTTGTAAGATCAATGAGTTCCCGCCAAGATGATAATCCACATACAGGCGCTATGAGTTATGGCAATCTGCCAACTAATCAGCAAATACCAGCTTGTGCAATAAGTACAAAGGGAGCTTCCTATTTGAGTGCTACTTTAAAGTTGAAACCAGATTTAAAATTTTATTTTAAACAAACTTGCAAAACGTGGCCAGATGTGCAGTCGTACAATGTAATTGGCGAAATAACAGGAAGTAAATATCCTAATAAATATATTACCGTAGGTGGACATTTGGACAGTTGGGATATGGGTGATGGCTCTCACGATGATGGTGCAGGTGTGGTACATAGTATGGAAGTAGTAAATATCTTGAAAGAAATAGGATACAAACCAAATTATACAGTTCGCGTAGTTCTTTTTATGAATGAAGAAAATGGTCTTGAAGGTGGAAAAAAATACGCTGAAATGGCTAAGAAAAATAATGAAAATCACGTTTTTGCCTTAGAGAGTGATAGCGGCGGTTTTACACCGAGAGGTTTCAGCTTTGATGCAAGTAATGAAGATTTTAATAAGATTAAAGAGTGGTCTAAGTTATTTGAGCCCTATTTGACTAATAGATTTGTAATAGGTAACAGCGGTGCGGATATTGGCCCATTAAAGCACGAAGGAATGGTTTTAGCCGGTCTTAATCCAGATTCTCAGCGATATTTTGATTATCATCACAGTGAGATAGATACTTTTGATAAGGTTAATAAGCGTGAATTACAACTTGGTGCAGCTGCAATGACGGGATTAATCTATCTTTTCGACAAGTATGAAATGAAATAATTTTTTTGAAACGGTTATTTGACTTTGTTTTTTCGTTATTCGCCATTTTCTTTTTTGGTTGGCTCATTGCATTATTATCAATTCTAGCATTTTTTGATACTGGCAAAGGTCTCTTTCTTCAAGCAAGAATTGGGCAATTTGGAAGACCATTTACTATCTACAAGATTTGCACTTTACATTCTAAAAATAATAATATTTCTGGCTTTGGGACATTTTTACGAAAATCTAAGCTGGATGAATTACCTCAACTTTTTAATATTCTAAAAGGCGAAATGAGTTTTGTGGGTCCGCGACCAGATATTCCTGGTTATTACGACAAATTGAAAGGAGAAGACCGTAAAATTTTAGAATTAAAACCAGGACTATGTAGTGAAGCCGCCATTAAATATTACAATGAAGATGCAATTTTAGCAAAACAAGAAAATGCACTCCAATATAATAACACCATGCTTTTTCCAGATAAAGTTAAGATGAACTTAGAATATTATTACAACCGTTCCTTTATTGCAGACTTGAATATTTTATGGCGTACAGTTTTTGGAAGACCTTTAAAAGATTGAAAATTACTTCAAAACTAGACTTTATTACTTCAAAAATATACTACCACCAAACCACAAAAAACTTTTCGATTTTATCGTTAGTTTTCTTGTAAAGCAAGGGCGATTTTTTATTCTTAATTTGTTCTTCAATCATTGGTTTAATTTCGGAAAAAGTATACCATTGTGTAATAAACTCTAGTGGTAAAAGCCATTCTTTTTTAATTGGTATGGCATAAACTGCGTCTGTATTTTCATTCATAAAGTCATCAAAATTACTATAATAGCCAACAACACAATCTCTATAGTTTTCAGGTAAATTTTCAGCTTTCAAATTTTTTGGGAGAAACAAAAATGCTTTTAAACACAATTTTTGATTTGTCGGAAAGGGGATATTTAATTCTGTTAACTTTTCTTTAGTTTCAACTTCATTAAGCAATGGGAATTGCTTTAACTTTGTTTTTTCTAGCTTATCAAAGAGCGAATCTTTTCGGTTTGGTCCAATCCATTTTTCTTCAATTGTAATACCTGCATTTTCATCGAACAAGTAAAATTTGCAAGCCAATTCAATATGAACTATTTCTGAATTTTTATTTTTTACAATATAATCCAATTCGCCAAGCGTTCTTTTTTCTGAACTGTTGCTTAATGAGGTAGAAGCATTTATTTGAAGATTAGAAACTAAAATATCATAGTTGGCCGAAGAATTTAGATAGGCTTTAAAACAAGCTTCCGCCTGTCTTCCCAAAACAATTTCAGTAGGAAAAGCAAAATTTGTTTCAGTAATTTCTATGTTTTGAAATTCAAAATTATTGAAAGGATATTTTTCCGAAGTAATTTTTAAACTCGGCGCATTTATAAAATGTTGAAGGATTTTCAGGTGATTGATATTCTATTTTTTAATTAAAGATTCATACTTTTTAATCCAATCTTTGGGAGATATTTTTGAAGCTAATTCGCCAATTAACTCAAAAGGAATAGTTTCAATATTTTTAAAGCGAATGCAGCTTTTACCCATATCCAATTTTGTTTTTACGTGCTTCGGATATTCTGCCATGAACCAATCCAACAATTTTGGATCGGCCTAAATGCCCATATGATAAAGGTTAATACTATTTTTCTGCGATGCGAAACTAAGGAAGGGTAAAGGGTCTGCTGTTTTACAATGGTAACCTGCGGGATATAAACTATGTGGTACAACATACGAGACCATTCCGTATTGCATTGTTTCAACAAAACCTTTGGGTAAATGGTTTGTTATTGTGTTACGAAGTTTTTGCATTGGTTCTTGCCTTTCTAG
>JBBSOK010000107.1:0-9474 GCA_038259825.1 Flavobacteriales bacterium
TTCATTTTCAATTCTAATCTGCCATAATTGGGTTGTTCTACCTTTATGGATTATGGTAGCTTTAGCATAAACAAAACCTTCGCGAATACTTTTAATATGGTTTGCAGCAATTTCGATACCACGGATCATAACCTTTTTTTCATCCAAAAAAATGTAAGCCGCAGCGCTGCCAACACTTTCCGCGAGGGCAACAGATGCACCACCGTGCAAAACTCCGTCGGGTTGGTGTACTTTTGGCGTAACGGGCATTTTGGCAACTAAGGTGTCTTCACCAATATCCACAAAACTTATTTCTAAGGTTTCCATCAATGTATTTTTGCACATTTGGTTGCAGCGCAATAAAGTTTGCTCTTTGGACATTTTCATATTTAATCTTCTAATTTTGCAGTTATAAAATTACAAATTTAAGTATGACTAAAGAGAAAGTAGTTGAATATAGCGCAACAAATTCTTATTCAACCCTTAATAAATTCACTTCACACACAAAAAATGTTTGGATAGTTTTTCATGGTTTGGGTTATTTAAGCCGCTATTTTATTAAATATTTTTCAGATTTAAACCCTGAAGAAAACTATGTAATTGCGCCACAAGCTCCTTCAAAATACTATCAAGATAAAAACTATAAACACATTGGCGCATCGTGGCTTACAAAGGAAAATACTGTTGCGGAAACTGAAAATGTATTACATTATGTAGACGCAGTTTTTGCCAAAGAAAAGCCAGAAAATATGCCCCGCTTTATAGTTTTGGGATATTCGCAAGGCGTATCAATAGCAACGCGTTGGTTGGCGAGCAGGAAGATTATTTGCAATGAACTTATTCTGCACAGCGGAGCAATTCCGGTCGAATTGAAAAAATCAGATTTCGAATATCTACCGGATAATTGTAAAGTCACCTATTTATATGGCGATAATGATGAATATATTACGGAAGCCAGAAAAACTGAGCTAAAACTCAAAGGTTCACAACTTTTTGGAGAAAATCTAAAAATTGAAGTTTTTAAAGGAAAACACGAAGTGAATAAGGATTTTTTAGCGAGAATTGCTAGAGATTAAATATCATTTATAGAACATAATTTAACACGTAATTGGGCTGCGTTTAACCTATATACTAATTAAAGTAAAACAATAGGTTATCTCTTTGTTAAATATGAGGTCAATTAGATCAAACTTACTAATTTCGGCAAGTCTTTTAATTATTGGATATTTTATATCCAATGTTAAAGATTGAAGCTTAATATTTGGTTAATAATTAGCTTTTACAGAAAAGCGGTTCGGTTAGGGACCGCTTTTCACTTTTATATAGGTATCTAATAACTTATCAATAAATATTTCTGGACAATACAGTTTTTATCTTGCTGTTTTATACTTTTATAGCCTAAGGATTGTATATGAATAAGGTTATTTCCCATTCCCTTTTTACGGATTTTGACGTTAGCCTCTTTGTAAGTGGCAAACATTTTAGATTATATGACAAGTTTGGTTCACATTTAATTGATGTTAATGGAGTTAATGGAACATACTTTGCCGTTTGGGCTCCTGCTGCAAGGGAAGTAAGTGTTATAGGTAGCTTTAATAATTGGGTAGATGGCAGCCATAAATTAAATATAAGATGGGATGGCAGCGGTATTTGGGAAGGATTTATTCCTAATGTTGAAGAAGGCTCTACCTATAAATATAAAATACATTCCAACATTCCAGGCATAACAACCGAAAAGGCAGATCCCTATGCAAGATCTTGCGAGCATCCGCCATCAACAGCTTCAAAAGTTGTAAAAATTAATTACGATTGGAAAGATGCCAATTGGATGAAGGTACGTAAGAAAAATAATAGTTTACAAAGTCCGATATCCGTTTATGAGGTACATCTCTCCTCGTGGAAACGTCACGAAAACCCAGACAGACCTTATTCCTATTTAGAATTAGCGGCGGAGTTGCCTGCATATCTAAACAAAATGAACTTTACACACGTACAGTTTATGCCTGTTATGGAATATCCGTATGATCCGTCTTGGGGCTATCAGATAATTGGTTACTTTGCTCCTACGTCCCGTTTTGGAACGCCTGAAGATTTTATGTTTTTAATAGAAACACTTCATTTAAATAATATTGGAGTATTATTAGATTGGGTTCCCTCCCATTTTCCTGAGGACGCCGCAGGTCTAGGATATTTTGATGGTTCGTGCCTTTATGAGCATCCAGACCGCCGAAAAGGCTATCAGCCAGATTGGAAAAGTCTTATTTTTAATTATGGTAGAAATGAGGTGCGTTCTTTTTTAATTAGTAATGCCGTTTTTTGGCTTGAAAAATATCACGCCGATGGTTTGCGGGTTGATGCCGTTGCCTCAATGCTTCATTTAGATTATAGCAGAGATGAAGGCGAATGGGAACCAAACGAATTTGGCGGTAGAGAAAATCTTGATGTTATTTCTCTTTTAAAGGAATTAAACGAAGAAATCTATAAAAATTTTGACGGTGTACAAACAATTGCCGAAGAAAGCACTGCATATCCAATGGTTAGCAGGCCAACAACCGATGGCGGTTTAGGTTTTGGAATGAAATGGATGATGGGTTGGATGAATGATACGTTGAACTATTTTGCCCGCCCAACTATTTATAGACAGTTTCACCAAAACGACCTTACATTTAGCATTACCTACGCATTTTCTGAAAACTTTATGTTGCCCTTAAGTCACGATGAGGTAGTTTATGGCAAACGATCACTTTTGGGAAGGATGCCTGGCGATAATTGGCAGCGTTTTGCAAACTTGAGATTATTGTTTGGTTACATGTTTACACATCCTGGCACAAAACTAATGATGATGGGTTGCGAATTTGGTCAAGAAAACGAATGGAATTTTAGAACAGGATTAGATTGGTATTTATTGGATAATAAATTGCACAGCTCCATGCAAGAGTATGTAGCAGATTTAAACCGTTTTTATATTAACAATCTTGCCCTTTCAGAAAAGCAATTTGAGCCAGCAGGTTTTGAATGGCTATCCTACGATGATAACCAAAATAGTATTGTTGCATATATTCGAAAAGGCAATGATGAAAAAGATAGCATCTTAGTTTTTTGTAATATGACTCCTTCCGTTTTAAACAAGTATGAAGTTGGCGTGCCTTATGCCTGCAGTGTTGTCGAAATATTTAACAGTGATGCTACAAAATATGAAGGCAGTGGCGTTGGCAATCTTAAAAGTATAAAAGCAAAGAAAAAGGCCAATCACGGCAAAGATTTTACAATTTCAATAACACTTCCACCGTTGGCTATGGTTGCTTTCAAATACGAAACCGTAAAAATCACGAAGCCAAAAATCGCTTCAAAAGCAAGTCCGAAGAAAAAGGTTATATTAAAGAATGATGATGCTTCAACTAAAAAATCAATTCAGAAGAAAAAAGAACCAAAATCCAAGGATTCAAAATAAAGTGAATCCTTAAACCTAAAAACTTCAAAATAATAATCTAAATTATAATATTGAATTTGAAATAGAATTTAAAAATTTGCCGAAACTTTCGGGATAAAATTCAATTTCGACTTCAACTTCATTTTAAAGAATACTATGATTGTAAATACAGAATTAGAGAAGAAAGGAAACCAATTTCCAAACAAGATAATAGAATTAAAAAAGAGCAAAGATAAATTTCAATTTACAACAGAAAATAATGTTTTGTTGCAACTTACGGTAATCCGCGATAGTGTAATTCGTTTTCGGTATGCGCCTATGGGCAGTTTTCCAAATGATTTTAGCTATGCAATTTCTGAAGATGCCGTGCGAGGTTATAACAAGTTAGAATACTCCGAGGATGACATTGAATACAAGATAACAACTTCAAAATTGATTATCCACATTGCTAAGCAAACGGCAAAAGTGAAAATTTGCGATACAAGCGGTACTTTAATTAGCGAAGATGAAGGTGGTTTTCATTGGGAAGACAGTTACGATCTTGGAGGAGAAATAGTTAAAATGAGTAAGGAAAGCCAAAAAATGGAATGCTATTATGGCATGGGAGATAAGGCTATGCATTTTAATTTAAAAGGTAAGCGTGTTGAAAATTGGGTAACAGACGAGTATGCCTTTGGAAAAGATAAAGATCCTTTATACAAAGCAATCCCTTTTTATATAGGGCTTCATAATGAAATAAGCTACGGTATTTTCTTTGACAATACCTTTAAAAGCTTTTTCGATTTTGGACAAGAACGTAGAAATGTTACTAGTTTTTGGGCGCAAGGTGGAGAGATGAATTATTACTTTATCTATGGCCCACAAATGGAAGAAGTAGTAACAAGTTATACGGATCTTACCGGAAAGCCAGAGATGCCTCCGCTTTGGGCGCTGGGCTACCACCAATGTAAATGGAGCTATTATCCTGAAAGTAATGTAAAGGAAATAGCTGCAAAGTTTCGAGAACTGCGCATTCCTTGTGATGCTATTTATTTAGATATAGATTATATGGACGGGTTTAGGTGTTTTACTTGGAACAATGAATATTTTCCCGACCCAAAACGAATGGTTGCCGAACTTTTGGAAGATGGTTTTAAAACCGTTGCGATGATAGATCCGGGAATTAAGGTAGATAAAGATTATTCCGTATATCAGGAAGCACTGGAAAAAGATTATTTCTGTAAACGTGCCGATGGGCCATTGATGCGCGGTAAAGTTTGGCCGGGCGATTGTAATTTTCCCGATTTTACAAATCCAGAAGTACGTACTTGGTGGAGCCAATTATATAAAGAAATGATTGAAGATGTTGGCATTGCAGGCGTTTGGAATGATATGAACGAACCTGCAATTATGGAAGTACCCACAAAGACATTTCCATTGGATGTTCGTCATGATTATGATGGTAACAGATGCAGCCACAGCAAAGCCCATAATATTTACGGTATGCAAATGGTTAGGGCAACCTATGATGGTATTAAACAATTTACTTATCCAAAGCGGCCATTTGTAATAACCCGAGCTGCCTATTCCGGCACACAACGGTATTGCTCAACTTGGACGGGAGATAATATTGCAACTTGGGAGCATTTATGGATTGCAAACCAACAAGTACAACGTATGAGTATTTCCGGCTTTAGCTTTGTAGGAACCGATATTGGTGGCTTTGCAGAACAACCAACTGGCGAGCTATATTCCCGTTGGATACAATTGGGTATTTTTCACCCTTTTTGCCGCACACATAGCTCAGGCGATCATGGAGATCAAGAACCATGGACGTTTGATGATAATGTAACAAATATTGCCCGTAAGTTTATAGAGCTTCGATACAAGCTTCTGCCCTATTTATATACCGCATTTTATCAATATGTAACGGAAGGACGACCAATCATTAAACCTCTCGTTTTATTCGATCAAAAAGATGCGCAAACGTATTATAGAACAGACGAGTTTATTTATGGCGACAATATTTTAGTTTGCCCAATTTTGGAAGCCAATGCACAAGGTCGACGAATGTATTTCCCTAGCGGAAAATGGTATAATTACTGGACTCATGAAATTGTGGAAGGCGGAAAAGAACTTTGGGTAGATGCCGATATTGAAACCATCCCAATGTTTGTAAAAGAAGGTGCTATAATTCCAAAATATCCAGTACAGCAATATGTTGGCGAAATAGAAATTAAAGAAGTAGAGCTAGAAGTATATTACAAAGAAGGAAAAGAAACTTCATTTTTATACGAAGACGCAAACGACGGTTACGATTATAAAAAAGGCAGATATAGTTTTAGAACATTCAAACTAACGGGTAAAAAGAATGAATTGATTATCCAACAGCACAAAGAAGGAAAATATACCACATCTTATGAAAGTTTTAAATTAGACCTAAAACGCCTTCCCTTCAACATTTCCAAAATAGAAGTTGATAATCAAGATACAGGTCTTTCTGACTTGAAAGTGAATGGCAATACGTCATTAATTATTGATAAAAACTTTACCGAGCTTCACATTTTTGGAGAGAGAAGCAATTAATCTAACTAATATGCCAAGAGTGCAAAATAATTTGATAAAATAAGTAAATGGATAAAATAGCACACATTGAAAAGGAAATTGCTGGATTGAGAAATCAGTTAAAAAACCATCAACTGTATGAAAATTTAAAGGACATCCAAGACATAAAAACCTTTATGGAAAACCATGTTTTTGCCGTTTGGGATTTTATGTCGCTTTTAAAAAGTCTTCAAATTAATCTTACTTGTGTAAACACACCATGGTTATCGCCAAAAAACGCAACATTGGCGCGCTTTATAAATGAAATAGTTCACGGTGAAGAAAGTGATGTAAATGAAATTGGAGAACCCAAAAGTCATTTTACAATGTATTTGGAGGCCATGCATCAAGCAACTGCAGATACAACAGAAATAGATTCATTTATAAAACTATTAGAATCAGGAAATACAGTAGATGCTGCCTTAAACCAAATTAATATAGATAACAGGGTGGCGGATTTTGTAAAATTTACATTTTCTGTAATTAATACAAACCAACCCCATTTAGTAGCGTCTACCTTTACATTTGGGCGAGAAGATCTCATACCAGATATGTTTATTGAAATCTTGAATAAATCAGATTCAAGAAATGGCCAATACACAAAACTAAAATACTACCTAGAACGCCACATAGAATTGGATGGTGACGAGCACGGCCCGCTATCCCTAAAAATGATATCAGAACTTTGTGGCAATGACGATCAAAAATGGGAAGAAACCCTTCAGGTAGCCAAGCAATCCCTTGAAAAAAGAATTGCCCTTTGGGATGCAATAAATAATATTATTGAAGCGTAATCACAATTATAAAAATATTGACAATTTTATTTACAATCCTGTTATTTAAAAAATATGCAAAATAGAAATGGCATATTATTTAAGTAAAAGGTTTCAATTTGCTAATACTAAAAAAGAAAATGTTGAGTGAAAATAGCTATGCTCAAATCCTAAAAACTACAAACACTATTTTTTTTAAAAATAAATTACGGTTACTAAACAGGTGTTTTTTAGGACATTTGTTCGGGAAAAGGATCCTTTTTGCTAACAAGGTCAGTTTAACTCCCAAACAACCCACCAACTGACTAGTTGACAAAAAGAATTCAGTTTCAAAAAATTAAGTTCATAGCTTTAATTAAAACACTTGTAAAAATTTATAATTAGACTAGTAATACTGAAATATCAACAACAAAAAATCATTAATTATTAGTAACAATATTCCAGAAAGAAACAACAATGAAATGAATTCAACAATTTTTAAAAAAGTATAAGTATCTGATTTACAAAACCTTTAATTAGGATAGTAAGTATCAATAAAGTCTTTTGTAGTGTTTTTAATGCATTTTGTCTAAAAAGTATTAAAAACACAAGGTTAAATATAATAATATGTTAATATTTTATTAATTTTAATGGCAACCAACCTTTTAGCCATGAAATCTTATAAATTATTTATACCTATACTGGCATTCTCGCTATTATCGTGCGGCTCTGATGATTATGTAGCTGCGCCATCTGCACTAGATAGCGATTTAAGAACATTAGTAGAATCGCGTTCCCAAGGTGAAGGACTTGCCTTTTTTGTTCTGCCGAATGAAACTGATTACGCACAAATTCCACAAGACCCTCTAAATCCAATTACACGAGAAAAAGTGACTTTAGGGCAGTTATTGGTACACGAAACTGCAATAGGCGGAAATTCTAAAATGCCAAGTACCCGATTTACCTATGTATGTGCAAGTTGCCATCCTGCAGCTTCCAGCTTTTCGGCAGGAATTCGGCAGGGTATTGGCGAAGGAGGGATTGGTTTTGGCTTTGCTGGCGAAGGTCGGATTGCTATGGATCCGGGTTTGATGCCTCGCGATAGCATTGATGTGCAACCCGTAAAACCACCCACACTTATAAATGTAGCTTATCAAGAAGTAGCACTCTGGAACGGTGCCTTGGGCGCACAAGGCATAAATGCTCCATACGTCCAACAGAATGCTGCTGTGATACCTGAAAATTTATTTGGATTTCAAGGCTTGGAAACTCAGGGTATTGCTGGGCAAAAAGTTCATCGTTTAAAGATAGATGAGGAATTTGCTGAGGAATTTGGTTACAAGCCGTATTTTGATGCAGCTTTTCCCAATTCTCCTATTAATGAGCGATACGGTTCAATCAATGGCGCCTTGGCAATTGCCGCCTTTAACCGTACCATTTTAGCAAATCAAGCTCCTTGGCAAAAGTGGTTGCGTGGAAATACTGCTGCCTTAAATGAAAATCAGAAAAAAGGAGCGCAAGTGTTTTTTGATAAAGGTAAATGTTACCAATGTCATACAGGGCCAGCTCTTAAGTCTACTGCCTTTTATGCGTGGGGATTATTAGATTTTGACCCGTCACAAACCATTATTTTTTCTGATAGAAGGAAATCATTTAATATTGAAACTCAAAAAGGACGAGGGGAATTTACTGGACGTGAAATAGATAATTATAAATTTAAAGTGCCTACTCTATATAATCTTAAAATGAACAATTTCTATGGTCATGGTGGTTCAATAACAAGTATTCAAGAAGTGGTGGAATATAAAAATGCTGGCGTAAAACAAAATACTTTTGTGCCGGACAGCCAATTAGCACCACAATTTGGAAATATGAATCTTAGCGAGGAAGAAATAATAAACTTGGTAGATTTTATTGAAAATGGCTTGCTTGATGCTAATATTGCCCGTTATGCACCTACTTCTGTATTGTCAGGAAATTGCATACCCAATAATGATCCTCAATCTAAAATAGATTTGGGATGTGATTAAAATTATTATGCTTTTTGACAGTTTAAAACTGTCATTACCTATAAAAAAACTCACATAGAAATACCAATATATCCATTTTTTCAGGTTTAATAATATTCCTGAACAGGAAAACTGTTTTGCGGCCTTAAATTAAAAAAACTAAATTTAATTATTCTCCATTCTTAATTTGCTCCTTTACGGTTTTTCGTAAATTGTGAGTTTCTATTATTACATTTAAATTTAAATTAAAATTAAAATTAAAATAAATTCCAAATACTTATGGTTATTTACATTTACGTGGATTCTGTAATGCATTAAAACTAAATATGAACGAAATAATCTGCCCAAATTGCAAAAAAGCCTTTAAAGTTGATGAAGCTGGATTTGCTGATATATTAAAGCAAGTTCGCGACCATGAATTTGAACACGAGTTGAAAAACCGCCTGAATCTTGCTGAAAAAGAAAAGGAAAGCGCTGTAAAGCTAGCAGAAGCCAATATAAAAAATGCGCTACAAGATCAACTTGCAAAAAAGGATCAAGAGCTAACGGTTTTAAAAGCAAAAAGTGATAGCGATCTTGCCGAGAAATTAGCAAATAAAGAAACAGAAATTGCTGCGTTAAAATCTCAAAGTGAACGCTATTTGGCGGAGCAATTGGCTAAAAAAGAATCCGAGATTTCCGATATGAAATCCAAAATCCAAAATGCGGAGATTGATAAAAA
>JBBSOK010000108.1:0-9470 GCA_038259825.1 Flavobacteriales bacterium
ATAAAATTGAATTTTCCTTCCCAAATACCGAAGGAAAAGTAGTTTCGCTTGCTGATGAAAAATATATCGGAAAAGTAACTTTGGTCCAAATTATGGGAACTTGGTGCCCAAATTGTCTTGACGAAACCAAGTATTTTACTGAATATTCAAAAAATAAACCCGATAATGTTGAATTTATTTCCTTAGCATTTGAATATGCACCGACTGAAGAAAAAGCAATGTCTGCTATTAAAAGATTAAAAGATAGAGTAGGCGTACCTTATCCAATACTCTTGGCTCAATTTGGAACGAGTGATAAAGGAAAAGCCAACGAAAAATTGCCAATGCTAAATCATGTATTAAGTTATCCAACAACAATTTTTATTGATAAAACAGGCACGGTTAGAAAAATCCATACCGGATTTAATGGTCCGGCTACTGGGGAAGAGTTTGTAAAATTTAAAAATGAATTTGAAGGTTTTGTAAAAATGCTTTCTGAAGAATAAAATTTTATTTTCTTTTAATTTTACAGATATTTCTGAAAAAGGAAATAAAAAATAACACAAATTGAAGCAATTCCTGTCACCAAAAAAGTGACGCTCGCCCCAAAGTAAAACCATAATAATCCTGCTGCAAAACTTGCTAGCATACTTGCAATGCTTTGAAATGCAGAAAATGCGCCAATTGCAGTTGCCATATTTTGTTGTGGTATTGTGTTACTAAGCCACGCTTTACTTATACCTTCGGTCGCGCTTGCATAAATTCCATAACCAAAAAATAAGACGATTATTATATATAATTCATTTGTAAAACTCATTCCGAAATAGACTATTGCAAAAACCGTAAGTCCGAACAAAAACATTTTCTTGAATCCAATTTTATCAGATAAAATGCCTAACGGAAACGCAAAAATGGTAAAAACAAGGTTGTAAAAAATGTAAATTCCAATAACCCAAGTATCGCTTAATCCAGCATCCTTTGCCTTCAACAGTAAAAAAACATCACTACTATTAAATAATGCAAAAAATAAAAGACCGATAACTAATTTTTTATATTGTGGAGGACTCCCTTTCCAATATTTCAAAAAAGAGAAGAATGAAATTTTCTTTTTCTTTGGTTTTATTTCAACATTTTTATCTCTTAAAAGTAGTGTTGAAAAAATTGCTATAACGCCAGGAATAAAGGCGAGATAAAATAAATTTATATAATCTTCAGGATAAAAATAGAGATAAATCAATGCGAAACTAGGCCCTAAAACTGCGCCTAGGGTATCCATAGATCTATGAAATCCAAAAATTTTACCTTTAGTTTCTGGTGTTGCTTCATTTGAAAGGATGGCATCCCGTGCTCCTGTTCGTATTCCTTTGCCTAATCTATCTGTTGTGCGAGTAAATAAAATCCAAAGTGGGTACGTGAAAAAAGCCATCATCGGTTTTGAAATAGCGCTTAAAGAATAGCCCAATTGTACAAATGGCGCCCGCTTTGCTTTGCTATCGCTTAATTGTCCAAAATAACCTTTGCTTAATCCTGCTGTAGCTTCAGCAATTCCTTCCAAAATTCCAATTAGTAAAATTGAAAAGCCTATTTTCTGAAGATAAATTGGAAGTATTGGATACAGCATTTCGCTAGCCATGTCTGTGAAAAGGCTAACGGCACTCAAAATTACAACGGTTCGCGTAATGTGTTTCACTATTTAAAAAGTAAGGAATTATGAAGATACGCTAAAAATGAACCCTGAATTATATTTTTATAAACCAATTGGCACTAAACCAGAATGTATTGTCCGAAGCGCCTTTAATAAATGAATTAATTCGGTAATCTACGCCTGCTTCCAATTTATTATTATCTGTAAATACGTATCCTAATAATGGAACAAGCCTAGCTTCCAAATCGTAACCAGAGCTTTGCCATTCATTTAAATATTCATTGTTAATTTTTAAATAGAATTCTTTTTGGTCTACAGCATCTCCATTTAACGGTAATTCTACCGTTATCCTATACCTAAGTCTAAATACTGGCGATTCAGATTGCGTGAATGTTTGGTCGGTACTAAAACGGTGTGCCAATCTATATTTGGGGAATCTTCGCGTAATTATAAATTGCTGAATGCTCCTATGGATAATTTCATCTCCTTCAACCCTAAATAAGTAACCTGCGGTAATTGCATTATTTAATCCAACGGTTCGTGAAACTATTGTAGTGTAGTCTGTCAAAATATATTCGTAACCAGAATTTCTGTCTTCATTAAATGTTCCTGATTTTAATAGTTGTCTAGACTCCGTTTTGAAATTTAAATTCCATTTTTGGGAAAGATCCGTATTTATATTTATGCTTGGCAACAAACCTATATTATAAGTTCCTTGCGCAATTGTTGAATTAGAAATGAATAAAATGAAAAGGAAAAGACACTTTTTCATTAGTATTTAAGATTATCTGTATTTCTAAAAACTATTCGATTTTTATCAAGTAATGAACCTTCTTCAGAAAAAAGAAATTCGTACAAACTCCACCTTACAAGATCTTTCGCTTTTAGAACAACTTCGTAGTTTACTGATAAATTGTCGGCGGAAATTGTGCCTTCCAAAAAGTGTTTAAGTTCTTTTGGCTCGCCAACATATTGGATTTGGGTTTTTCTAATTTTGTGTTTTATAAATGTTGAATCTAAAACCTCTCGAATATTTTGCCGTGTTTTTTCGGACAATTTATTGAATTTAATTTCAACTTCAATATCTTCAATTAAACCATCCAGCGTAAATTCAATACTATACTTTATGCCATTTACTTCTGTTTTAGCTTCAATAGTGCTGTACTCACTATTAATTTCTCTGTACCATTTAATTTTGTTTGTAAGTTTAGGACTATTTATAAATTTGAGGGCCTGTTGCGGCACTTCCTCAATACTTATTTTATGTTCCCTCTCAAATTTTTCTTGCCCGAAAGATTGAAAACCTAAAACAATAAGAAACGATAATATTAAAAGCTTCATTTAGATCAATTTTTAAATTTTGACAGAAAATATAGCAATTTTGGAAGATAGTACTTTATAAATCAAAAATTAAAGAATGTAATTACGTTCAACTGATCTCTGTTAGTGCTGTTTCCAAGGAATTGATTCATATAACCCAATTCGAATTTTAACGAATTATTTAATTTAAAGCCAAGGCCTCCGTAAAGTCTATTCCTGTCGAATACGTTTTGCTCTGTATTTAAAAAAATTTCGTTGTATGTTGAAAAATATAAGGTTTTATCTATAATTTCTTTTCTATTTAGTGGAAGATTAAGTGATAGAAAATAACGCAAACGCAATCTAAAATCGGCATCTTCAATAAAACGTTGTTCAAATCTGTAACGATGTTGCACTCCAACTCTTCCAATTTGCTGTTTTGTAATAAATTGCTGGTAAATTCTATGTTCATTTATGCTAACCTTTTCATCTGTATCACCAATATAATTTTCACTTAGAATATAACCGTACCCTACAAGTAGGTTGTTGTTATTCTCTGTAAGATTATAACCAAGACCTGTGCGAAGCAATAACTGTTCTAAATCTCCTACGGCATTATAATTTCTATATTGTACTTCGTGATGTATATTGAATTTAGGGTTAAGTTGTTTATTGCCGAAGTAAATAATCCAATTACCTAAATTGCTATCTTGAGCAAAAATTGTTACGGGAAATAATAATAATAAGATGAATGTTTGATACTTTGTCATGTCAATTACTTAAAAACTAAAGAATGGAAATATTCCTGATTGGTTACTTTTCCGATAAAAGTAAAAAAGAATGACCAAAAGTTTTGAAAACGAAACGATATTCGTAAAAACTTTTGGCCTTTCTTATAAAGTATTATTCAAAAAATGAAACTATTCCTGTTTCTAAATCATAAGTTGCTCCTATAATTTTTATCTGACCTTTTTCCTTCATTTCTTTTAATAAGGGACTTTGGTCTAGTGTTTTTTGAATGTTGAGTTGCACGTTTTTATTTGAAACAGCTTCAACAAAATCTTCATTTTTTGAAGTTCTGGATTCCATCTCTGTAGGCTCAGTTATTGCTGTAACCGCTGGTTTTATATTTGTTAGCATAGCTGTAATGTTGCCTAGCTCAACATTATCTATTGCTCCTTTTACCGCTCCGCAAGCTTTATGGCCTAAAATAACAACTAATTTTGCGCCTGCTGCGGCGGTTGCAAATTCCATACTTCCCAATAAATCTGTATTCACAAAATTTCCAGCAACACGACCCACAAATATATCTCCAATGCCTTGGTCAAATAAATCTTCAACGGGCACACGACTATCCACACAGCTTAATACAATAGCTTTTGGAAATTGACCAACAGCGGTTTTCCTTACTTGCTCTCCGTGATTTCTACTTGTGCTTTCTTGAGCTACAAATCGGGCATTTCCAGCCTTAAATTGGTCGAGTACAATTTGCGGCGTTAATTGTTCCTGCAATTCTTTCGTCATTACTTCGGTTTCCATTTCTGGATTTTCAAGTTGACTTTGTTCTGTTGTTGTTTCATCAATTTTATTTCCTTCATCTTTACAGGAAAATATTGAAGATGAAACAATTAATAAAATTATTGCGAATGTTATTCTAGTTTTCATATTGTTTATTTTTTTCGATTATTTATACAACAAATATATTAATACTATTTTAAATAATAGTAAAGCTATCATCTAAAAAATCGTTAAATTTTATATTTTGAAAAAGTAAATTCTTTTTCCAAATAACAGTACTCTCCACTATTTTCGAAGTGGAAATTGTACTTGAATTGTAGAAGAAATAACTTCTGAAAATTTGTTTAAAATTTGGATAGTTGTAATCCTTTAATTTGCTGATAAGGTTATCAGTCTTGGAAAATAAATTTTAAATGAAGTCTTTTTTGAAAATTATGAAATAAAATATTCGAAAAACTTTTATAAAATAAAGGGTAGTTATTTCTTAACAAAAACAATAAAACTTAACAATTTATTCTAACTACCCTTTGGGAATTTTATTCATAAAAAGCAACTTCGCCTGTGGTTATATTGTACATAGCGCCAATAATCATAATTTCACCGTTTTGTTGCATTTCTGCTAACACTTCGCTTTCTATTATTATTCTATCAATATTCAGGTTTACGTTGTTTTTAGCAACAGCATCTACAAATTTTATATTTTTTGAATTTCGTTCAGCTGTATCAGACGGCTCAATAGTGGCGGCTACAGCTGGTTTTATTTTCTCCAACATTGCTGTTAGGTTTCCTAGTTTAGCATCATCGCAAGCTCCCTTAACTGCGCCGCAAGCTGTATGGCCTAATACAACAATTAACTTTGTCCCCGCAAGTTTGCAAGCAAATTCCATACTGCCCAAAATATCTTGATTTATAAAGTTACCGGCAATTCGAACACTAAAAATATCTCCCAAACCTTGGTCAAAAACCAATTCTGCAGAAACTCTAGAATCTATACAGCTTAAAATAGTTGCAAATGGAAATTGACCATCGCTGGTATCGTTAACCTGCTCTAATAAATTTCTGTTTGTTTTTAAATTATTTTGAAATCGAAGATTTCCTTCTTTTAAATATTGCAATGACTTTTGAGGAGTCATTGTTGCTTGAGTTTCTCTTGTGTGCGCTTTCATATTTTCTGTATTTTATTTTCAATAATTCAAATTATATACTATTAAGCGTACTCCTTCGGCCGTAAAGTAAAATGTTCTAAGTAGTCTACCGGGTTCTCAAAAATGCCTTTTTCTGCAATTAATATAACTTTAATGTTCCTCAAGCTTGCTTTGTGGTTAAAGTCCTCCAGAATTTCAATAATATCGTGGTCTAGATATTTGGTATTTCTTACATCTATCTCTAAAGTTGTATTCTTTGGAATATTCTCCAACTCTTTTATTATTGAACCTTTATTAAAAAAAGTTACTTCTTCAGCGAGTGTCATCTTTATTTTTCCATCATCGATATCTTCGCCTTCCTTATTTAAAAAATGTGAATTTTGATAGCTTTTTATCAATATTACAACAATGCCAACAGCTAGCCCTAAGCCAATTCCTATCAATAAATCTGTGAAAACTATTCCAACAATTGTGACTATGAAAGGTAAAAATTGCTTCCAGCCTAAATTGTACATTGTTTTAAATAGCGCAGGTTTAGCGAGTTTATATCCAACAACCAATAGCACTGCTGCAAGGGCAGACAAGGGAATCATATTTAAAATAGTAGGAATTAAAATAACCGAAATAAGTAATAAGAAACCGTGTATAATGGCTGAAAGTTTACTTTTTCCACCCGATTGTATGTTTGCGGAACTTCTAACAATTACTTGTGTTATAGGCAATCCACCAATTAGTCCAGACAGAATGTTTCCAGTTCCTTGAGCTAAAAGCTCTCTGTTTGTTGGTGTAACATTTTTATCAGGATCTAATTTATCTGTAGCTTCCACGCATAATAATGTTTCTAAACTTGCTACAAGTGCTATTGTAAATGCTATAATCCATACGTCCGGATTGGTTATCGCGCTAAAATTTGGAAAGCTAAATTGCCCAATAAATGAGCCAACACTATCTGGTACTGGAACACTAACCAAGTGAGAGGAAGCTATAGCAAAAGTTTCGTGGCTCTGAGTTAGGATAAAAAATATAATACCTACTGCCACGGCTACTAACGGTCCTTGAATCAATTTAAAAACTTTCCCCTTTTTACTTAATACTTTTTCCCAAAGGATTAAAATTGCCAATCCTAAAATACCAACTATTGCAGAGCCTGGTTGTATATAATTTATTGTGTTAAATATATCTGTAAAGGTGTTTTCTCCACCTAAATGAAAAAATGCAAAGTCGCCTTCTGGTGTATTGTCATAACCAAAAAAATGTGGAATTTGTTTTAAAATTATAATTATCCCAATTCCAGTAAGCATACCTTTAATAACTGAAGAAGGAAAATAATAACCAATAATTCCGGCTTTCAATAAACCTAAAATTAGTTGAAAAATACCAGCTAGGACTACTGCTACCAAAAAGTATTGATAATCGCCAAGCGTAGCGATAGATGTTAATACAATTGCGGCAAGACCAGCCGCAGGACCGCTAACCCCAATTTTAGAGCCACTCAGGCCACCAACTACAATACCACCTACAATTCCTGCAATCAGACCTGCAAATAGTGGTGCACCGCTAGCAAGGGCAATACCTAAACATAGAGGCAAAGCAACAAAAAATACAACTATACTAGCCGGTATGTCGTTGCGGAGATTAGATGTAAAATTACTTTTCATAATTTAAAATACTGTGGTTTATATTTTATATGCAGCAAATATATAAATACTTTTTATAATGATAGTATAACTATTAAAAATAATTTATATACTTATTTTTCTTATTTTTGCGGTTAATTTAAATTCAGAATTTTAATAAATGAGTGTAGTAATAAATATATCGTTAAATGAAGGATTATTCCTTCGAAATCCGCAAGATTCAGTTTTAGGAAGAAATATAATTAAACATAGTATCTTAATAATCGCAGAAATTGGTTTTGAGGCATTTAATTTCAAGAAATTGGCGCAGGAAATTAAAAGCACCGAGGCATCAGTTTACAGATATTTTGAAAATAAGCAAGTGCTACTTATCTATTTAGTTTCTTGGTATTGGGAATATGTTGCTTTTCTAATAAAAATTAATACATTGAATATTGAAGACCCACGTAAAAAGCTGGAAATAATAATTAATTCGTTTGTTTTTGCTGCTTTGGATAATCCTGCAACACCATATGTTGACGAAAGTAAATTGCAGCGATTAATAATATCTGAAGGAACAAAAGCATATCATACTATAGATGTAGATGAAAAAAACGACAAAGGATTCTTTTTAAATTACAAGGAATTAATTAAAATGGTAGCTGACGTAGTTTCAGAAATAAATCCAAATTTTAAATATCCTATAGCTTTTGCAACTAATTTATTCGAAATGTCCAACAATCACATCTACTTTGCTAATCATTTACCAAGATTAACGGATGTAAAAGTCCCAAAAAACAATTACGAAGAAGTTGAAATAATGCTTAACTATTTTGCTGATAAATTGTTAGCTGATAACTAGCTTATGTAATTCCAAATATTCTTAAACTTTACTAGTTGCTCATACGTATTTTTTAAAGCAGAATTTTCGGGTGAATTCAAATTTGGATCGCCTTTTAAAGTCTGCATTGCATAGCTTCTTGCGATTTTTAAAATTTCGGTATCCTTGACAATATCTGCAATTCGCAAGTTTAGAACACCGCTTTGCTGCGTTCCCATCATATCGCCAGGTCCGCGAAGTTTGAGGTCTACTTCAGCAATTTCAAAACCATCACTTGTGCGCACCATAGTTTCTAAGCGAGTTTTAGCATCTGCACTCAATTTGTGGCTGGACATTAAAATACAATAACTTTGTTCTGCGCCACGGCCAACGCGACCTCTTAGTTGGTGCAACTGGCTTAAACCAAAACGCTCAGCGCTTTCTATTATCATAACACTTGCATTTGGAACGTCTACACCAACCTCAATTACTGTTGTTGCCACCATTATCTGTGTCTCACCTTTTTTAAAACGTTGCATTTCAAATTCCTTATCTGCCGGTTTCATTTGTCCGTGCAAGATTGAAATCTGATATTCGGGCTGTGGAAATTCTCTAACTATACTTTCATATCCGTCCATCAAATCTTTATAATCCAAGGTTTCACTTTCCTGAATTAGCGGATAAACAATGTAAACTTGGCGACCATTTTTAATTTCATCCCGAATAAATCTGAAAACTTTTAATCTATTTGAATCATATCTATGGACCGTTTTTATACTCTTTCTATTGGGCGGCAATTCGTCAATTACGCTAATATCGAGGTCGCCATAAACGCTCATTGCCAAGGTTCGTGGAATAGGGGTAGCGGTCATTACCAAAACGTGTGGTGGGTACTCATTTTTATGCCATAATTTGCTTCTTTGTTCTACGCCAAATCGGTGTTGTTCATCTACAATTGCAAGCCCTAAATTCTTGAATTTTACCTTATCTTCAAGTAACGCATGTGTGCCAATTAAAATGTCTAAACTACCATTTTCAAGATTTTCGTGGATAATTTTTCTTTCTGAAGTTTTACTTGAGCCAGTTAGTAATGAAATACTGGTAGTCAATTCTTTACATAATTGCGATAAGCCATTATAGTGCTGGACTGACAAAATTTCAGTTGGAGCCATTAAACAAGCCTGAAAACCGTTGTCAAGTGCTATTAACATTGATAGTAGCGCAACAATTGTTTTGCCAGAACCAACATCGCCTTGCAACAGCCTATTCATTTGTGCATTACTTCCCAAGTCGTTTCTAATTTCCTTTACAACCCGCTTTTGTGCACCCGTTAATTTGAACGGTAAATGTTCTTTAAAAAAGGTATTGAAATTAGTGCCAATTTTATCAAATGGATAGCCTTTTATTTTGCTTTTATGAAGAAGATTTTTACGTATTAATTGCAGTTG
>JBBSOK010000109.1:0-9418 GCA_038259825.1 Flavobacteriales bacterium
AAATGAAAAATCCTCGCACCTTTGTGTAGAGAACAGAACACTTTTCACATTTGTATATGTGTAGTCTTCAGGAATAGTAAGAGTAGGGCATTCTAAGTTTCGTATTACTTGTAATGTATTGCTTCCAAAAATAACTTCCCTAGCACCTGTAGCGCCATTAGAACCCATTATTATTAAGTCTATGGATTGAGATTTTACAGCTTGATCTACAGCTGCAATAAAACTGTCGTAATCGAACAAGCTTTGAAACGAATACGATTGTGATTCATATTGTTTTATCAACTTTTCAACAAGCTGGTTAAGTAATTTTTTATTGTCGGCCGCAATACTATCGTAAATGGTGTCAGAATTTGAAGCTGTAATTAAATCGTCACTTATATATTCAGAAACTTTCTGCACATTTAGAATATAGAAGTTGCACTCCCAATTTTCAAAAAATCTCATTGCATAATTAATCGCGTTCATTGAATTTTCTGAAAAGTCTGTAGGTAAGAGTATATTTCTCATTTTGCTTAGATTTTGAATAGCTAAAGTAAAACGATTAATAAAGCTAAAAAATGATAGATATCATACATAAGATTTTCAATACGGTTTTAAGGTGTAGCATTCAATCTTTAAGCTAGAGAATTCAATACAAATTTTTTAATTTTTAGTAAATTTGAATAATGGAAATTTTCAAAAAAGACAGTAATGTATTTAGTATTCTTACAGAAGCGGTATCTGAGGCCATAATTGTTGTAAATGACGAGCAGAAAATTGTTGCTTCAAATTTTTCTGCTTCAACTCTTTTTCAATATGTGAAGGAAGATCTTACTGGTCAACATATTAATCTTTTAATTCCTTCAAAATATCATCACGCACACAAGCACCATGTAGAAGAATTTCAGAAAAATAGTGCTAAGCGCCAAATGGGGCATAGCCGTGATATTTTTGGACTAAAAAAGGATGGCACCCAATTTCCGGTAGAAGCAGGTTTAAACCCTTTTAGTATTTATGGGAATAATTATGTAATGGTTCTTATTACAGACATAACAATTCGTAAAAGAGCCGAATTAGAAATTTTAGATCTCAATGCGCATTTAGAAAAGAAGGTTGAAGAAAGAACCAAAAGACTTCAGGAAGCGTTGCACAAAGAAAAAGAGCTAAATGATTTAAAGACAAAATTTTTATCCTTGGTTTCCCATGAATTTCGAACTCCGCTAACAGGAATTTACACATCTGCAACACTTATTGGTAAATACAAAGAAGCAGAACAACAGGAAAAGCGTGACAAACACATTAAAACTATAAAGAGTAAGGTTAAGTTTTTAAACAATATAATTACAGATTTTCTTTCTATAGAACGATTGGAAAGTGGTAAGGAAAACTACAAATTCACAACTTTTGCACTTAGCAAGCCAATTAATGAAGTGGTTTATGAAGCCAATATGGTTTTAAAAGAAGGGCAGAAAATATTGTATCCAGAAAATATAGATCACATAAATTTAAATTTTGATGAAAAAATAGTAGAGCTTATCCTTACAAATTTGGTTAATAACGCTATCAAATATTCACTAGAAAACAGTACAATAAAAATTATAGCTCAAATAGAAAATGAAGATCTAGTTTTAGAAATTTCAGACGAAGGAATCGGTATTCCATCAGAGGAGCAAAAATTTATATTTAACCGATATTTTAGAGCGGAAAATGCACTTTTGGACCAAGGCACAGGCATAGGTTTAAATATTGCAAAAACACATCTTGAAAACTTGGGTGGAACAATAAATTTTAAAAGTGAAGAAGGAAAAGGATCTACATTTAAAGTGCAGATTCCTTTGAAACAAAATAAGTAAGAATGAAAAAAATATTAATAATTGAGGATGATATAGCTTTACGTGAAAATACGGCAGAGTTGTTAGAGCTAGAAAATTACGAGGTAATTACAGCTCCAAACGGGAAAATTGGTATTGAAAAAAGTATTTCTCATTTGCCGGATATTATTATCTGCGATATAATGATGCCCGAGCTTGATGGTTATGGCGTATTGCAAGCAGTATCTAATAATAATGCAACCTCGCACATTCCGTTTATTTTTCTTTCCGCTAAAACCGAGCATAAAGAAATTAGAAAAGGAATGGATATGGGCGCCGATGATTATTTAACTAAACCATTTGATGAGCAGGAATTGTTAAGCGCAATAGAAAGCAGATTGGCAAAAGCAAGTATCCTTAAAATAATGTCGGAAGTTAAAAAAAATGCTTCAAATAACGATGTGATTAGTGAGAACTTGCAAAACCTTAATCAGTTAAAGAATTTTTTTTGTGATGAAGGCGAGATTATTCATTTCAAAAAAGATGAAAGTATTTTTAGAAAAGGAGAACATTCCAACAGCTTATTTTTAATATTGAAAGGTGTAGTTAAAATCCATACGATGGATGTAAATGCAAAGGAATTAATAACGGGTTTACATAAAGCGGATGATTTTATAGGCTTCACATCTTTTGACGATAATGTACCTTATATTGAAACTGCAACAGCTGTTGAAGACACAGAAATAGTTGGTCTTTCAAAAGTATACGTGAAAGATATTTTAAAAAATAGCCAAGATGTTTCTCTGGAACTAATGAATCTATTAACGGATAACTTATCTGAAGTAAAACAACAATTACTAAAAATGGCATACAGTTCTGTAAGGCACAAAACTGCTTCAACAATACTTCAATTTGTTGAAATTATGAATACTAATCCCAATGCACCAATTAGAATTTCACGAAATGATTTGGCAAATACCGCAGGAATTGCAACCGAAAGTTTGATTAGGACTTTATCAGACTTTAAGAAAGATGGTCTTATAGCAATTGAAGGAAGAAATATAAAAATTATTGATTTAG
The DNA here is from genome assembly GCA_038259825.1 of Flavobacteriales bacterium. Taxonomy (GTDB): domain Bacteria; phylum Bacteroidota; class Bacteroidia; order Flavobacteriales; family Flavobacteriaceae; genus JBBSOK01. The sequence goes on from JBBSOK010000109.1 coordinate 2,871, forward strand.
AACGTATTAAAGCTATAGTTTAAAATACAACTTATTGCAAAACTGATTTTTATCATTATTTAAAACTCATTCATAAAATAGATTTGCGGCACACATTTTTAACAATGAACCGCATATTAATACCAACAGACTTTTCTGAAAATTCGTGGAATGCTATATTCTACGGTTTGTCATTTTTTCAGAATGAAAAGGTGGTATTTCATTTACTTCACATAAATACCGTAAAACTAGACGTAGAATTTTCAAAAAATAAAAATAATTGCGATTTTGTAAAATCTACTGCTGGAAAATTTTCAAATCTTTTAGAGAAAATAAATAAGTCTTTTCCAGATCATAATTACAGTCTTCGCACCGTATCATTACATTCATTTTTCACTTTAGGTATAAAAAACTATATAAATGAACAGGCTGTTGACCTAATTATTATGGGAACAAAAGGCGCAACAAATTTGAATGAAATAAATGTGGGTAGCCATACTTGGGAAGTAATAACAAAAGTAAAATGTCCAATATTGGTAATACCCGAAAAAGCCAGATTTAAAGTTCCCGTTAATATTGGGTTTCCCACAGATTTTAATGTGTTATATAGAAGTAAGATTGTAAGCACGTTACAACAAATTGCTCAAAAACACGATACAGCTATAAAAATTTTGAGAGTTGCTCAATCGCAAAAACCTTTAGATAGTAATCAGATAAAAAACAGAGAATATTTAAGTGAAAATCTAACAGGAATTCCACACAGTTTTCACGTAATTGAAAATCCAAATTTGGAAATTGGACTTCAATCATTTATTAGTAATATGAATATAGATATAATTGCCATGTTGGTGAAAAATCTAAATTTGGTTCAGAGAATTATATTCAAACCAACATCTGAACAGACATATTATCACAATGAAATTCCATTTTTAGCCCTTCACGAATAACTAGGATTCAAGTGTATTATTTTAAAATAATTGAGAGTTATTTATTATCCTCTAACTGTTTTTCTTCTTTTCCAATTGGATGATCTTCATAAAAATCTTCAAACGTTTTGTCTGTTTTGTATAAATCTGTCAAAACTTTATAGACGGTAAACACGAAAATACCTTGTCCAAATACCATTAAATAGAAAACCCATTTAAATTCAAAATTTAGGGAAGAAAAAATTGTTGTCATCACCAAAATAAGAGTAGTGATTAGTAGAAGTGGAATAGCGTTAACTTTCATTTTTTTGTTTTAAAGTTACGTTTTTAAATAAAGCCAAATTCTTAATACTACGCTAAAAATCAATTACCTACTACAATATTATTTCATTTTAAAAATTTGAAACTTTACTTACAAAATATTATTACCAATGGATATCTACAATAAAAAAATAAAAGATAAAAAAGTCTTAAATATGATTTAAGTCATATTTTAAAATCCTTTACCAACGTAGTTTTGTAACATAACTTAAAACCAACAACCAATGACAAACATATTTAAAGGCCTTTCAATACTAATAGTACTAGCTTTTATAAGCTGTGGAGGCGGAGAAAAAAAAGAAGAAAAGGAAGCATTTAAAATTGGCGGAGGCGAAGAACAGAAAGAAGTAGTTGAAATACCTACAGAAATGCCAAAAGGTGTGGTGATTGATATGGACAACAAAGGTATCGGCCCAATTAAGGAATTAACGTTACCAGCAGAAATTGATCAAACTATGGCAACTGCTGGTGCTGCTATCTACAAATCTAAATGTACTGCTTGCCATAAAACGGACAAAAAATTTATTGGTCCTGCACCAACAGGCATTTTTGAAAGAAGAAGTCCAGAATGGATTATGAATATGATTTTAAATCCAGAAGAAATGACACAGAAAGATCCAATTGCAAAAGCGCTTTTAATTGAATTTAATGGAGCGCCAATGGCAAATCAAGGTTTGACTGAAGAAGATGCTAGAAAGGTTTTGGAATATTTTAGAACACTATAATAGTTAGTAATTAGATATAAAAACAACTTACAATGAAAAAATTAATCAATGTTTTAGTTTCCCTCGTTATAGTTGCCGGTTTGGTTAGCTGTAACAATAGTGAAAATTCTAAAGATAAAGGTGGCAAAGGAGCGCTTGCATCAAATGCTGCCGAAAAAGTTTATGTTGCTCCAGGAGATCATGACGAATTTTATGCATTTCTTTCCGGCGGTTATAGCGGAAACTTAACTGTTTACGGGCTGCCGTCAGGTAGAATGTTTAAGGAAATCCCCGTTTTCTCTCAATTTCCAACAAATGGGTATGGCTATTCTGAAGAAACCAAACCTATGTTAAATACATCTTTCGGTTTTGTGCCTTGGGATGATGCGCATCACCCAGATATTTCGCAAACAAATGGAAAGCTTGATGGTCGTTGGATTTTTATAAACGGTAACAACACGCCACGTATCGCAAGAATAGATTTGCAAACGTTTGAAACCGAAGAAATATTAGAAATCCCTAATAGTGCCGGAAACCACAGTTCTTCTTTTATAACTGAAAATACGGAATATGTTGTTGCAGGAACCCGTTTTTCAGTTCCCGTACCGCAGCGTGATATGCCAATTAGTGAATATAAAGGAAACTTTAAAGGTGCCATTTCATTTATAAGTGTAGATGAGGAATCGGGTGCAATGGATATTAAATTTCAATTAATGATGCCAGGTTTTAATTATGATCTGTCGCATCCGGGACGTGATAAATCTCACGGTTGGTTTTTCTTTACAACCTATAATACAGAAGAAGCTAATACTTTAATGGAGGTAAATTCTTCACAAAACGATAAAGATTTTATTGCTGCCGTAAATTGGAAACTAATTGAAGACTATGTTAATAAAGGTGGTGGTACTAAGATGCCAGCAAATTACGCTCATAATTTGTATGACCACGATACCCACAGCGCAACAACCACAATGAGGAAAGAAGTTGTAACTGTAGATCCTACAAAAGTGCCGGGAGCAGTATATTTTCTACCTACCCCAAAATCGCCTCACGGCGTAGATGTGGATCCAACGGGTGAATATATTTTAGGAAACGGTAAACTTTCTGCTGATCTTACCATACACTCATTCACTAAAATGTTAGATGCTATAAAAAACAAGAAGTTTGATGGCGAAGCGTACGGTATTCCAATCTTAAAATTTGAAGATATTCTTGCAGGAGTTGTAACACAAGCAGGATTAGGACCATTACATACCGAGTTTGATGGTAAAGGAAATGGTTATACAACTTTCTTTATATCTTCTGAAGTAGTAAAATGGAAACTTGGAACATGGGAAGTTTTAGACCGTCAACCTGTATTTTATTCTGTAGGTCACGGTATGATTCCTGGTGGTAACTCTCGTGAACCTTTTGGCAAATATTATATTGCTTTGAATAAAATTACGAAAGATAGATACTTGCCAACCGGTCCAGAATTGGAACACTCTGCACAACTCTTCGATATTTCCGGAGATAAAATGGAGTTATTGTTAGATTTTCCAACGCACGGAGAACCACATTATGCAGCTGGAATTCCTGCAGATATAATTGCAAAAAATTCTAAACAGATTTACAAATTAGCAGAAAATAAGAACGCTCACGCCACAATTACAAATGGAGACGAAAGGGTAGAGCGTAAAGGAAACGAAGTACACGTATATATGTCTATGATCCGTAGTCACTTTACCCCAGATAATATTGAAGGCATAAAAGTAGGGGATAAGGTTTATTTTCATATAACAAACCACGAGCAGGATTTTGATGTGCCACACGGTTTTGCAATAATTGGCGCAAATACTTCTGGCTTATTAATAATGCCAGGACAAACCAAAACCATAATTTGGGAGCCTAAACAAGTTGGCGTTTGGCCATTTTATTGTACAGATTTCTGTAGCGCGTTACACCAAGAAATGCAAGGTTATATAAGGGTAAGTGCCGCAGGTGCTAGTACGTCACTTAAATGGTCTTTAGGCGAAGATTGAAATAATATTTCGAAAACCAATATAGTTTTTCATTGGTATTTGGTTTTCGACAATAAGGACGGAGGTTTGGTTGATTACCTCCGTCTTTTTTTTTAAATAGATTTGAGACAGGAGACTTAAGACCTGAGATTCCAGACTTATATACTGATGTAGTTTAATTAAATTTTTTGATTATCACATTGTTTTAAAATTCTTGAAAATAAACAAAATTTTAAAAGTCCATCATCCAACATCCAACATCTCACGTCTAAAATCTAATATCTAAAGTCTATTTGAAATGAAAAAAGCAGGAATAATAATGATAATTGGTTCCCTTTTATTATTGGGTCTTTTTAAATTTCCACTGTGGAATATCATGCTTGGCGCGCCGCAATATCCAGATCCGCTTGGAATGGATATTTATATACGAGGGATTGTAGGCGTTCAGGAATTTGATATTCAAAATATAAATGGGCTCAACCATTATATTGGAATGAGAAATATTCCAAAAGCCGAAGATATGTGGGAATTTAAAGTTTTTCCATTGGTTATTGGTATTATGGTAGCGCTTGGTGTTTTAATCGGTTTGATGGGCTTCTTTAAAAAATTGAGTTACAAATGGTTTCTGGGTTGGTTTATTGTTATGTCAATTCTTGGAGTAATGGGAATGTATGATTTCAATAATTGGCTAATTGATTATGGAACTAACCTTGACCCAAAAGCAATTATGAAATTACTAAACCCAGACGGTACGCCAATGAGCTACAAACCACCATTGTTAGGTTATCAAAAAATGCTGAATTTTGATGTTGATTCGTGGCCGGGACCAGGCGCTTATATGGTATTTGTTGGAATGATGTTAACTGTTGTAGCTTTCTTTGTTGGAATGAGAACCTCAAAAAAAGCAATATCTGACAAAAAAAAATATGTTTAAAATACCGTTCCATCACTCGGCTTTAGGTAATAAAAAGGAAGATGACTTAAGAACTATTCGCATTTAATTTAAGAACCAAATATTATGACTAGAAACAGCTACGATACAGTAACAGAAGCTATGGCTGACCTTAAGAAGCTTGGTTATACGACAGATTTTTCACTAATAGCTGAAGAAGAATGTATTATTTGCCACGAAACTAAAACTCAATTGTCGCCAGAAGAATTTAAAATTGATGCTTTTTACAGATTTGAAGGAATTAGTGATCCGGGAGATGAAATGGTTGTCTATGCAATATCTTCTATTAAAAGCACTTTAAAAGGAATTGTTGTAAACGCATTTGGAATTTATTCAGATAACGCAACTTCAAAAATTGTGAAAAAATTAAATACGCACCCTAATCAATAAGTTATGGATATAATAGAAAGCATAGTACATTATTTTAAAAACAGCAATGACAAAAAAAGTGAGTCTTCTCCGGATGGAACTTGTCCTGTTTGTTGGGGATACCAAGAATATAATGGCAAGATTAGAAAGATTTTTGAAGATAAGCAGATAGACGTGAACAACCACGAAGCTAGCTATATGATTATTCAAGATTTTATGAAGCATAATATTGATGGAATTATTTTGAAAGAGGCCGAGGTTTCAGAATGCGGAAATTGCTCGGACATAAAAGCTTCTTGAAATTTTACGAAAAAATAAAAATACTATTGTGTTGTAAATTCTAAATTATAAATGAATCAGACATCTTTCAAAATGAAAAAAATAATCATAACTGCTTTACTTAGCGTATTACTTGTTTCGTGTAACATAAAGCCTGAACCAATTAATTACGGAACAGATACTTGCCATTATTGCAATATGACAATTGTAGACAGGCAACACGCCGCCCAACTTGTTACAGCAAAAGGTAAAGTCTATAAATTTGACGCCGCAGAATGTATGATTAATTCATTGAAAGATGAATTTAACGATACAGAAATGGCGCATTTATTAGTAACAGATTTAAACGAACCGAGTAAATTAATAGATGCCAAAACCGCTTCTTATTTAGTGAGCGAAAAAATAGAAAGCCCAATGGGTGCCAATCTTTCAGCTTTTAAAGATGAAATCTCTGCCAATAAAGCGAAAGAGAATTTCACGGGAACATTATTTTCTTGGGAAACAATTCAAAAAAACATAAAAAAATAAAAAATGTTAGAAGTAAAAAATTCAATTATAGATCAGAAATATGATAAACTTAAGGCCTTAAAATTAAACACGGGACCAGCGGAAACGTTATTAATTAGTTTAGAAAAGGATGCTTTATTTCCAGAACATATTTCACCGAGAGATGCACAGCTTATTGTTTTAGAAGGCGAAATACAATTTCATATTAATGATGAAGTATTCACCATAAAAAAGCATCAGGATTTTAAATTTCCAGAGCGAATTAAACATTGGGTTACAGCTTCACAAAATTCAAAATTTCTAATTATTCGATAAATATCGAAATTCAAAATCATTAAGAATTCATCCTATTTAATCATTAAAATCGTCCAATCTTTTTTACTTCAAAATTGAAAAAAACGCCGAACATATTTGTTTTAATTCTATTGGTTTTTGCTTTTCAACCTGCTTTAGCTAAAACAATTACTGTTTGCAAAACGTGTCCAATTAAAACAATTCAAAATGGAATAAA
>JBBSOK010000110.1:0-9367 GCA_038259825.1 Flavobacteriales bacterium
AAAAAATTGGTTGAAGACAAAAAAACTACGGGCGAGCAAACCGAAGAGAAAATAGAATATACCAAACTCAATTTCAGCCGAACAAAACGATTGGATAAAACAGCAAAAATACCTTCAGAATATATTGAAAAATTCAATACTATTTCTGAGAACCAAATCTGGCTTACAATCACCGAGCCTTGGTGTGGGGATGCATCCCAAACATTACCATTCTTACAGAAAATAGCTGAATTAAATAATCACATTAGTTTAAAGATTTTGTTGCGAGATGAAAATCCAGAATTAATGGATAAATTTCTTACAAATGGTTCTCAATCTATACCTATTGTTATCATAATGAATGAACAAAATGAAGTTGTTAATCAATTTGGCCCACGTTCAAAAAACGCTTCAAAATTGGTGACTGATTATAAAACACAACACGGACAAATAGATGCAACGTTGAGAGAAAACCTCCAAGTTTGGTATAATAATGACAAAGGCCTTTCAATAATTAAGGATATTTCGGAGCTAGTATAGAATTACCGAAATTAAACTCTATGAATCAAATTGTTTTGTCTCAAATTGTAAAAAGTTCAAAACTATTTTTCATAAATTCTGACTAAAATCATACTATCAACAACTACTATTTGCAACCTTTGCAAAAAAATAAAAATATGAAAATTGTTTCCGCTGAAGAAGCTGTATCTCTCGTAAAGTCTAATAATCGTGTATTTTTTCAAGGTGCAGCAATGACACCAAATTTATTGATTGATACATTATGTGAAAGATATGCCGAGCTTAAAAATATTGAGATTGTTCAAATTCACACACACGGAGATGCAAAATATACAAGACCACCATATACCAATGCGTTTCATCTCGCAAGTTGTTTCGTAGGAGACAATGTTAGGCAAGGTGTAAATACAATTTATGGTGATTATATTCCTGTTTTTTTAAGTGAAGTGCATTTGCTTTTCAGACAAAATATACTGCCTTTGGATGTTGCTTTTATACAAGTATCACCGCCAGATAAGCACGGCTATTGCTCTCTTGGCGTTTCTGTAGATGTTACGTTGCCGGCAATACAAACCGCCAAAAAGGTAATTGCTCAAATAAATCCAAACGTTCCAAGAACGCACGGAGACGGCATAATTCATATAGATAGAATTGATTTTGGAGTAGATGTAAATGTTCCTATTTACGCTTCAACAATAAGTACACCAACCGAAGTTGAAGCAAAAATTGGAAAAACTGTAGCAGAGTTGGTTGAAGACGGCGCAACATTACAAATGGGTATTGGTAATATTCCGAATGCGGTTTTACACAATCTCACAAATCACAAAAGATTAGGCATTCATACCGAAATGTTTAGCGACGGCATCCTTCCATTAATTGAAAAAGGAATAATTACGGGTGAAGATAAAGAGGTTAAAACAGGCAAAATTGTTACCTGTTTTGCAATGGGAACAAAAAATTTATACGATTTTATAGATGACAATCCGATTGTTCATTTCAAAGAAGCTGCGTATACAAATGACACTGCAGTTATTAGAAGAAATCCAAAAGTAACGGCTATTAACAGCGCAATAGAAATAGATTTAACGGGCCAAGTTTGTGCCGATAGTATCGGTATGTTTCAATATTCGGGTGTTGGTGGGCAAATGGATTTTATTCGTGGTGCATCCCTTTCCAAAGGTGGAAAACCAATTATTGCAATGCCCTCAGTAACCAATAAAGGCATTTCAAAAATTACTCCTTTTTTAAAGCCAGGAGCTAGCGTAACTACAACAAGAGCGCACGTTCATTATGTTGCAACAGAATATGGCGTGGTAAACTTGTTCGGAAAAGGATTAGAACAACGCGCAAAAGCACTTATTTCAATAGCGCATCCAGACCATCGTGAAACCCTAGAAAGAGAGGCTAGAAATAGATTTGATAAGTAAACTACTAGAATTTATATAATTTAGGACTTATTTATCTTAAATTAAATTGTAAAGTTCTACTTTTAACTAAATTAAAAAATATGTTTTCCAAAGCTTGTGAATATGGTATAAAAGCTGTCCTATTTGTTGCAAAACAATCTGAAACTAATTTGCGTCCTAACATAAAGGAAATTTCAAAAGCAATCAATTCACCTGAACCTTTCACGGCAAAAATCTGCCAACAATTGGTTAGAAGTAATGTTTTATTTTCTAAAAAAGGGCCAAACGGAGGCTTTTATTTAGAACAAAATTTAAAATTAAAACTAATTGATATTGTTATGGCGATTGATGGTGGCGATGTATTTACCAAATGCATTCTTGGTCTATCTCAATGCTCTTCAAAAAATCCGTGTCCAATTCACGACCAATTTGTTTCAGTTCGAACAGGCTTAATGTCTATGTCTGAAAATACTACAATACTTGGACTTGTTACAAAGTTAAATGACGGCGAAACATTTTTAAAAGCTGAAATGTCATGAAAACAAAAGATATTCTAAAATTAGAAGACGTTAAAAAACTAGTTGACACTTTTTATGGAAAAGTCCAGAAAGATAATTTATTAAAGGATATTTTCAATTCAATAATTAAAGATAATTGGCCAGTACATATAGAGAAGATGTATACTTTTTGGCAAACGGTTTTACTGAGCGAACATACATATTACGGTAGCCCTTTTCCACCACACGCTAAAATGCCAATAGATAAGAGTCATTTTGAAAGATGGCTACACCTTTTTTATGAAACTATTGACGAAGAATTTGAAGGCGAAGTGGCTGAAGAAGCAAAATGGCGAGCCTCTAAAATGGCTGAAATGTTTCAATATAAAATAGATTATATGAAGAATAATCCAAGTTCCAAATACGTTAAATAATGGAAAAGAATAAACCAATTAAAAGACATAAAGCTTTGCAGCCATTAAGTCGCCAACATCATTTCGGATTATTATTTAGCTGGAAATTACGCAAAGGATTTACTGAAAATATTGAAATTAAAAGACTTAAAGATTATGCAAATTGGTTTTTTAAAAATGAAATTCAGCCTCATTTTAAAGATGAAGAACAGCACATTTTTCCGATTTTGGACACTAAAAATGAATTGATATGTAGAGCCCTAAACGAACACAGAAGAATAGAAAGTCTTTTTAACGACACAGAAAACCCAGAAATTTCTTTACACGCTTTAGAGCACGAATTAGAAGCTCACATTCGTTTTGAAGAGCGAATTCTTTTTAATGAAATTCAAAAAATAGCGACCGAAGAACAACTTCAAAAAATTGAAGAAATTCACGTAGAACTATCTACTAAACCAGAATATCACGATGTATTTTGGGGAAAATAAAAAAATAGATTTGCCACTGGAGGGATTTACGACCAAATATTAAATCAAACTTCAAAAATATTATCTGTATTGAGAAGGTAACGAAGGCAGACCTGACAAAAATCATATTTCAACATAAACCATTTACTAACCTTTGCCAAAGGTATAATGAGCAAATTTTAGGTAATGGTTAACTGTTTTCACTGTGGCGATAGTTGTATAGATATTGTAATAGAACACGGCAAAAAATCTTTTTGTTGCTACGGTTGTGTAACCGTTTTTGATATTCTTAATGATAACGATCTTACGTATTATTACGATATTGAAAGAATGCCAGGTATCTCTCCCAAAGAAATTACCGGAAAATTCGACTTTCTCGAAAATGAATCAATAGTTGAAAAATTATTAGAATTTAATGATGGTAGCACACAAATTGTTTCATTTTTAATTCCCGCTATTCATTGCAGCAGTTGTATCTGGATTCTTGAAAACCTAAACAAATTAAATGCTGCTGTTAAAATTTCACAAGTAAACTTTCCTGAAAAAACAGTTAGAATAACTTTTTCTTCAGAAGTAGATTGTCTTAAAAACTTAGTAATTTTATTAAGCAGGATTGGTTACGAACCATACATTTCACTAGATAATTCTACTAAAAAAGAAAAACATAAAGACCGCAGCTTGATTTATAAATTGGCAGTTGCCGGTTTCGCTTTTGGAAATATAATGTTCCTCTCATTCCCCGAGTATTTTGAACAAAAGGAATTTTGGCTAGACCAATTTAAACCGATGTTCAGGTGGTTAATGTTTGCATTTTCGCTGCCTGTAGTTTTTTATTCTGGTAGAGGCTATTTTATTTCAGCTTATAAAGGTTTACGTTCCAAAATTTTAAATATTGATGTGCCAATCGCTTTGGGTATTGCCGTTCTTTTCTTTCGAAGCACGTTAGATATTTTTATGGATTGGGGAACAGGTTTCTTTGATAGTTTGGCAGGTTTAGTTTTCTTTTTATTGTTAGGTAAATTTTTTCAGCAGAAAACATACAGTTATCTTTCGTTTGAAAGAGATTACAAATCGTATTTCCCAATCGCAGTTACACGAATTTTTAAAAACAAAAATGGTTTTTCGGTTGAAGAACAAGTTGAAGTTTACGCAGTAGAAAAAGGCGATAGACTGCTCATAAGAAATAACGAAATTCTTCCAGTAGATGGAATTCTAATCAAAGGAACAGCTCTTATAGATTATAGTTTTGTAACGGGCGAAGCAGAACCAATAACAAAGCAAAGCGGCGATAAGATTTTTGCTGGCGGCAAACAACTATCTGGTATTATTGAGGTTGAGGTTTTAAAACCCGTTGCACAAAGTTATCTTACACAACTTTGGAGCAACGATATTTTCAGTAAAGGCCAAACTGGGGTTTTTGAATCTATAACCGACAGTATAAGCAAACGCTTTACAGTTGCCATACTTTCCGTTGCTATTATTTCAACTTTATTTTGGTTGATAGTTGACTCTTCAATAGCATTTAACGTTTTCACTTCTGTTTTAATTGTTGCTTGTCCGTGTGCCATTGCGCTTGCTGCCCCTTTCACTTTAGGAAATATTTTACGCATTTTCGGTAGAGAAAAATTGTATTTGAAAGAAGCTTCAGTTATTGAACAAATGTCAAAAATTAATACGGTGGTTTTCGATAAAACAGGAACACTTACAACCAATCAAAAAAACTTTATAACATACGAAGGTATTGCCCTTTCATTAGAAGAAAATGAATTGTTGACCAATACATTAAGAGCTTCAAGCCATCCGCTTAGTCGTTCGCTTTATTCAATATTGAATAAAAACAATATAAAAACACTAGATGATTTTGAAGAAAAAATTGGGCAGGGTATTTCGGCGCGTTTTAATGACAATTCAATAAAAGTTGGAACGTACGAATTTGTAGGATATAGCAGTGAAAGTGATATTGAAGTAAAAAATAAAACTACGGTTCACATAAGTAGCAATCAACGATATAAGGGTTGTTATATTTTTAATAGTGAATACAGAAAAGGCGTTTCAGATATTTTTAATCAATTAAGCCCAGATAATGAAGTTATAGTATTGTCTGGCGATAATGAAGGTGAGCGTGAAAAACTTGAAACTATTTTACCTTTTGGAACAAAATTGTATTTCAATCAAAAACCAGATGACAAACTTAATTTCATAAAAAACCTTCAACAAAAAGGAAGGAAAATTATGATGATTGGTGATGGCTTAAACGATGCTGGCGCTTTAAAACAAAGTGATGTTGGCTTAGTAATTTCAGAAAACACAAATGTTTTTTCGCCTGCTTGCGATGGTATTTTAGACGCAAGCCAATTCAGTAAAATAAGTGACTATCTGCAATTTTCAAAAATGGGAATGCAGATTATTAAATGGGCATTTTTACTTTCATTAGTATACAACCTCATTGGTTTGTCCTTTGCAGTTTCAGGCAACTTAAAACCTGTTATTGCCGCTATTTTAATGCCTTTAAGCTCAATAAGCATTGTTGGTTTTACAACTTTGGCAACACAATTTCACGCAAGAAAATTAAGAAATAGGTTAAATAACCAAAGGTGATAAATGTCATTTTTTAAAGGAATTGACACTATTATTTTTGAACCATAATAATCAGGTATGAACATAATTTATATGCTTTTAGCAATCAGTGTTTTCGTGGCATTGGTATTTTTTGTTCTGTTTATAATTTCAGTTACAAAAGGACAATACGACGATACGTATACACCCTCTGTAAGAATGCTTTTTGATGATGAGTTGGTAAAAGAAAAACCATCAGAAAAGATTTCAACTTCAACAAACCAATCAAACCTTCCAAAAACTAATTAAGCAAAATTGAATGGACAATAAAGTAAAAATTGTGCAAACAGAACGGTTTTATTACGATAATAAAATTGTTAGAAAATTTATAGTAGCAACAATGCTTTGGGGTATTGTTGGAATGAGCGTAGGGCTTTTGCTAGCGCTTTTATTCTTATTTCCCAATTTAACAGATGGTATTCCTTGGTTAAGTTTTGGTCGCTTAAGACCGTTGCATACTAATGCGGTTATTTTTGCATTTGTTGGTAATGCCATATTTGCAGGTGTTTATTATTCTTCACAACGTTTATTAAAGGCAAGAATGTGGAGCGACTTTTTAAGTAAGCTTAATTTTTGGGGTTGGCAAGCAATTATTGTTGGTGCCGCAATTACGCTTCCTTTAGGCTACACAACGTCAAAAGAATATGCAGAATTAGAGTGGCCATTTGATATTGCAATAGCAATTATCTGGGTTGCCTTTGGTATAAATTTAATTATGACGATGGTTAAACGTCGCCAACGTCACTTATACGTTGCTCTCTGGTTTTATCTAGGAACGTGGGTTACTGTTGCTGTTTTGCATATTGTAAATAGTATGGAAATTCCTGTAGGTGCATTAAAAAGCTATTCAATGTATGCAGGTGTTCAAGATGCTTTGGTACAATGGTGGTATGGTCATAATGCAGTTGCGTTTTTCTTAACTACGCCATTCTTAGGTTTAATGTACTACTTTGTGCCGAAAGCTGCAAACAGACCAGTTTATTCATATAGACTTTCTATTGTTCATTTTTGGTCTTTAATCTTCATATATATTTGGGCAGGACCGCATCATTTATTATACACAGCTTTACCAGAATGGGCACAAAATTTAGGCGTTGCCTTTTCGGTAATGCTCTTGGCGCCATCTTGGGGAGGAATGATAAACGGTCTTTTAACGTTGCGCGGAGCGTGGGATAAAGTTCGTGTAGATCCAGTTTTAAAATTTATGGTCGTTGCAATTACGGGTTATGGTATGGCAACTTTTGAAGGCCCAATGCTTTCACTTAAAAACGTAAATGCAATTGCACATTATAGCGATTGGATTATAGCGCACGTTCACGTTGGGGCCTTAGCTTGGAATGGTTTTCTAACTTTTGGAATGATTTACTGGTTGGTGCCACGACTTTTTAAAACAAACCTCTTCTCATTGAAACTAGCAAATGCACATTTTTGGATTGGTACTTTAGGTATTATAATGTATGCGTTACCAATGTATGTAGCTGGTTTTATGCAAGCTTCTATGTGGAATCAATTTAATCCTGACGGTACACTAACATACGGTAACTTCCTTGAAACTGTTGTAGAAATTATGCCAATGTATTGGATGCGTGCAATAGGTGGAACAATGTACATTATTGGTGCATTCTTAGCCTTGTACAACGTAATAATGACGGCAAGAAAGGGCAGCAAGGTAACCGATGAGTTGGCTGAATCTGCACCACTATTACCAGTAACCAAAAAACAAACTAAAGGCGAAGGCTGGCACACTTGGTTGGAGCGTCGCCCTGTTAAATTAACCATTTATGCTACTATCGCCATCTTAATTGGCGGTATGGTACAAATTATTCCGTCATTAATGGTAGATGATTATGTCCCAAAAATTGCAAGTGTAAAACCGTACACGCCATTAGAACTGGAAGGTCGCGATATTTATATCCGCGAAGGTTGTGTAGGATGCCACTCACAGATGGTGCGACCGTTTAGAAGTGAAGTTGAGCGATATGGCGAATACTCAAAATCGGGTGAATTTATTTACGATTATCCATTTTTATGGGGAAGTAAACGTACAGGTCCAGATTTACATAGAATAGGTGGAAAGTATTCAGATAACTGGCACTTAAACCATATGTATGATCCGCAGAGTACGTCATCTGGTTCTATAATGCCTTCATATCGTTGGTTGGTGACAGATGAATTGGATAAATCTAATACAGAAACCAAGATGAATGCAATGGTAACATTAGGTGTTCCTTATACTGATGAAGAAATTGCAAACGCTCAGAAATGGATGGATGAGCAAGGAACAACTATTGAAAAGAATCTGTATGCAGATCCAGATTTTGCAAAAACGTACGAAGCAGATAAAAAATATGCCCAAGAAAATGGCGAAGATTTTATAGAAATGCGAAATCGTGAAATAGTGGCAGTTATTGCCTATTTACAACGATTGGGAACAGATATTAAAGTTGAATCTACTGAAAATTCTTCAGCACAAAACTAAAAAGCTATGCTAAAATTTGTAAAAGGAAATTTAGAAAATATTGATGGCGTTGCCATCTATCCAATGATATCGTTACTCATATTCTTCATATTTTTTGTATGTCTTTTTTACTGGGTAATTACCGCTAAAAAAGCACATATCACTGAGGTAAGTAACATTCCGTTACTGGAGGATAATGACCTTGTAGAACCAACCAACCTAAACAAAGATAATTTATGAAAACAGCGTCTTTAGTAAGGATATTAGCCTTTATGATTTTAGCTTTTTTTCTACTGGAATATGTTGTAGAATCTGGTGAAGAATTGGCAATTGTAAAATACCCGATTATCTGGGCTGTTCTTGGGATGCTTTTTGTATTTGGGATTGCTGTTGAAATGATTGCGGGTGCTATTCAAAGAACGCTTTTTGACACCTTAAAAGAAGAATCTAAACTTCGCTATACAACTGCAAACGAGCTTAGAAATGAACATAGATTTGGTTGGATAAAAACAACATATTCAAATATGTTGGGCAGCAAGCCAATGGAAAGAGAACAAGAAATTGTTTTAGACCACGACTATGATGGTATACGAGAGTTGGATAATGATTTGCCGCCTTGGTGGCGATATTTATTCTACATCACTATTGTTTTTGGGTTTGCATATTTTATCTATTACGAAATATTCGGTGGTCCAAATCAGATAGATGAATTAGTTACAGAAGTAGCACAAGCAAAAATTGATGTGGCCGAATTTAAAAAGAACAATAAAGATTTAATTGATATTAATAATGTTGAATTGTTAACGGAGCCATCAGATTTAGCGGCCGGTAAATCCGTATTTACTGAAAACTGTGTGGCTTGTCATAAAGCTGATGGTGGCGGCGGAATTGGACCAAACCTTACTGATGATTATTGGATTTTAGGTGGCGGTATTAAAAATGTATTCCACACAATTAGTGAAGGTGGTCGTGCAGGAAAAGGAATGGTTTCCTGGAAAGCAGATTTAAAACC
>JBBSOK010000111.1:0-9356 GCA_038259825.1 Flavobacteriales bacterium
AAGGAAAAAATGGAGCGAAATGCTGAAATGGCTTTCCCTGTTATTAAAAATGTATATGAAACGCAACGTGATAAATACAAGCGAATTCTAGTACCATTTACCGATGGCGTTAAAACGTTGAATGTTGCGACAGATCTTGAAAAAGCATATGAAAGTCAAGGAAAACAATTGGTTAACGATTTTGAAAAGAATATAACTCTAGCAATTATTGACGATTCGTGGAAAACGCATTTACGTAAAATGGATGAGTTAAAGCAATCTGTTCAACTTGCTGTTCACGAGCAAAAAGATCCATTACTTATTTACAAATTTGAAGCTTTTGAATTATTTAAAGTGATGATTGAAAAAGTAAATAAAGATGTTATTTCATTCTTATTTAAAGGGGAATTGCCGGACGAAAATAAACAAGCATTCCAAGAAGCTCGTGATGCAAAACCGAAAGAAAAACTGAGCGAACAAAAAGATGAGATTATGAATATGGACGAACGCTCAGCACAATCTAGAGCTGCCGGAAATACACAACCTCAGCAACAACAAGTTACCGAAACCATTACAAGAGACAAACCAAAAATTAACCGTAATGATAAAGTAACTATCAAACACGTAATGAGTGGTGAAAATAAGGAGGTAAAATACAAACAAGCAATCCCGCTTTTAGATAAAGGTGATTGGGTACTTGTAAATGAATAACGTTTAAAATAAGATTTTTAACTAACCTTTTCAGCAATTAGTTACGCTGAAAAGGTTTTTGTTTTTTATTATCTTCACAACCAAAATAAAGTATCGATGAAAAAAATAAAAATTGAATTAAAGTGGGCATTTATTTTCACCATCGCAACTTTAATTTGGATGATGCTCGAGCATACTTTTGGTTGGGATACAGAGTTTATTGAAGAACGCTGGTGGATAACGCTTTTTTTTATTCCCATTGGCATTCTATTTTTCTATCTCGCTTTAAAGGAAAAGAGACGCCGTCACTTTAACGGCTCAATTACTTGGTTACAAGCTTTCGGCTCTGGCTGTTTGTTGAGTTTATTTATTGCGCTACTTTCGCCAATTACCCAATACATTTCACAAGAATATATTGCACCCTCTTTTTTTGGTAACATAATAGCGTATTCTGTAGATAATCGAATTTTAACACAAGAAGATGCTATTGAAAACTTTCGCCTTGAATCCTATATTGTACAATCGGCAATCGGCGCATTGGGTGCCGGTATTCTTACTAGTGCATTAGTTGCTTTAATCGTAAGAAGAAAGTAAGTTTTCCTTTTTAAAAAAGAGGGACGCTACAATCATCCTATTAAGGATTAATAATTATAATTGGACAAAAATTTGTAACCTATCTACATTATCAATCGAAATTTATATTATAAAAGTTACAAGAAACAAAACGGCTGAAAAATTCAGAATAATAAAGAAGTAAGACGCAAATAATTTTTATGAATATCCTCCTTCAATATTTTAAAAGCGGATTTTTTAAACAAATAAAATATTAAAATTCAACAAACGTTTCGAATTAAAACTATTAACATTGTTTATACGTATGTCCATAAAACATCTAACATTTGGCACGAAATATGCCTCATTAAAATCGTGTAATAGACAACAAATAAGTGCTTAAAAGCAAAACTTTAATTTTGAACACAATTTATTTTGTCCTACATTTGATAAATTTCAATCGCTATGAAAAAAAAATACGCTGACTTCGATAAACTTAATAGACTTTTAGTAGCCAGTTTTGAAGCTGAAAAGCTTTATTACAATGCCGCAATGGATGCTCAAACCACAGATTTAAAACGTTTTTTAAATTACATGTCCGTGGAGCGTAACCGTATGAGCCACGATATTTCTAATGAATTACATTCAAGAGAAATTGAACCTTTAAAAGATGATGCTCAAAAAGGGGAAGAATTTAGAACATGGCAAGAAATTAAAACTGCTCTAGAAAATTATGATGCTGCAACTATTGTGAAACATTGCATAAATAGAGATTTAAATAATCTGAAACGGTATGAAGAGCTAATTGAGCGAAATGAATTACCAGAAGCAATTATTATAATGTTAAAAAAGCAAAGTTCTCAAATACAATGGTATATTAAGCAAGCTGAGGAGCACGCAAAAAAATCTCCATTTAAAGATAGTACTCCGGCTGCCTCTAATGAAGCCCCTGAAACGGAAAAAAATGATGAAGGCGGTAAAATTATACCGCTGAAAGCAATGTAAGGCAAAATAGAAAAAATATGAAATATCAAAAAACCGCTATATAAATTTATATAGCGGTTTTTTAATTAAGAATATTTAAATTCATTATTCGTCCAACAACAAATTTAAAGTGACATTAATATTGTCTCTAGTTGCTCTAGAATATGGGCAAACTTCGTGTGCCTTATTAATTAGTTCTTCACCAGTTTTGGTATCAACACCAGGAAGGTAGCAATCTAAAATTGCACCTAATTGCAAATCACCATCTTTGGTTTTGCTTATTTTAATATTCGCTGTTACACTCATATCTTCACCTATTTCAATATTTTTACTTTGGGCAACCATTTGTATTGCTCCGCCAAAACATGCGCCATAAGCAGATGCAAATAGCTGTTCTGGATTAGTACCACTACCGCCTTCTCCACCTAATCCTTTAGGCACGGATAAGTTTAAATCTATAGGTCCACTTTCTGTTTTTACGGATCCTTTTCTGCCTCCCAAGGCTATTGCTGAAGTTTCATATAATTTTTTCATAATAGTTTTTGTTATTTTTGAAGTGTCAATATAATTATGAAAATAGATTTTAAAAAACCTTGATTCATAAATTTGTCATAAATTCACTTTGTGGGCAATATAGAAAAATCTTCAAAATCATTAAATGAGCGCAAAGGTGTTGAAAAACCTGATAGCCTAAGCAAAAATGCTACGCAATTTCTCAAGAGAAATAGACAGACATTAAATTCTCCCGATGAAATTATATCGCAATTATTAAGCGGAAATAAAACAGCCTTAAGTCGTGCAATAACATTTGTTGAAAGCACAAATCCCAAACATAGAAAATTAGCGCGCCAAATTATAGAAACTTGTTTGCCACACGCAAATAAATCAATTAGGCTTGGTATTACCGGAGTTCCAGGAGTTGGAAAGAGTACATTTATTGAAAGCTTTGGAAAATTATTAATCCAAAATAACAAGAAAATAGCCGTGTTGGCAGTCGACCCAAGTAGTACAATAAGCAAAGGAAGTATTTTAGGGGATAAAACAAGAATGGAAGAACTTGTAAAGTCTGAAAATGCATTTATAAGACCATCAGCAAGTGGCGATAGCTTAGGAGGCGTTGCCAGAAAAACAAGGGAAAGCATCATTTTATGCGAAGCTGCTGGTTTTGATACAATTATTATTGAAACCGTTGGCGTTGGCCAAAGCGAAACCGCTGTCCATAGTATGACGGATTTCTTTTTACTGTTGAAGTTAGCCGGCGCAGGTGATGAATTGCAAGGTATAAAACGCGGAATTATGGAAATGGCTGACGCAATTGTAATTAACAAAGCCGACGGTGAAAATATAAAAGCCGCAAAATTAGCGAAGGTAGAATTTAACCGCGCGCTTCACCTCTATCCTGCAAAAGACAGCGGTTTTATTGCAAAAACACTTTTGAGTAGTGCAATTAAAGAAGAAGGAATTGAAGAAGTTTGGCAATTAATCAATTCTTATTTTGAAGAAACCCACAAAAGCGGCTACTTCAACTTTAAACGAAAAGAGCAAAGTAAATTTTGGCTTTTACAAACTATTGAAAATAGACTAAAGGCAGACTTTTATTCAAATCCCACAATCAAAGCCGAACTGTCAAAACAACTTCTGTTACTTGACAAAAATAAAACAACAGCTTTTGAAGCTGCAGATTATCTTTTAAATATTAAAAATTAGATTTAAACCATTCAATTTGAGCTTTCAAACCAACCTCCAAGCTTGTTTGCGGATTGTAATTTAAAATTTTTCTTACTTTATCAATATTAGCTTTTGTTCTACTTTGATCGCCGTCTCTTGGCGGTTTATTTTCTATTTTAATTTTAGTACCAAGCAAATTTTCAGTCGTTTCAATTCCTTGCGCGGTAGTACTTTCTACTTCAGTTCCCAAGTTGAAAATTTCGCCGTTACATACATTTTCATTTCCTATTACACTTACAATTCCGTCCACTATATCTTGAACGTAGGTAAAGCTGCGTAAGTGATTTTGGCTTCCTTCAAATAATGGAAAAGGCTTATTATTTAATGCACAATCTATCAATCTCGTATATAATTTATCCGGCCTTTCACGAGGACCGTACACGGAATAAAGTCTAAAAGATGTTCCATTTAATTTATTCTCTCGGCTCTTTGCCAAAACTAATTGCTCCGCCGCCAATTTTGTAACTCCATACCAAGAAGCTGGCTTTGGAGGCACGGTTTCAGGAAAGGTAGCTTCCAAACCATAAATTGATGAAGTACCGATATTTACAAAAAACGGTTTTTTCTTGAGACTTTCAGCATATTCAATTAAACGCTGCGTTGCCAATATATTATTTGTAAAATAATCTTCGAAACTTGAAGTGGAAGAAATACCCGGATGTGCGGCAAAATGGAATATAAAATCAAAATTTTCGCCGATTTTACTTTTCAATTTATCGGTTCGTAAATCTACTTTGTGCAACTCAACTCCCTTATTTTCTATACTATCTGCATTTAATTTTTTTAATTCAATATTATAATAAGGAGAAAAATTATCAATACCAACAACTTGACAACCTAATGACTGCAGTCTTTCAGCAGTATGTGAACCAATAAATCCAGCTGCACCGGTTACTAATATTTTCATAGAATTATATTTTTTTAAATCTCCTTTCAAATGACGAAAAATCTATCAATATTCGTGATTACAACAAGTTCTAATTACCTTACAAAGAAACCATTTTTTAAGCAAATGAGCCTATTAAACTTTTAAAGCCTCCAACTTTAAACGGTTCCACTAAAAAAAATTACTTTTGTTGCCTATCATCCAAAATTATATATGTTCGAATTAACAATTATAGTTCCTGTTTATAATGAAGAGGAAAATCTTTTAAGGGTTGAAGAAGAATTGCTTGCATACACCAAAATTGCTTTAAAGCGTACGTGTATACTTTTAGTAAATGATGGCTCTTCAGATAAAAGCCAAACTTTAATTGAAGAAATTTGCTCTCGAAACGAAGCTTTCAATTTTATTTCATTCAAAGAAAACAGGGGTTTAAGTGCCGCTATAAAAGCAGGTTTCGATACAGTTGAAACTGAACTTGTTGGTTATATAGATAGCGATTTACAGACGGCTCCAGAAGATTTCAACCTACTTTTGCAACATATTGGAACATATGATTTGGTTACGGGCGTGCGGTCTGAAAGGAAGGATAAGTTTGTTAAAAATATGTCTTCAACCGTTGCAAATGGGATTCGCAGAGCTTTTACGCACGATGGAATGGACGATACCGGATGTCCTTTAAAAATAATCAAAACCGAATATGCCAAAAGAATACCTATGTTTAAAGGGTTACACAGGTTTTTACCGGCTATGATTTTACTTCAAAATGGAAAAATAATTCAGATACCTGTTCAACATTTCCCACGGATTGCAGGAACAGCAAAATTTGGACTCTTTAACAGATTGGTTGGACCATTAATGGATTGTTTCGCTTATTTGTGGATGAAAAAAAAGTACATTAATTATACAATTGAACGTAAAGGATGAGTAGTTGGGTTATCTACACAATTGGTTTTGCCGCCCAAATACTTTTTTCAAGTAGGCTTTTTGTACAATGGATTCTTTCGGAAAAAAGTAAACGAATTGTAACGCCTTCAACCTTTTGGACACTTAGTCTTGTTGCTTCTTTCCTGCTTTTTGTTTACGGCTATTTGCGCGATGATTTTGCTATAATGTTAGGGCAAGCGCTCACGTATTACATCTATATTCGGAATTTAGAATTGCAAGGCGAATGGAAAAAACTTCCAAAATTGTTGCAACGGTTTCTATTTATCTTTCCAGTATTAATTGTTATTTATGCTTACAACAACGGCGAATACGATCTTAATAAATTGTTCAATAATGATTCTATACCAACATGGTTATTTTGGCTGGGCATTATTTCACAACTTATTTTTACCTTCAGATTTATTTATCAATGGTATATTTCTGAAAAAACAAAAACTTCGCAATTGCCAGTAGGCTTTTGGCGTTTAAGTGTTTTGGGAGCTTCTTTAATTTTAACGTATGCCATTTTTAGAAGAGATCCTGTTTTATTTGTAGGCCATATTGCAGGATTGATTATATATGTCCGCAATATTTTTATTTGGAAAAAACAAGACGATGCGAATTCCTAAAAAAAGTCATATCCCGTTATTGCTTATTGTTTGTGCAGCTATATTTTTAGTGAATTTAGACGCGCTTTGGGTAAACATTATGGAAGCCCGAAATTTTATAACTGCCAGGGAAATGCTAACCGACAATCATTGGCTTTTAACAACTATGAATGGCGAACCTAGGTACGAAAAACCACCTTTACCTACTTGGCTTACTGCAATTTCAGCCTCCATATTTGGGCTTAAAAGTTTATTCGCATTAAGATTACCTGCCGCTTTGATTACTTGTTTATTAGTTTATGTTATCTATAAACTTGCAGCTTTTTTTACCGAAAATAAAACGTATGCTTTTATAAGTTCTCTAATATTATCAACTTCATTTTATATCGTATTTTCAGGAAGAGATGGAACGTGGGATATTTTTACGCACGGTTTTATGATAGTTTGCATCTATCAACTCTATAAATTTTTTACTGAAGACACTAAGAAGTTTGAAAGAGCTACAATTGCAGCGCTGTTTTTTGGATGTTCATTTATGAGCAAAGGGCCGGTTTCATTGTATGCACTACTTTTACCCTTTTTAATTTCTTTTGGTATTGTATATAAATTCAAAAATCTAAAACATCGAATTTTACCACTTCTCTTATTTTTGATAATTGCAGGTGCCATCTCAACTTGGTGGCATTTTTATACATTATATTTTGATCCAATTAAAGCGGCGGCTATTACCCAAAAAGAAACAACCAACTGGATTAGTTATGAAACGAAACCATTTTATTACTATTGGAGTTTTGTTACCCAAAGCGGTATTTGGACAATTCCAGCATTTATTGCGCTTTTATATCCATATTTAAAAAATAAGGTTTTTAATAAAAAAGCATATTTGTTTACCCTACTTTGGACATTGCTTTCTGTTGTCCTTCTCTCAATTATTCCCGAAAAAAAATCGCGTTATTTACTCCCTGTTTTAATCCCGATGGCTTTAAATACTGGTTTTTATATAGAATATTTATTCAGGAAGTTTAAAGAATTGAAGAGTAAAGCTGAAACTTTTCCGGTTTATTTCAACTTTGGATTAATTGGATTTATTGGTGTAGCTTTTCCGATTGCGGGATTTATGCTATTGAAAAATAATCTTTCAGGTAAATGGATTTGGTTTATACTTTTGAGTATTTTTCTATTCGGAATTGGTGTTTTGATATTTCAAAATCTATGGAAAAAGAAAATAAAAATAGTTTTCTATTTAACCATTTCATTTATAATTACCATCATTTGTTTTGGGATGCCTATTGCAAAATCAGTTACTTCAAATCCTGAATATAATGAAATTTCAAAATTGAAGAATTGGGAAGACGATACAGGTTTACCGGTTTATGAATATACATATTACACGCCAGAACTAATTTGGAATTATGATAATAAACTTGAAGTGTTGGCCGTTGATGGTGAAATACAAATTCCTTTTGAAGACTCCTTTGGCGTTTTAGTAGATAAAGAAAATACTGAATTATTCGATAAAACCTTTTCAAAATATAAGACCGAAAAAGTAAAAAGTTACGATATGAATCCGCAGCCAGCAGATAGCCGAAGCCATAAAAGCAGGCTCGCAAGGGATTTATATTTGGTTACGAAAAAATAAGTAAGAAAGCTTTTAATGCTTACACCAATTTATATCTTCACGAATTTCATCTGCGCCCAAACCTGAAGTTTATAGAATATATATCCTAAAATTCCTCCAACTGCCATTCCACTCAAAGTATCAAGTGGGTAATGTACGCCAACATAAATGCGGCTATAAGCCGTTAAAAATGCCCAAAAAAGAAGGAAAAATGGTAGGTAGTAATAATATCGTTTTAAGAGTAATCCTAGGAAAACTGCTGCTGCCATAGAGCTTGCTGCGTGTGCCGAAAAATAACCAAACCGTCCACAACCATCTGCAACAAACCGCATAATGGGTTTTAAGCTTTCAACTTGGCAAGGTCTTGGACGTTTAATTCCGTATTTAAACAAGTTTGCAAGTTGATCTGTTGCTGTAATCATTAATGCTGCTACAATACAAACTACTAATGTTCCCTTCCATCCAAAATTCTTAAAAACCAAGAAAAGTAAGATTGCATATAACGGAATAGACGACCATTTGTCAGTAATAAAAAGCCAGAAGCCATCCCAGGAAGTATTCCCTAGATTATTTAAGAATATGAAAAGTTGAGTATCGTATTTTAGAAGTTCTTCAAACATGTAAAATTAATTTTTAATCCTCCTCGTAACGAGCAATCTCCCTGTCGTAAAAAGCGGTTGCTTCTTCAATTAAATTTTCAACTTCAGCTTCTAATTCCTTTTGGTCGTGATTGTCAAATTCTTCAAGCCATTCAACTTCATCGTCTTCTAGATTGATTATAAAACGGGGAAATTCAGTATGTATTACAAAAATTGCAGTTGGATAATCACTATTATCGCCGAGTAAGTATTTTGGGAAATCCATTTTTAAAGTTATTAGTTTTGAATTATTCTATTTGAATTAATTTATTTTTTCAGCCAGCATCTAGCATCAAAAATTTTAAGTTTAGCAATCATCATCCAGCACCAAGCCTAATCAATTTCTTCGAAAGATAATTAAATCTGATGAATAACATTATGCCGCTAGCCGATAATCCCGCTAAAAGTCCATACCAAATTCCTGCGCTTTCCAGCGATGTATGCATACTTAGATAATATGAAATTGGAAAGCCAATTATCCAATACGCGATAAAACAAATAACGGTTGGTATTTTTACATCTTGCATGCCACGCAGCGCCCCCAAAGCCACAACTTGAAGCGCATCTGTAAACTGAAATATTGCTGCAATAATCAATAATTGTGCAGCAATAGAAACCACTTCGTGATTATCTGCAAAGTCGGTTATACTATTATAATCCAAGAATATTTTAGGTAATTCGCCATTAAAAAGAATAAATCCAATAGCAAAA
This sequence comes from Flavobacteriales bacterium, assembly GCA_038259825.1. GTDB lineage: Bacteria > Bacteroidota > Bacteroidia > Flavobacteriales > Flavobacteriaceae > JBBSOK01. Next base: position 9,319 of record JBBSOK010000111.1, read on the forward strand.
ACCAATGATAAAATTGATGTTAATAGAAATATTGAAAT
>JBBSOK010000112.1:0-9325 GCA_038259825.1 Flavobacteriales bacterium
ACTACTGAAATTGCAATTATTAATATTTTAAAAGAATTAAGAAAAGCAGGAAAAACAGTAATTGTCGTGCATCACGATTTGCAAACCGTACCAGAATATTTCGATTGGGTTACATTCTTAAATGTGAAGAAAATAGCAACTGGTCCTGTGAAAGATATATTTAATGATGATAATTTGACAAAAACGTATGGCATTAATTATAAGGTAGCTGTTAATAAATAGTCGGTAGTCTTTAGGCGGTAGACAGTAGTAAAAATTTACTACTTCATTTGATAATAAAATTTTAGTTAATAGCGTATATGGAAGATCCGAAGTTTAAGTTTGAAGATTTGAAAGTATATCAAAAATCATTAGATTTTGTAGATGATGTGTACAGTATCGTTAAGAAATTTACAAAAGAAGAAATGTATGGATTAACTTCACAATATAGGAGAGCCTCAGTCTCAATAGCATTAAACATTGCGTAGTGTTCTGGAGATACTGATGCACAATTTAATAGGTTTTTACAAATGGCTTGGGATTCATCAAAGGAATGTGTTGTTTGTTCAACAATTGCAAAAAGACAAAATTACATTTCAAATGAAGAAGATGTCGAAGCACGAATTAAATTAGCTGAATTAACAAAAATGATTGTTTCACTCCAAAAGTATTTAAAGAAAAAATAGTTTAATAATATCAGTAGCTTTTAGAAGGAGTTGGTGGTATTATTTTAAACAACATAGAAGTCTAATAGACATAACTATCGACTTTATAGAAAGAACAATATATTTAATAAAACAGTAATTCTAAATAGAATCACTACCGTCTACCGTCTATAGACTAATGACAATCTAAAAATGAATATAAACGAATACTTTTCCCTCCTCTGGAACGATTATACGCTACGCACCATAACATTAGGTACGGCCGTTCTAGGCGCTATCTGTGGAATGCTGGGAAGTTTTGCGGTTTTGCGGAAAGAGAGCTTACTGGGTGATGCCATTTCGCATGCAGCCTTGCCAGGAATTGCACTTGCCTTTTTAATTACTGGAATCAAGGATAGTAGCGTTTTAATGCTAGGTGCATTAGTAAGTGGATTAATCGGTACATTTTGGATTCGGGGAATTACTTCAAAAACACATTTAAAAAGCGATACAGCATTAGGGTTAATTCTCTCCGTATTTTTTGGTTTTGGAATGCTCCTTTTAACCTTTATTCAAAAACAACCAAACGCAAACCAAGCTGGTCTTGATAAATATTTATTCGGGCAAGCAGCAACTTTGGTTGAAAGTGATGTACGGCTTATGATTATAATTACGGGAATCTCACTTTTTGTAATGTTGTTATTTTGGAAAGAATTCAAAATTTTATTATTTGATGCAGAATATACTAAAACCTTGGGCTTCAATACCAAATTTATTGATGTCTTAGTTACGTTCTTGATTGTTTTGGCAATTGTCTTAGGCCTGCAAACCGTTGGCGTAGTTTTAATGAGCGCAATTTTGTTAGCGCCGGCAGCTGCGGCAAGACAGTGGACAAACAGTCTTGGTAAAATGGTTGTTCTCGCGGCAATTTTTGGTGCCTTTTCTGGCGTTTTAGGAACAGCAATTAGCGCGAGCCAAAACAATCTCTCAACCGGACCAGTAATTGTTTTGGTAGCTGGCGTATTTGTATTGTTCTCATTTATATTTTCTCCAGGAAGAGGATTGTTATTCCGTCAAATACGTTTTCATAAAAATAGAAAAGATTTAAAACTAATGAAAACACTTCAGTTTATGTTTGGCATTGCCCAAGATCACGAAAATATTTCGCATCCGCATGCAATTCGAATATTGAATAATTTTCAAGGCTTTACGAAAGGATCCCTTCAAAAACTTGAAAATGAAGGTTGGATTTTAATAAACGGGCAGGAGTGGTCCTTAACTAAAAAGGGCTACCAACATGCGCAGCAAATGTATAACCAAAAATCTGTAAATGAATAGTCCACAAATAGAAATACAACTTATAGCAGTGGTTGTTGCAATTGCTTGCGCTATTCCTGGCGTTTTTTTGGTGCTGCGAAAAATGGCATTAATAAGCGATGCTATAAGCCATGCAATTCTTCCAGGTATTGTAATCGGGTTCTTTATAACACAAGATCTTAATTCACCATTGCTTATTCTTTTAGCTGCCTTAACGGGTGTAATAACTGTAGTTTTGGTAGAATTTATACAGAAAACAGGATTAGTTAAAGAAGATACTGCCATAGGTTTAGTGTTTCCTGTTTTATTTAGTATTGGTGTAATATTAATTGCAAAAAATGCAAATGATGTACATTTAGACGTAGATGCGGTTTTATTAGGTGAATTAGCTTTTGCACCTTTCGACAGATTTATGATTAGCGGTATGGATGTCGGTCCAAAATCGCTTTGGGTAATGGGAGGTATTTTGGTAAGTATAATTACGTTATTAATTCTATTTTTTAAGGAATTGAAAGTTAGCACGTTTGATGCTGGATTATCTTCAGCAATGGGAATTTCGCCCATTATTTTACATTATGGTTTAATGTCAGTTTCGTCTGTTACCGTTGTTGGAGCGTTTGATGCTGTTGGTGCTATTTTAGTTGTCGCCCTAATGATTGCGCCTGCTGCAACAGCTTATTTGCTTACCAATGATCTTAAAAAAATGATTTGGCTATCAATTATTTTCGGAGTTCTATCGGCAATCTCTGGTTATTGGATGGCTAATTTATTGGATGCTTCTATTTCTGGATCTATCGCAACAGCTTTAGGATTTATATTTTTAGTAGTCTATTTATTCGCGACAAAAAAAGGATTGATTTCAGTACTTTATCGCCAAAAACAGCAGAAGATAGAAGTTTCATTAATTACTTTTTTACTTCATTTAAATAGGCACGAAGAAGAAAGTGAAAGACACGTAAAACATTTACAAGAGCATATAAATTGGCAGGAAATACAAGCGCGTACTGTTCTTACTTTAGCTGAAAAAAATAACTTAGTCGAAATAGAGAATAATATTGTTTTTCTTACTGAAAAAGGAAAGCTATTTACTGAAAAATCTTTAGAATACATTATAAACAACAAAGACGAAAAGATTGAACCAATGAAGGAAGATTTCTTTTTATTCAGAGGCTAACTAAATGTAAAATAGCAATGCTGTTAAACATTGCTATTTTTTAAGCTGAATACACTAATTTTCAATTTTAATTACACTACAAAACACTTTTTTGCTTCTTATAAAAAGCATCTGCTTGAAGCTGCATTAATTCGCGTGCTTTTTTACGTTTATAATCATACAATTCCTGCTCTTCGGCAATGTCCGCATAAACTCTATTATTAACTTCTCTGTCCGTGGTTACTAGAATATCACGTTGCATTTTTTGTTGTGTAACCCAAGATTTTAAAGCGCTTTCTTGTTCTTCTAATTTCAAATCGTATGCGCCTTTTGGCGATAACAATTTGGCGAGAATAGGTGAAGTTTCAATTGCTAAAAATAATAGAAAAATGAAAAAAGATGGCAGCCAAGGTAATTTATCCAAAGCATTTACACGCGCCATAAGGCCATCGAAACCGTCGATAACAGGTTGTGTGCTAGCAACTTTTATTTGATAATCTGCAGCTATTTTCGCTATTTGTACTTCCGCAGCGCTAATTTTTTCTGAATTGATTTTTTTCAGTTCACCTAAAGCTAAAAGTTCTGCATCGTGTTTATCACGTTTTTCCTTATAAACAGGCCCTTTTCCTAATTTATTTGTGCCTGTAGTTCCTTCAGCTTCTGTAATATATGTACTGTAAAGAGCATTTACATTTTCCTCTTTATCGGTAATTTCTTTTTTGAGACTTTCAATTTCGGCTTCCAAAGCTTTAGCCGCTGGTGTAAATTGAAGCGCCAATTGGTCTTTGTTGGCAAGTGTCATTTCATTCTTTTCGGTAAGCAGGACTTGGTTTATTTCTTTTTCAAAAATTTTCATTTCCAAGGGCTTCGAAATGACAATAGCAATAATTACGGCTAACGCAATTCTTGGTGAAGCTTGTAAAAATTCATCAAAAAAACTATCACGTTTTTTAATGGTAGAAACGATAAATCTGTCTAAATTGAATATTAGCAATCCCCAAATAATTCCGAAGAAAATAGCAGAAAAATAATTGTCAAATACGGTATAAAGCGCATAGGCTGCTGCGATAGTTGCCATAACGGCTGTAAAGAAAACAGTTGCGCCAATACCAGCATATTTGGTGCGTTCGCCAGGCGAGCAGTCTTCCAAAATATCCGTATTTGCGCCGGAACAAAAGATAAAAAAGCGTTGTAACATAATGGTTAGGATGATTGATGAATCTATATAACGCCAAAACTATGAGAATGTTACAGTTTAAAATTTTAAATGGTTAAAGAAAAAACCTGACAGGTTTCAAATTCTGACAGGTTTTAAAAATTCTCTTTAAATAGTTTTTTTGCTAATTAATTTCTAACATCCGCCAATATGTACATCGGGATATTTGCTAACATCAATTGTTGCCGAGTCGTTTTTTTCGACCATTTTAATTGCTTCTTCTAACGAATATGTATGAGGTCCAATATAAAATGTAGCACCTCTTTTGCTTAATTCTTTTAAGTATTCAATTTTATTAGCAATCGGTTTTGGTGGTGCTTGGGGAGGTGAAAGTTTGTTGTTCATCACTTCTGAATTTTGTGCTATTGTAACAATCCCTAAACCATCTTTAGATTTTGTCACTATCATTCCGAGATTGCTATTTTTTTTGAGAAGTGATTCTGCTTTTTCTTGAGTAATTATCTGCCCATTATAATAAAATGTAGCATTTGGAATAGGTTCAGGTTTTTGTGTATCACTCAAATTTTTTGGTGGAGCAGGTGGTGGCGGTGGTGGTGGTGGAGGTGGTGGAGGAACACATTCAGGAAATGGTTGCGATTCTGCTTTTTGCTTCGCAGACATTTTCTTGTAAATTGCTTCAAGTCGCTCTAAATCTTTACGTTTAATAATTCTATTTTGAATATTTACAGCATTGTATTTTGTTGCCAATTTGTTGTATTCTGCCAATTCAGCTTTTGTAGCTTCGGTTTGTTTTATATCAAAATTTATAGGTTCTTTAGAAATTGTTGTAATAGGTTTTAATACATCTGTATTTTTCGTAAAAATGCTAAAACTAGGATTGTCTATAATTAATTGTTTCGCTTGTTCCGTTGATATTTCTTTACCCTCAAAATAAAATAGGCCTCCTTGCTTTTCAAATTTAGAAATATGATCTAAACTACTTGTTGAAGGCATTAATTTTTCTTCATTTGTTGGATATACAAGAATCGGTATTTCGCTGCTTGATTGTTTTGCTAAGTATGTTTTTCTATATTCATTATTTATTTTTTCACGAAACTCATTCTTAGTATTATTAACAGTTATTTCAAGGCCATAAAGTTTGAAATCTTCTTGTAGCCAATTTTTAGTATATTTATCCATTTCAGTAGCAAAATTCCAAATGAAAACTTGTTTATTATTCAACAGTATTTCATTTTTATTTACCTGTAGTTTTATTTTTCTCAAAGAGCTTCTATCATATTTCAAATCTGTAATATCGGATATTGTACGCGTTTCAGTAGTTTTTGTACTAAAACCATAGACTAAAATCGCCAAAAGGGGCAATAACAGTAAGCTCCGCAATAAAATTGTTTTTCTTGATGTGTGAGTTTTCATAAGTGTAAATCGTTTTTTGATTGATGAATAATTAATTGAATTTGCCAAAGCTGGCGTATCAGCATTTGATGAGAATGCAAGTAATATTTTTTGGTATTCGCACAATTCAGCTCCCTGATTTAAGACAGCTCGGTCTGCCAAAAATTCGTGGTTCAGTTTTATGCTGTGTTTTATAAACCAGAATAATGGATTAAACCAAAATGCAATGCGTACTATTTCAATTAAAAGAATGTCTAAACTATGTTTTTGAAAGGCGTGTGCTTCTTCGTGAAGTATTACTGTTGTTGGTATTTCATTATTTTCAAACTTTTCTTTGTTTAAAAATATATAAGAAAAAAACGTATGCGGAATTATGGTTTCCGACAATAATACTTGAAAGATATTTTTACTTTTAAGAATTGGATTACTTTTTATTTTTTGAATAATTTTAGTAATATTTCTAATAAAATGAAAGCTGAAGAAAGTGACGCCAAGTAAATAAATGGTCCATAAAATAATGGGTAAGTAGTTGACTGATGTTTCCACTTCTGAAGTATTTAAAATTGCGTTGGTATTACTAATTGTTGCATTTAAAGGTTCAATTTCAACATAACTTGTAAGTGTTATGAGCGGAATTAAAAATGAAGCAAGCGTTGTGGCCAACAAATAATAGCGTTTTAGCGAATGATAGCTCGTATTTTCTAAAATTGTTTTATAGAAAACGAAAAATAAAAAAAGACAAGCGGCTGATTTTAAAATATAGATTTCCATAATTACTTCTTTTTAATTTCTGAATCTATTAAAGCTTTCAATTCTTCCAATTCGGTTTTCGAAAGATTGGTTTCTTCGGTAAAAAACGAAGCAAATTGCGATGCGCTATTGTTAAAGAAATTCTTAATCAACCCATTTACATGTTTCGAAAAATAATCTTTCTTTTTAACAAGGGGAAAATATTCTCGGCTCCTTCCAAGTTGGATATAATCTACAAAGTTTTTATCCTGCATTCTTTTTAAAAGAGTTGCAACAGTTGTGGTTGCTGGCTTAGGCTCTGGATAAGCTTCAATTAAATCTTTCATTAAGGCGCGTTTTTGCTGCCATAAATACTGCATTAATTGTTCTTCGGAATTAGATAATTGCATAATTGTATTTTGTTTACTCTACAAACATAGAACAAAATATCTAATTCTACAAGTGTAGAGATAAAAATTTTTAATTCAGAGAATTTTGAAACATTGTACCATCTTTTTTGCTGAGCGGAGCCGAAGTAGCAAATTCATTTCAAAAGAATATCTTTGTTCCTATGAGTTTAGAACGAGAAGTTAAAAAACGCGCAAATGATATGTGCGAATTTTGTGGAAACAACGAGCCAGAAAATCTTTCGGTTTATGAGGTGCCAAAAACCCCAGAATATATTGAGGGTGCAGATACTGCAATGTTGGTGTGTAAAACTTGTCTTTCCCAAATTGATGAAGAAGATAATAGGGACGCAAACCATTGGCGCTGCTTAAATGAAAGTATGTGGAATGTTGCGCCGCCCGTACAAATTATGTCTTGGCGAATGTTACACCGATTAAAAATGGAAGGTTGGCCACAGGGTTTGTTGGATATGAAGTATATGGATGAACAGCAATTGGAATGGGCCGCAGCTGAAGGAGATGCTGAAGATAAAAGTAATGCGCTTATTCATCGTGATGCTAACGGTGTAATTTTGGAAGCTGGCGATAGTGTTGTTTTAATAAAAGATTTAAAAGTAAAAGGTAGCAGTATGATTGCGAAACAAGGAACAGCAGTACGCCGAATTACCTTAGATCACGAAAATGAAACCTATATTGAAGGAAAAGTTGATGGTCAGCAAATTGTTATTATTACTGAATATGTAAAGAAAATATAAAAGACCTGATAGAATTATAAATCTAGCAGGTCTTTTATATTATTTACTCATTTCTGTAAAATATCTATAAAATTGAGGAATAGTTTCAATACCTTTCAAGTAATTCCAAATTCCAAAATGCTCATTAGGAGAATGTATTGCATCGCTATCCAATCCAAACCCCATTAAAATACTTTTACTATTTAGTTCTTTTTCAAATAAGGAAACAATTGGAATACTCCCACCACTACGTTGTGGTATTGGTGTTTTGCCAAAGGTTTCTTCGTATGCTTTTTCTGCCGCTTTATAACCTAAGCTATCAATAGGAGTAACATATGCATGGCCGCCGTGATGTGGTTTTACGGTTACGGTAACACCTTCTGGCGCAATATCTTCAAAATGTTTTTTGAATAGTTCTGTAATTTTTTTCCAATCTTGATTTGGTACCAAGCGCATACTTATTTTTGCAAAAGCCTTACTTGCAATAACTGTTTTAGCACCTTCACCAGTATAACCGCCCCAAATTCCATTAACGTCTAATGTAGGACGTATGGAATTTCGCTCGTTTGTTGAATATCCTTTTTCGCCAAATACAGCAGTAATTTCAAGAGACTTTTCATATTCTTCTAAGCTAAATGGCGCCTCTGCCATTTTTTCGCGCTCTTTTTTTGAAAGATTTTCTACATCATCATAAAAACCAGGAATTGTTATATGATTATTTTCGTCGTGTAATGAAGCAATCATCTTTGTGAGTACATTTATTGGATTTGCTACTGCACCTCCGTATAAACCACTATGTAAATCCCGATTTGGTCCCTTAACTTCAACCTCAACATAACTCAATCCGCGTAATCCTGTTGTTATTGATGGTACGTCTTTAGCAATCATTCCTGTATCGCTTATTAAAATTACATCGTTGGCTAATTTTTCGCGGTTTTTAGTGACAAACCATTCCAAGCTACTACTGCCAACTTCCTCTTCACCTTCAATCATAAATTTTACATTGCACGGTAATTGGTCGGTTTCTGTCATGTACTCGAGTGCTTTTACGTGCATGTACATTTGTCCTTTGTCATCACAGCTGCCGCGCGCAAATATGGCTCCTTCAGGATGTAATTTTGTTTCTTTTATGACTGGTTCAAACGGAGGACTGTCCCATAAATCTATTGGATCTGGCGGTTGCACATCGTAATGACCGTATACCAAAATTGTGGGTAGTTTGTTGTCCACGATTTTTTCGCCATAAACTATTGGATAACCAGGTGTTTCGCAGATTTCAACTTTGCTGCATCCAGCTTTTTCTAATTGTTTTTTTACAACTTCAGCTGTCTTAATTACATCATTCTTATAAGCTGAATCAGCGCTAATGGATGGTATTTTAAGTAGTTCTATAAGTTCATCTATAAATCGATTTTTATTTTTTTCTATGTATTGTTTTGCACTTTTCATAAAGGGAATTTTGATGTTGTGCTAAGTTACAAAAACACTTTATAATTGGCTTGCAAAATAGGCGTATTGCTTGACTATTTTTACTGACTTTTGATGAATTATAAATTTTCTAAAAATAATTATTTATAGTAATAAAATCTTGTTTATATTTGCACTCCTTTTACAATATGTCCTAAGTATTGTGAAAGATTATAATGCAGGCGTGGTGGAATTGGTAGACACGCTAGACTTAGGATCTAGTGCCTTGCGGTGTGAGAGTTCGAGTCTCTCCGCCTGTACATAAAGAAAGCTTCAGTGAAAACTGAGGCTTTTTTGTTTTTATGAATTTTACATTACTTCAAAAA
>JBBSOK010000113.1:0-9318 GCA_038259825.1 Flavobacteriales bacterium
AAAAAATACGTTATACTCATTTTATATATGATTGGCGGTTTTGTATTCTTAACTCTTATTCCTTTTGTAAATAAGGAATTTGTCCCTAAATTAGTGGTTGGTGTTTTTACTTTAGTTTGGGCCAACGATACATTTGCTTTTATTGTAGGAAAAAGTATTGGAAAACATAAACTACTTGAACGGATTTCACCTAAAAAGACGATTGAAGGCTTTCTTGGAGGCTTAGTTGGAGCAATGTTAGTTAGCTGGGTTATCTTCTATTTTATTCATTTATACACTTGGCAAATTTGGATTGGTTTGGCCATAATAGCTTCAATTTTTGGAACAATTGGAGATTTAGTTCAATCCAAATTTAAAAGACAAGCCGGCGTTAAAGATAGTGGTATGATTATGCCTGGACACGGTGGTATGTATGATAGGTTGGACAGCATTATTTATGCAAGTCCGTTTTTATTCGCATTTTTACAAATTATAGATTATGTTTCATAAAGAAGGTTACAAAATAATTTCTATCGCATTAATTATTGCTATCGTGCTTAGCATTACAGCAAATTTTTACGTTGATAACTCTGTTTTAAAAGGTGGTGTATTAATTTCTATAGCTGTTCTACTTTTATTGATTTTGCAATTCTTCAGAAATCCTATCCGGAAATTTATGACCAATGAAGACCACGTTCTTTCTCCCGTGGATGGAAAGGTTGTCGTAATTGAAGAAGTTTTCGAAAAAGAATATTTCAATGAAAAACGTTTACAAGTTTCCCTATTTATGTCACCAATAAATGTTCACGTAACAAGATACCCAGTTGCAGGAAAAGTTATTTTAAGCAAATATCATCCAGGCAAATTTTTAGTAGCTTGGCATCCAAAATCTTCTGAAGAAAATGAGCGCACAACAGTTGTAGTAAAATCTCAAGAATTTGGAGATGTATTACATAGGCAAATTGCTGGTGCCTTAGCTAAAAGAATTATAAACTATGCTGTTGAAGGTGATGATGTGGAGCAGGCAACAGATAGTGGCTTTATCAAGTTTGGTTCTAGAGTAGATGTATTTTTACCAATTGGAACAAAAATAGATGTAAAATTGAATGATGTTGTAAAAGGAGGAATAACTGTTATTGCTTCAAAATAATGACTTCTAAAGATTTAGATATCGCATTTCGGAATTCTGTTGATAGCATAAATGCGCATACAGAACCTTTTCCTGCTGATTTTCTTTTAAGACTTTATGCATATTATAAAAGGGCTACTAATGACTTGGATCAACCAAGCAGTAGTAACCCTGTAATTAATGCTTTTAAAACAAATGCGCTTTTCCAAACGCATAAAATAAATAGCGAGGAGGCCAAGCAACTTTATATTGAAGCTGTTGACCACTACTTTTTATATAGAAAATAAATATTGGTTTTTAAGATTGCTGCATTTTGTTAAATCGAATTTCAAAATTTTCGATTAATTCTTCAATTGCTTCTTCTGTTTCGCTCACACGTTGATGTGCTTTTTCCATTCCTGCTTCCAAATCTTTATCTGGATTGGAATATAAATCTGTTATTACGTGATTTATTTTATCAATTACGCTTTTTTGGCTGTTCTTTATATCTTCCAGCTTATTAAGCATTTTTTGCATTTCGTCAAATTTTGCTTGTTCCATCTTTCTTTGTATTTTAAGTTAAATGGAAAGATAGTCTCAAACCTATTAATGAAAAGACAACTTAACAGTTCTTTAATTTTGAAAGTGATGTCTATTTAAATGAACTATTACTTAAAATACGTCTTGGAAAAACTTAGAATTAAAACGAAATTAATCAGAAATTTCAAGTCCATCTCCTTCCCAGGCGGTTATACCTCCAGAAATATCGTAAACGTGTTTAAAACCATTTTCAACTAGTAATCTTGAAGCTTTACTACTTCTACCTCCACTTTTACAGTAAACGTACACTGGTTTATCTTTATCAAGGTTTGTCATTTTCTGCTTCAATTCATCATTAGTAAGACAGTAATTACCAGCCTTGGCTATGTGACCTGTAGAAAATTCTTCAGCCGTTCGGACATCTATTAATTGAATGTTGCTATCTTTTTCAAGATTTACTTTTGCTTCTTGTGCAGTAATCAAAGTAACACCTTCCACTTGCGATGTGCAGCTGCTTAAAGATCCAACTATCAAAAAAAGAATTATTATATTTTTCATTTAAATTTTATCCTATTATTTCTCCATCCCATTCTAAAAATCCGCCTTTTAGATTATAAGCGTTTTCAATTCCAACACTATTCATTATGGCGCAGGCTTGGGCACTACGTGCACCAGAACGGCAATAAACATAGTAGTTTTTACTTTTATCCAACGCATTAATTTCTTCCATAAAATTACCTGCATCGTAAAGATTTATATTTCTTGCATCGGGTATGTAGCCCTCTTCCAGTTCGGTTTCTGCACGTACGTCAATTATTACAGCATTTTCATCTGTTTGTAATTGTTTTTTCCAAAGTTCTTGGGATAGGTCTGCCATTGTCTATTTAAAATTTATTTAAAAGTTTAAAGATAAAAAAACCGAAAACATTTTAAGGGTTATCGGTTTAATTAAAAATTTAATATGTAAGGATCTATTGTTTTACAGAACAACCGATTGCTTTGGTTTCCTTAACCGAAACCTCTTTACCAGCAAGTAATTCATTTACAGCATTTGCTAAAAATCTATCTTTTACGGCAGATGCATTTTTTACATTGTCATCTATTGCTCCAATATATTTAACTACATTTTTGCCCGATTCTTTCTGTAAAAGATAAACGTGTGGTGTTTTTGTTGCTCCATATTTGGCGTAAACTGTTTGGCTATCATCATATAAATATGGGAATGTAAAGCCAGCTTCTTTTGCTTTTGCTTGCATTAGTTCAAAAGTATCATCTGGCTGAACTTTTGGATTGTTTGGGTTAATAGCTATTACGGGGTAACCTTTACTTTTAAATTCAGCATCTAAGGCAACCATTCTCTCTTCGCTTGCTACCGCAAATGGGCAGGTGTTACACGTAAAAATGACGATAAAACCTTTGGCTTCTTTATAGTCAGAAAGAGAAACCATCTTGCCGCTAATATCTTTTAATTTAAAATCTGTAGCAGTATCTCCAATATTATAACCTACAGCTGTTGGAGTTTCTTCACTATTTTCTGTTTCTGTAGTATTTACGGCAACCTCTTCCGATGTTTTTTTCTGTTCATTTTTACAACTGCCAAAGGTTACTATTCCTAAAACTGCGATTGCTAATATTAAAAGTTTTGATCTTGTTTTCATTGTATTTTTCTTATTTGAAATTATTTTTTTTTGATTTTGGATAACATTTATTTAAATCACTTTTTTCACCTCATCCTCAAGTTCTTGAAAGGTGAATGAACGCTCAAAAAATTTCCGTTTACCGTTATGGTTGATCAGAGTTGCGGGTATTGCCCCACTCCACTCTTCCGAAACTTTTGGTATCCAATTATTTGCATCTGGATCATCCAAAAGGATTACTTCGCTTTTTATATGTTGCTTTTCAATAAAAGGTAAAACCTGTTTTTCCATATTTTCGGGAAAATCTAAACTAACCAAAATTACTTTCAACTTTTTATTGGTATAATCTGAATTCAATTTTTCAAAAGCTGGCAATTCGGCTATACATGGTTTACACCACGTTGCCCAAAAATTTATAACGTTTGTTGTATCGTTATTCTTATTTAATAAAGGTTCAAGTTGCGAAAAATTGTAGATTGGCACTTTTAATTTTGAAATATCTTTAAAATTCTTATCTATATTTTCAGTAGAAAAATCTTTTGAATCTTTCTTCCCTTCAGAATTATCTTTACACGAAAATGTAAAAAAAACTATTAAAACCAAAAATAGATTTTTCATTTTTTAAAAATAGACCACGCTATTCAATTATAAAAAGTTTTAACACCTAATTACCAATCGGTAAAGAAACGTACTAAGTAAATTAATGTTTTGTTAAAACTAAAATTCAATCAAAAATAAGAATACATTTGTATATACAAATATTGTATCTACATATATGAAGATTGAAGAGATTATAAAAACAAATTCTAAAATGTCCAACGGCACTAGGACGGTGATAAACCTTTCCTATACAGCCCGAAATATTGAAGAATTTTTAAGCACACCTTTTAAAGAGTATGATTTATCGGTTCAACAATATAATGTATTACGGATCTTACGGGGACAGAAAGGTAATCCTGCAAATCTTTCTACTGTTCAAGAAAGAATGGTGGACCGCAATAGTAATACAACGCGTTTGATAGACAAACTTATTAAGAAGGATTTGGTCGAAAGACAGGTTTGCCCAGATAACAGAAGAAAAATTGAACTTTTTATAACACAACCGGGCTTGGATTTGCTTTCTGAATTAGACCCAATAACAGAACAAAACAACGCACAGATTTTACAAAATTTTACCGAAAACGAGATTGAAACATTTAATAACCTTCTAGATAAATTAAGACAAAATGAGTAACTATAATGAAGATTTACAATGGCGTTACGCCACAAAAAAGTTTGATAATTCTAAATCTATTTCAGATACAGATTTAGAATATTTAAAAGAAGCAATGCAACTTACAGCTTCTTCATACGGCTTGCAACCTTACGAAATATTAATAATAAAGGATAACGCAATTCGCGAAAAGCTAAAAGCTGCTTCATGGAATCAGTCTCAAATAACAGACGCTTCTGTTTTGGTTGTTTTAGCAAATAACACAAATTTTAAAAAACAACATATTGATGAATTTATTACAAATGTTGCTACCACAAGAAATATGTCTGAAGAAGACTTGACGGATTATAGCACTACAATAAAAAATAGCTTACTTACTAAAAGCGCTGAAGATTTGGCCGTTTGGACAGCTAAGCAAGCTTATATAGTTTTAGGTAATTTACTTTCGGCTGCTGCAGCTTTTAAAATAGATGCTTGCCCAATGGAAGGTTTTGATACAGCTAAATACAATGAAATTTTAGGATTAACCGACAAAGATCTCAATGCATCTGTTATTGCGACATTAGGCTATCGTGATGCAACCGATGAAACTCAAAATTATAAAAAAGTTCGTAAACCAAAATCAAAATTATTTCACACCATTTAAAAATCAAATCATGAAAACAACAATTAAATCAGTATTTATCTTAGCAATTGCTTTTGGAGCAGTTTCATTCACAAATTCAATTTTAGTAAAGAAAATAGACATTAAAAGCAGTACCATTAATTGGACAGGCAAAAAAGTTGTCGGTTCTCACAACGGAACTATCAAATTAAAAAGTGGATTTTTAGAAATGGATAACGACCAGCTAACGGGTGGTGAATTTGTGGTAGATATGACATCCATAAATGTTACCGATCTAACTGGCGACAGTAAAGGAAAGTTGGAAGGACATTTAAAAAGTGAAGATTTCTTTGGAATAGCTAACAATCCTACGGCAAAACTTGTAATTACGAAAGTAACAAAAAACGCAGATACGAAAACAGGATATAATGTTGATGGAAATTTAACTATTAAAGAAATTACAAAACCTATAAAGTTCAATATGCTTGTTAGTAATAATACAGCAACAACCAATTTAAATATTGACCGCACAAAATACGACGTTCGTTACGGTTCGGGTAGTTTCTTTGACAATTTAGGCGATAAGGCAATAGAAGATAACTTCGAACTTGATGTTACTTTAAAATTTTAAACCTTTATTATTTGAAAAACCAAATATCATTTATATATTTGAACTCTATAATGAAAAACAATAATCAAAATACTTGGTGGTGGTACAACTTACAACTTACGTCGTGAGCTAAAGCACTATTGGTATAAACTATACAAAGGCTTGTCTATCACGACAAGCCTTTTTTTTTTGGCTTCGACTCCGCTCAGCCACCGAAAGAAAATAAATAGAAATGAAAAGAATAAAATGAAATACAATTTAATAACACATTCTAAAAAATTATTGGCAGATACGCTAACGCCTGTATCCGTTTATTTACGGATTCGAGATAAATTTCCCAATAGTCTGTTATTGGAAAGTAGCGATTATCATGCAAACGATAATAGCTTTAGTTACATATGCTTTAATCCAATAGCTTCAATCAAAGTAGAAAAAGAAACAATTTTTCAAAAATTTCCTGATGGAAAAATAGAAGAAACTGCTATTTCAGAAGCTTCAAATCTTCCGAAGATTTTAGAAGAATTTGCTTCAAGCTTTTCTGCTGAAAAAAATAATAAATTCAAATTTATAAACAACGGGCTATTTGGATATATGGCGTATGATTCCGTTCGCTATTTTGAAAAAATTGAAATTTCGAAAGAAAAAGCAAAACTTAATATTCCAGATATTTATTACGCTGTTTATCAAAATATTATAGCAATAAACCATTTCAATAATGAAGCGTATATTTTTGCACATTGTTATGAAACGGAAAGTAATATTCCACAAATTGAACAACTTTTACGAAACAAAGACTTTGCTCAATATCCATTTAAAATTGATGGCGATCCAACTTCAAATTTAGATGATAAGACTTATAAAGAATTGGTTTTAAAATGCAAAGAACACTGTCAGCGAGGTGATGTTTTTCAAATTGTACCAAGCAAACGCTTTAGCCAAAAATTTACGGGAGATGAATTTAACGTGTATCGTGCTTTGCGCAGTGTAAATCCATCGCCATATTTATTTTACTTTGACTACGGTAATTTTAAAATATTCGGAAGCTCGCCGGAAGCTCAATTAATTGTAAAAGATGAAATTGCTGAAATTCACCCAATTGCAGGAACATTTAAAAGAACAGGAAATGATGAAGAAGATGCTAATCTTGCAAAGCAATTGGCATTGGACCCAAAAGAAAATAGCGAGCACGTAATGTTAGTAGATTTGGCGAGAAACGATTTGAGCCGACACGGAAAAAACGTAACTGTTGAAACCTATCGAGAAGTTCAATTTTTTTCACACGTAATACATTTGGTGAGTAAAGTAACTGCTACAAAAAATCCAGAAACATCAACAATGCAGGTGGTTGCCTATACATTTCCAGCAGGTACATTAAGCGGTGCGCCAAAACATAAAGCTATGCAATTACTGGAAAAATATGAAAACACTTCCCGCGAATTTTATGGCGGAGCCTTAGGGTTTATGGATTTTGAAGGCAATTTTAATCATTGTATAATTATTAGAAGTTTTGTGAGCAAAAACCACAATTTACATTGGCAAGCTGGTGCTGGAGTTGTTTCAGAAAGCGATGCGGAAAAAGAGTTACAAGAAGTTTACAATAAGTTGGGTGCCCTAACAAAAGCTCTTCAACTTGCAGAAAATATATAAATATGAAAGTATTAGTAATAGATAATTACGACAGTTTTGTGTACAATTTGGTACATTATTTAGAAGAATTTGATTGTGAAGTAACCGTTTATAGAAATGATGAATTTGATATTGAAGAACTTGAAAAATTCGACAAAATTTTACTTTCCCCAGGACCGGGAATTCCAGATGAAGCTGGAAAATTAAAAGAGGTAATAATAAAATATGCTCCCACAAAACCAATGTTGGGCGTGTGCTTGGGGCAACAAGCTATTGGCGAAGTGTTTGGTGGAAGCCTTGAAAACCTTAGTAAAGTTTTTCACGGAATTGCTACAAATGCAACTGTTCTGGTTGATGATGAAGCACTTTTCAATGGAATGGAAAAGGAAATAGAAATTGGCAGATATCACAGTTGGGTAGTTTCAAGAAACGACTTCCCTGAATCTTTAGAAATTACATCTGTAGATGAAAATAATCAAATAATGTCCTTAAGACACAAAGTTTTTGATGTTCGTGGCGTTCAATTTCATCCAGAAAGTGTGTTAACACCAAAGGGAAAGGAAATAATTAAAAATTGGGTCTTCGATACAATTTTATAATTTGCTTTTCAATCAAATTATAAAATCACTCAGACACCCAAGCTTTTTTAATTTGTTTGATAATTCGGATAATTATTTTTTCAACAAAGTTGAAAAAAGAAGAATAAAAATATAAATAAAACTAACAAAATTAAGGTGTTTGAGTGATTTTTAATTTAACAATGTTGAAATAAAAATTGTATCGAAAGCCCGTCATTAAATAAAAAAATGAAATATATTTTAAACAGATTAATAAATCACGAACAGCTTTCTAAAGCTGAGGCCCGTGATGTTTTAGTGAATATCTCCGAAGGAAAATATAATGCAAGCCAAATTGCAGCATTTGTGACAGTGTATATGATGAGAAGCGTAACCTTGCAGGAATTGGAAGGCTTTCGGGATGCTCTTTTAGATCTATGCATACAGATTGATGTTTCAGAATACAACACGATAGACCTTTGTGGAACGGGTGGCGATGGTAAAAATACGTTCAATATTTCTACGCTTGCATCCTTTGTTACAGCAGGAGCGGACGTTATGGTTACAAAACATGGAAATTACGGCGTGTCTTCAGTGAGCGGAAGCAGCAACGTGATGGAAGCTTTGGGAATAAAATTTAGTAGTGACGAAGCATTTCTAAAAAAGTGTTTAGATGAAGCTAGCATTTGCGTTTTACACGCTCCCCTATTTCATCCAGCAATGAAAAATGTTGGGCCAATCCGCAGGGAATTGGGTGTTAAAACATTTTTTAATATGTTAGGACCAATGGTAAATCCTGCATTCCCAAAAAATCAGTTGGTTGGGGTTTTCAATTTAGAACTTGCCAGAATGTATGGCTACTTGTATCAAAATAATAACACAAACTTTACCATTTTGCATAGCTTGGATGGGTATGATGAAATTTCGTTGACTAACGACACAAAATATATTACTAATACTTCCGAAGGAATTTTAAAAGCCGAAGATTTCGACATAAAATCGATAAATCAATCTGACATTTATGGTGGTGAAACGGTTAAAGATTCCGCAACAATATTCACTAATATATTGAACGGAAATGGAACAGAAGCCCAGAATAATGTGGTCTGCGCAAATGCTGCAATGGCCATTTCAACAGTAAAAAATTGTAATATTTCTGAAGGTTTTAAACTTGCCAAAGATTCTTTAAATTCAGGCAAAGCGTTAAAATCCTTGACTACTTTACAACAATTATCATCCAAATTATAAGCTATTATATGACAATTTTAGATAAAATAGTTGCTAATAAAAAAAGAGAAGTTTCAGCAAAAAAGAATACAATTCCAGTAAGCTTGTTGGAAAGTTTCCCGCTGTATTCAAAAAACACTAATTCGCTTGCTAACGCTTTAAAAAACTCTCACACTGGCATAATTGCCGAACATAAACGCAGATCTCCCAGCAAATC
>JBBSOK010000114.1:0-8850 GCA_038259825.1 Flavobacteriales bacterium
GGAAACAGATCTTGCTGAAAATGAAAGTGGTTCTTCAATGATTAAAGAAGAAGTTACACAAGAAGATATCGCTGAAGTTGTAGCAAAATGGACAGGCATTCCTGTTACCAAAATGTTACAAAGCGACCGTGAAAAGTTGTTAAAATTAGAAGATGAACTTCACAAAAGAGTTGTTGGCCAAGAAGAGGCAATTGTTGCCGTGAGTGATGCCATTCGCCGGAGTCGCGCAGGTTTGCAGGATGAAAAAAAACCAATTGGTAGCTTTTTATTCTTAGGAACAACAGGCGTTGGGAAAACAGAACTCGCAAAAGCTTTGGCAGAATATCTTTTTAACGACGAAAATGCAATGACGCGGATTGATATGAGCGAATATCAAGAACGCCACAGCGTAAGTCGTTTAGTTGGCGCGCCTCCAGGATATGTTGGTTATGAAGAAGGCGGACAATTAACGGAAGCGGTACGAAGAAAACCATATTCCGTAGTACTTTTAGACGAAATTGAAAAAGCGCATCCCGATACTTTCAACATTTTGCTACAAGTTTTGGATGAAGGAAGATTGACCGATAATAAAGGTCGTGTAGCAGATTTCAAAAACACTATTATAATTATGACCAGTAATATGGGCAGTCAAATTATACAAGAGCGTTTTGAAGCCGTAAAGGATCCTGAAACTGCAATGGAAGCTGCCAAAGTTGAAGTGCTTGGTTTACTAAAACAAACCGTACGCCCAGAATTTTTGAATAGAATTGACGATATCATTTTATTTACACCTTTAACTAAAAAGGATATTCATAAAATTGTGAAGCTTCAATTAAAAGGTGTTACCAAAATGTTGAAAAAACAAAATATTATTATGGATGCTACCGATGAAGCAATTAATTATCTTTCCTTAAAAGGTTTCGATCCGCAATTTGGAGCAAGACCTGTAAAAAGAGTAATTCAGAGAGAAGTTTTAAATGAGCTTTCAAAAGAAATATTGGGTGGAAAAATTAGAACAGATAGCATTATTTTATTAGATAGTTTTGATAATAAACTGGTTTTCAGAAATCAAGATGTTTCGATTGAATAGATTTTGAGTTTTCAATAATTCTAAATATGCCTAACAAGAAATCCAAGTTTCGAGTTTAGGCATTTTTTATATTAGAATATTACCTTACTAATTATAGTAACTTTACAAATATCAATTTCACTTTACTATTCAATTATGAAAAAATACATATTATTCTTAATCATAATACATTCAATTTCAGCCTGTGGCAATAAAAATAATGTTGAAAATGATGAAAATAAAGAAGATTCTTTAAATGAGAAAAACGTTTCTCAAGATGAAATAAATACAACTCAAAATAGCGAAATCACTACTTATTTTTTAATAAGACACGCAGAAAAAATGCGTGATAATCCTAAAGAAGAAGATCCAAATCTTAGTCCTAAAGGCTTTGAACGAGCAAAAAAATGGGTAGCTTATTTTGAAAATACAAAAATCAATAAGTTGTATGTTACCAAATATGTTAGAACACAACAAACGGTTGAACCACTCGCAGAGCAAAAATCTTTAGAAATGACAATTTATAATCCAAATGATTTTGATTTGAAAACATTTTTAGCTGAAACAAAAGGCGAAAACATTGTAATTGCTGGACATAGCAATACAATTCCGGAGTTTGTAAACAGTTTGATTGGAGAAGAAAAATTTCAGGATATGGCGGATAATGATAATTCAACTTTATTTGTGGTTACAATTAATGGATCGGATAAAAAAGTTGAAACTATTACCGTAAACTAGGTTTGTTGTCTATGATTTTATAGAATAAATTATGCATCGTCCATTATTCCAACTATTTTTGCAGCTATGGCACTTCAGAAAAACGTAAAGATTAAAAACCGCAAAGCGAAATTTGAATATGAAATCCTCGATACTTTTACTGCAGGAATCGTGCTTCGTGGTACTGAAATAAAAGCCATTCGTGAAGGTAAAGCGAGCATTGCCGAAAGTTTTTGTGAGTTTAGCAATAATGAACTATTTGCAATAAATATGACTATTCAAGAATATAGTCATGCTTCCGCTTTTATGCACACGCCAAAAAGCGAGCGAAAATTGTTATTAAACCGAAGCGAACTTAAAAAACTTGAAAAAGAGGTCAAAAATTCTGGATTGACTATTATTCCGCTTACACTTTTTACAAATAATAAAGGTCTTGCTAAATTGGATATTGCCTTGTGTAAAGGTAAAAAAGAGTATGATAAACGTAATGTTATCAAGGATCGTGACAGTAAGAAGAATTTAGCGCGGATTAAAAAGTCATTTAATAATTAAAATGACTTACAACGAAATGAATTAGGTTATAAAACCGTCTCCTATGATTTTTATTAAATTTTTTTCTTAAAAAAGAATTCAGCAGATTTCCTTTCGTTATTTTCGTTCAAAAATAAAATCATATTTATTTCTTCGATTTTTATGAACAAAAATTTACTTTTCTTTCTTTTACTTCTTCCCTATTTTGGCTATTCACAAATAGTTGGAAAGGTTACAGATCAAAAAAATGAGGCATTGCCGTTCGTAAATATCTATCTTGAAAATAGCTATTCAGGCACAACAACTAACGATGACGGTAATTTCAATCTTGCTATTTCAGAAAAAGGGAATTATACAATTATATTTCAGTTTTTAGGATATAAAACGCTTTCAAACAAGGTTGAAATAAGTTCATTTCCATACATTTTAAATATTTCTTTAGAAGAGGAATCGGTTAGCTTAAAAGAAGTTGTTATAGTCACAAAGGAAGATCCAGCCTACAGAATCATCAGGAATACAATTGCTCAGAGAAAAAAAAACCTCGATAAAATTGGTGCATATACAGCAGATTATTATAGTCGTGGGCTGTGGAAAGTTAAAGATGTACCCGAAAAAATACTGGGCCAAGAGGTAGGCGATTTTGATGGACAGTTAGATTCTACCAGAACTGGAATCGTCTATCTATCTGAAACAATTTCGGAAATTAGATTTGAAAAACCGGATAACTTCAACGAAAAAATTATTGCAAGTAAAGTAAGTGGAAATGATAACGGCTTTAGCTTTAATAGTGCACAAAGTGCTAATTTTTCATTTTATGAAAATACCATAGACTTAAATGCAGAAATAGTTTCGCCCATTGCAAACAACGCTTTAAATTATTACAATTATAAATTAGACGGCGTATTTTATGAAGGCGATAAACTCATAAACAAAATAAAAGTGACGCCAAAACGTCCTAAAGATCGCGTTTTTTCAGGTTATATTTATGTGGTTGAAGACGATTGGCAATTGTACGGTACGGATCTTTCCACAACTGGCGAGGCAATCCAAGTTCCGTTTATTTCTAAATTAATTTTTAAGCAGAATTTTAAATACGATTCTGAAAATAAATTTTGGGTAAAAATTCTGCAAACTATTGATTTTGGCTTCGGTTTTATGGGTTTTAATGGCGATGGAAAATTTATAGCTGTTTATAGCAATTATGATTTTAAGCCAACATTCAATAAAAAATCCTTTTCAAATGAAGTCCTTTCTTTTGAGCCGGAAGCCAATAAAAAAGATAGTTTATTTTGGAAAGGTATACGCCCTGTGCCGTTGACGGATGAAGAATTGACGGATTACATTAAAAAAGATAGTATTCAAACCCTTCGAAAATCGAAACCGTACCTTGATTCTTTGGATCAAAAAAGTAACAAAGTTGAATTATTTAGCCTTTTAACTGGTTACACTTATAAAAACAGTTTTAAAAAATGGAATGCCAGTTATGAAAGTCCACTTCGAAACGTAAATTTTAATACCGTTCAAGGTTGGAATGCGTCGGCTGGACTTTCTTATAATAAGTGGTTTGATGAAAATCAGACAAATATATTTCGCGCTAATGTAAAAGCAAATTATGGAATTGCTGAAGACAGATTGCGTTTTACTGCCAGTCTTTTACGCAATTTTAATTGGACAAACAAACTTCGTTTTTCGCTAAGTGGTGGCAGCGAAATAAGACAGTTTAACGCGGAAGAGCCAATAAGTCCAATTATAAACACTGTTTCATCTCTATTTTTTGAGCGAAATTATATGAAGCTGTATGAATTAAATTTTGCGAGGCTTGCATACGCTCAAGAAATTTTTAACGGCCTAGAAATTCGAGCAAGTACAGCTTATGAAAATAGGCAACCTCTTTTTAATAATACAGATTATGTAACAATACCAAATGAAAGTGTAGATTACACAAGTAATAATCCCCTAAATGCTTCAGATTTTATAAACCCTATTATTACTGAGCACAATGTATTTAAAACCGCAATACAGGCTAAAATTGCTTTCGGTCAAAAATATTATAGTAATCCAGATATGAAATTTAACATCGGAAATGAAAAATATCCCGAGTTAGATTTAACGTTCGAAAATGGTATTGGAACAAGCAATTCAACTTATGACTTTTCGCAAATTAGTGCGCGGATATATCAAACAATTTCTTTGGGGAATAAGGGGCAAACCCAATATAATTTGAAAGGTGGAACGTTTATAAATGGCGACGGAATTTCCTTTGTAGATTACCAACATTTTAATGGAAATCAAACACGCGTTGGTACTTCGCCCAATTATACAAACGTTTTCAACCTTTTGCCCTATTATGATTTAAGCACAAATAAAAGTTATTTTGAAGGACATATTGAACACGATTTCCGTGGATTTTTATTGGGAAAAATACCGGGAATTAATCAACTTAATTTTAATTTGATTGCAGGCGCACACTTTTTAAGCACGGAAGATAGAAAACCATATTCTGAATTTTCCATAGGAATAGATAATCTAGGGTTTGGGAAATTTAGATTTCTGAGATTAGATTATGTAAAAAGTTATTATAATGGCGGAAGTGACGGGGCCTTTATTTTCGGCTTAAAGTTTTTGGATTTATTGGGATTGTAAGTAATAATTGTTAAAAACCTAATTATTATTTTTAATTCATTTAATTTTTATTTTCCAAAAGCGGCACAAACTTAAAAGCGCCAAATTCCTTCTTTTCAAATTCCTTTTCACTTTTGCGTGTAAAAACAGTCATAATTTGTTCCTTTTCACCAACGGGAATTACCAATTTTCCACCAACTTCCAATTGTGCCAAAAGCGGATTCGGTACAAACGGCGCACCTGCAGTAACAACAATTCCCTTATAAGGCGCAAATTCCTTCAAGCCAATATAACCATCGCCAAATACTAGTTTTTTTGGCCTATAGCCAAGTTTCGGCAAGAATAATTTTGTTCTCTTAAAAAGTTCGTTCTGTCTTTCGATTGAATAAACGGTAGTGCCAATTTCCAATAAAACTGCGGTTTGATAACCACTACCAGTACCAATTTCCAAAACTTTATCGCCACTTTTAATTTCCAGTAATTCAGTTTGGCGGGCAACTGTGTATGGCTGACTAATGGTTTGATCTGCCGCAATTGGGAAAGCTTTATCAACATACGCGTGGCTCATAAACCCGGAATCCATAAAAAGATGCCTAGGGATTTTACCAATTGCTTCTAATACTGCAGCATCTTCAATACCTTTTTTCTTCAGCGTTTCAACCAGTTTTTTTCGTAATCCTTGATGGGTAAAAGTGTCTTTCATTTAGTTGTTAGTCTTTAGTTGGTAGACGGTAGTGTTGGTTTTTATGATAACAAATATGGTAATCAAATTTTAAAAAGTTTAATTTTTTAATCGAGCAAATTCCCTCCGAACAAATTATTGAGACTTTCAAAATCTAAAATTACAATAATCTTTATAAGCTACTGCCTTATTCAACTATTTGTAGAAAGTAAATATTAAGAGGAAAATTTGTTTTTAAACTAAAACTACTACCTTTATAAAAAAGATTAATATATGCTAAAAGCGGGCGTTTTAGGTGCTGGTCACCTAGGAAAAATACATTTAAAATTATTGCAACAATCCACGGAATATGAACTTGTAGGTTTTTATGATTCTGATGCAAAAGCTGCAAAATCTATATCTAAAGAATTTGGTTATAAAAGTTTCCCCACAATTGAAACTTTAATTGATGCCTGCGATATGGTTGATGTTGTAACACCAACTTCCTTTCATTTTGACTGCGCCAAACAAGTTATTGAAGCCGGAAAACACTTATTTATTGAAAAACCAATTACACAAACGGTTGAAGAGGCGCAGCAAATTAGGGATTTAGCAAAAAAACATAAAGTGCGCGGGCAAGTTGGGCAAGTAGAACGTTTTAATCCCGCATTTACTGCCGTTAAGGATAAAATAAGCAACCCAATGTTTATTGAATCGCATAGGTTGGCAGAATTTAATCCGCGCGGTACAGATGTTT
This sequence comes from Flavobacteriales bacterium, assembly GCA_038259825.1. Classification (GTDB taxonomy): domain Bacteria; phylum Bacteroidota; class Bacteroidia; order Flavobacteriales; family Flavobacteriaceae; genus JBBSOK01. The sequence continues at coordinate 6,337 of JBBSOK010000114.1, forward strand.
CCGTGGTTTTAGACCTAATGATTCATGACATCGACGCTATTTTAAGCGTTGTTAAAAGTCCTGTAAAAGCCGTTAGTGCAAGCGGCGTTTCAGTTATTAGTGAAACACCAGATATTGCAAATGCCCGAATTGAATTTGAAAACGGTTGTGTTGCAAACCTAACCGCAAGCAGAATTTCAATGAAAAAAATGCGTAAAGTGCGTTTCTTTCAACGTGACGCTTATATTTCAGTAGATTTTTTGGAGAAAAAAGCAGAAGTTGTTAAAATGAAAGACGCGCCAAAAACGCCCGATGATTTTGCAATGATTTTAACAAATGCTGAAGGAATAAAAAAACAAATCTATTTTGAGAACCCGAAAATAGAAAACAACAACGCAATTTTAGACGAACTTGAAGCCTTCGCAAACAGTATAAAAACCGACACTACACCGATAGTATCTTTAGAACAAGGAACCGAAGCATTGAGAGTTGCTATGTTGATTATTGAGAATTTTAAGAGGATTTAAATTTTTCGAAACTGCGTTTTACAAAAATCAATTAATGAAAATAGCCGTATTAACAGGAGCTGGCGTTAGCGCAGAGAGCGGACTTAAAACTTTTCGCGATGACGATGGGCTTTGGGAAGGTCACGATGTTATGCAAGTTGCAACTCCCGAAGGGTTTACAGAAAATCCAAAATTGGTTTTGGAATTTTACAATCAGCGTCGCAGACAATTAAAAGAAGCAAAACCAAATGCTGCACATGTTGCTTTGGCAAAACTTGAAGATGAAAATGAAGTTACAATCATCACCCAAAACGTTGACGATTTACACGAAAGAGCTGGAAGCACAAGCGTTATTCATCTTCACGGAGAGTTGTTAAAAGTTAGAAGCACGTTCGATGAAAACCTAATTATGGATTGGCAAAAAGATCTAAATCTAGGCGATTTCTGCGAACATAATCACCAACTTAGACCACATATTGTTTGGTTTGGCGAAGCAGTGCCAATGATGGATTTAGCAATTGAAGTTGTTGAAAAAGCTGATGCTATTATTATTGTTGGAACTTCAATGCAGGTTTATCCTGCTGCTGGTTTGGTTCAATATGCAAAACACGATGCTAAAATTTATTTTGTTGATCCAAATCCAAGTATAAATCCGTCAAAAAAAATTAAAATCATTGCTGAAAATGCTTCAACAGGCGTTCCAAAAGTTGTTGAAATGATAAAAGAGTAAATTATTATTTGAAAAATTCAATTTTAAAATTGATGTCTTTAATTTTTCAAAAGCCAATTCAAAAAAACTTATATTTGCGTGCTTAAAGTAGCTTTCAATGTACACGAATTCACTTCAAGCAATTTCTCCAATTGATGGCCGATACGCCTCAAAAACAGCAGCGCTCATTCCCTATTTTTCTGAAGAAGCCTTAATTCGATATCGAATTATGGTGGAAGTTGAATATTTTATCGCTTTAATAGAATTGCCCTTACCACAATTAGAAGATTTTGATAAAGATTTATTCGGCAAACTTCGAAATTTATATACTGAATTTACTGTACAAGATGCCGTAAAAATCAAGGAAACTGAGAAAGTTACAAATCACGACGTTAAAGCTGTCGAATATTTTATAAAAGAAAAATTTGAAGAATTCGGTATTGAAAAATATAAAGAGTTTATCCATTTTGGATTAACATCTCAGGACATTAATAATACCGCAATTCCACTTTCATTAAAAGATGCTGTAAATGATGTTTATGTGCCTCAATTATTGGAAGTAAAAAATAAATTAAAAGAACTTTCTGAAGAATGGGAAAGTGTTGCAATGCTTGCCAGAACTCACGGTCAGCCAGCTTCGCCAACTAGATTGGGAAAAGAAATTGAAGTTTTTGTTGTGCGGATTGAAGAGCAATTCGAACTTTTAAACAACATAAAAAGTGCTGCAAAATTTGGTGGTGCAACCGGTAATTTTAATGCGCATCAAGTTGCATATCCAAATATTGATTGGAAGGAATTTGGCTGCAATTTTGTTCAAGGAAAGTTAGGCTTACATCACTCCTTCCCTACCACTCAAGTTGAACATTACGATCATATGGCAGCGCTTTTTGATTGCCTAAAACGCATCAATACAATTCTTATCGATTTAGATAGAGACATTTGGACATATGTTTCAATGGACTATTTTAAACAGAAAATTAAAAAAGGTGAAATTGGTAGTAGCGCAATGCCACACAAAGTAAACCCAATAGACTTTGAAAATAGTGAAGGAAATCTTGGCATTGCAAACGCCATTTTTGAGCATCTTTCAGCTAAACTTCCAATTAGTCGTTTACAACGTGATCTTACGGACAGCACGGTTTTACGAAATATTGGTGTACCAATCGGGCATACATTAATTGCACTAAGTTCTACTTTAAAGGGATTGAATAAGTTGATTATAAATGAAGCGAAATTTAAAGAGGATTTAGATAAAAATTGGCCAGTTGTAGCGGAAGCAATTCAAACAATTTTACGTCGTGAAGGGTATCCAAATCCGTA
>JBBSOK010000115.1:0-8813 GCA_038259825.1 Flavobacteriales bacterium
AAAAGCAAATGTATCGTTGGCCCAAACTAAAGTAAAAACACCAACCACTAATTTAGGGACAAATTCCTTATTTACAAAAGGAATAAGAGTTAAGAATACAAAACCGCCAATCATATATAAAATGAGTATAACGTATTTTTTTTTACCGAACATTGGTATTTTGCTCGTCCACAATATATCCTTAAACATAAAGAGATTAACAAAAATAGTTAGAATAAGAAATAGGTTAATAGCATTGTCATAAAATGCTATGTATGTGAAGAAGTCAGTAAACTCCAGGCCTTTATAACTAAATACGAATAGAAAAAACGCTAATAAAAAATAGGCTAGATAACTTGTAAGGTGTACAAGTTTTAAATATTCACTCATTGTAATTAGGGCCAAAACAAAAAAGAGTCCCATAAACCATTCGTGCGTGGTAAACATTGAAAAAACAACTATTAAGATGTAAAGCACACCAGAAATAGTCCGCACGATAATTTCCCTCATATTACAAATCTTCCAGAAGCAACAAATATAGATTTTTTGTGCTACTGCCGTAGCTCATAAAGTCTTTTTCTTTTTCAGTTTCAAAATCCTGTATTGTGGTGATGTTTGAAGGGATAAAATTTTGACTTTGATTTTTTATTTTCCTAAGTCCTTCGCTAATATTTTCAACAATGTTGCTGGTTCGGGCTACAATTATCATATTAAAAGGAAGTTCATTCAACTTCTTTTCTTTTAATTGATTTGAACATAAAAGTATAGAACCGTTGTTTGCTATAAGACTTTCACAATTGCAGAGCAAGAAAGTAGCATTTGGGTCTTTGCCAAATTCTAAATTAAACCCACTGAATGTCTGGGTTAAATCTTCGTTTACACAAAAAGATCGTTGTTCATACCAATCATTTTCTAACATTATACTGTCAAATGCATCTAAAAGATCCTCTTTATTATCACAATAGATAAATTTACCTCCATTATTTTTAAAATTATGTGTAAACTTTTCGTCCACAGGCAATTTCTCGTGGGGATAATAGCTACTTATATCGGCCTGATCTTTTGGATCAACTGATTTAGATTTAGTTTCGAAAAGTCTTTTAAAAAGACTCATATCTAGTTAATTGAGGGAGTTAGGTTTTGTATCGATCAAATATATAAAATCTATTGCTAAGTTTTATAAATTGAAAATTAATCTTTTAAATCCGGTTCTGTCAAGATAACCTCTGGCTTACCTTCTTTTTCTATTACTTCAGGTTGTGCATATGGTCTGTCTCCAAAGATTTTTTGAAGATTATCTTTAAATATTACTTCTTTTTCAAGTAGAACATTGGCAAGCTCTGTTAGTTTGTCCTTATGCTCTTCCAATAATGCCACCGCTCTTGCGTATTGCTCTTCAATCAATTTAGAAATTTCTTGGTCAATCATTGTAGCTGTACTTTCGCTATATGGTTTTGTGAATCCATATTCAGTCTGTCCGCTACTATCATAATAAGTAAGATTTCCAACTTTATCATTTAATCCGTAAATAGTTACCATAGCCCTTGCTTGCTTGGTTACTTTTTCAAGATCACTTAATGCTCCTGTAGAAATTTGATTAAAAATAACTTTCTCCGCGGCACGGCCACCTAAAGCAGCACACATTTCATCCAACATTTGTTCTGGTCTAACTATAAGTCGCTCTTCTGGTAAATACCAAGCAGCGCCTAATGATTGTCCTCTAGGAACAATAGTTACTTTCACTAAGGGTGCCGCATGTTCTAACATCCAACTAACTGTAGCATGACCAGCTTCGTGAAATGCAATAGCTTTCTTTTCCGCAGGCGTTACTATTTTGTTTTTCTTTTCAAGCCCTCCCACGATTCTATCTACAGCATCTAGGAAATCTTGTTTGCCAACGGCTTTTTTGTCTTGTCTTGCAGCAATAAGTGCTGCTTCATTACAAACATTTGCAATATCGGCACCTGAGAAACCTGGGGTTTGCTTGGAAAGAAATTCAGTATCTAAATTATCTTCTTTCTTTATAGGGCGAAGATGTACTTCAAATATCTCTTTACGTTCACGGACATCTGGTAAGTCTACATAAATCTGTCTGTCAAAACGTCCTGCACGCATTAAAGCTTTATCCAAAACATCTGCACGGTTTGTGGCTGCTACAACAATAACATTGCTATTTGTTCCAAAACCGTCCATTTCAGTAAGCAGTTGGTTTAGCGTATTTTCACGCTCGTCATTAGAGCCTGAATAATTATTTTTTCCTCTCGCACGGCCAATGGCATCAATTTCATCAATAAAAATAATTGATGGCGATTTTTCCTTCGCTTGCTTAAATAAATCACGAACTCTTGAGGCACCAACACCTACAAACATTTCAACAAAATCTGATCCTGATAATGAGAAGAAGGGAACTTGTGCTTCACCCGCAACTGCTCTTGCCAATAATGTTTTTCCAGTTCCAGGAGGTCCAACTAATAATGCTCCTTTAGGGATTTTACCTCCCAAAGCGGTATACTTAGAAGGATTTTTAAGGAAATCAACAATTTCTTGAACTTCTTCCTTAGCTCCTTCAAGTCCTGCAACATCCTTAAAACTTGTTTTTACATCGGTCTTTTCATCAAATAATTTAGCTTTTGATTTACCAATATTAAAAATTTGACCGCCAGGACCACCGCCACCACCAGCACTCATACGGCGCATAATAAAGATCCATATACCAATTAATAAAACGAAAGGTAAGATTGAAAGCAAAATCTCACCCATTGGATTAGATTCTGTGTCAAAATTTAAAGTTGCTGTTAAATCATTTTCAGATTTAATTTTTTGAAAATCTTCCTGAAAAAGTTGAAGATCACCAAATTCGAATTGATATGAAGGGTCATTTGGTCCTGCTGATAAAAAATTATCGGAACGTTTACTGGCGTGAATTTCCTTTGCACGTGCATCTTTGGTTAGATATACTTTTGCAATCTTTTTATTAATTACAACAACTTTATCTACATCGCCTTGTTGTAAAAATGTTTCAAATTGCGCCTGAGTAGTTTTTGCAGGTTGGGACCAGCTACTACCAAAAAATTGTATACCTATAAAAACCAAAAAGATAGCTCCATAAATCCAGTATGCACTAAATTTAGGCTTTTTAGGCTCTATTTTTTTCTTTGATTTATTTTCTTCTGCCATGTGGCTTTATTTTTAATTTGATGTTTCTATTTTAACCGATTTTGCATCGCCCCAAAGGCTTTCTAAATCATAATATTCACGAATATGTTTCTGAAAAACATGGACAACAACGTGAACGTAATCCATTAGTACCCATTCACTATTGTCGCTTCCTTCAACGTGCCAAGGTTTTTCCTTAATAGCTTTGCTAACTAATTTTTGTATAGAATTCACAATTGCGTTTACTTGTGTATTTGAAGTACCATTACAAATAATAAAATAATCACAAACTGTGTTTTCAATTTCTCTAAGGTCCAGAATCTCAATATCTTTGCCCTTAACTTCTTCTATTCCTCTAATTATTTGAGTGATAAGTTGATCTGTTTCTATTTCTTTTTTCGACATTAAAATCTTTTATTTGCGCAAAGTTAATTACTTTTTTGCTCGTGTTGTAACTTTAAGCAGAGAATAACAATATACCTTTTTTATTTTGGAAATAATCAAACTTAGTGCCACCAATTCTACAAATTCCTATCTCAAGGAATTAAGTAAGACAATTGGTGTAGAAGATGGTGTAGTAGTTGTAAGTGAAAACCAGCAAAACGGGCGTGGGCAAAGAGAAACTATATGGCAGTCTGAAGTTGGTAAAAGCCTTACTTTTAGTGTTTTTAAGCAACTTAAAGATTTAGATGTAGCAAATCAATTTCAAGTTTCTATGTTAGTTGGTATTGCAGTTTATACTGTTTTGAATAAATTGAATATTCCTCAATTATCGTTAAAGTGGCCTAACGACATAATGTCATACAATAAAAAAATTGGTGGCGTGTTAATTGAAAATCGATTAATTGGGCAAAAGGTAGCTTCATCTATTATAGGAATTGGCATTAATTGCAATGAAATGCAATTTGACAACCTTCCAAACGCATCTTCATTAAGACGGATTTCAGGTATTGAATATGATATATACTCAATAATGACTGATATTGTTACAGAAATTAACACGGTATTTGCTGTAAAAGATACAGCTAATTATAATGAAATTCGTTTACAGTATGAACCACTTTTGTTCAGGATAGGAAAGGTTTGGAACTTCCAAGAACCAGATAGCTCCCCTTTTAATGGTATCATAAAAGGTGTTACTGATAGAGGACAACTTTTATTGGAAGTTGAAGGAAATGAAATTAAAACCTATAATTTAAAAGAGATAAAAATGATTCTTTAAGCAGTTTGAAGATTATCCGTCAGGGTTTCTAAAAATTTAGTAATCGGGGCTTTTATCATCATTGCCATCATCATATTAAACTCACCTTTAAAATCTAATTGTACTTCAGAATTGTCTTCATCTATTTGAGAAATATTTGCAATTAGTGTGAACGGTATTTTATCGCTTATCGCTCCAAGTATTACTTGGTTTGGAGGATTTAATTCCTTTACTTCCAAAGCAATTTCTGGCATTCCTTTTAGTGCAAAAAGAAAGGCATCTTCTCTAATTAATTCAAACTTGCTAATATTTTCAGGCATCAGGTTTTCAAAATTTTTAGCGTTGCTTAGATAGTCACACATTTCACTTGCGGACTTTTGTACTACTACTTTTTTACTTGATAATTCCATTGTTGTTTTTTTTGGTAAAGTTTGAAGTAAATTTCTATCCTAATTAATTTTTTCCTGTCCAAGTCTGTGGGCTCTTCCGCCATTCGCCAAGTAATTTAGCTTCCTCTTTAGAAATATAATTTGATTTTTCTGCACTTAGCAATAGGCTATCGTAATCACTTAAAGTGTTTAATGAAATTGCTGCATTTTCAAAATTAGTTTTAGCAGTTTCAAAACCGTATGAAAATATGGCCAGCATCCCTTTTACATTCAAGTTTTCTTTTTGCAAAGCTTCAACTGCCAAAAGACTACTTTTTCCAGTGCTTATAAGGTCTTCAACCACAACAACTGTTTGGTTTTCACTTACAAGACCTTCAATTTGGTTTTGCCTACCGTGCTGTTTTGCTTCTGGCCTAACGTAACAAAAAGGTACATTCAAATAATCTGCAACTAATGCGCCAATACCGATAGCACCTGTTGCTACGCCTGCAATCATATCTGGTTTGCCATAAATTTCTTCAATTTGTTTGGCAATGTTTTCACGAATATAATTTCTTATTTGTGGAAAGGACAGCGTAATCCGATTATCACAGTAAATCGGGCTTTTCCATCCAGATGCCCAAGTAAATGGGTTTTGTGGTTGTAATTTTATTGCATTAATTTGCAGTAATAATTCAGCGGTTTTTTGCGCCGTCTCTTTATGTAGGATCATGGTACAAATGTATAAAGTTTTTGTTAAAGATATTCCGATTATTCTTTCCACAGAAAAAAATATCGGGAAACAATATACCAATATACCCCTAAAACTGGCGCGTTTTAAAAAACTAATTAATGAGATTAATAATGGAGAATTACTGTATATAAACCTTTACCATAAGAATCCTGAAAAATTAGAACAATTCCTTCGAAAAAAATTAAAGGTTGTCGAAGCCGGTGGTGGAATGGTCTTTAACTCTAAAAAAGAAATTTTATTTATACGACGAAATAAAAAATGGGATCTGCCTAAAGGTAAAGTTGAAAAAGGTGAAACGTATGAAGAAGCTGCAATCCGTGAAGTAATGGAAGAAACCGGCGTAAAAAATCTTGAAATAAGAAAATTTATGACCAAAACGTATCACGTTTTTCAACGGAACGATAAATTTAAATTGAAAATTACCTATTGGTTTGAAATGTTTAGTGATTATGATGGTGAATTAATCCCAGAACCACATGAAGGAATTAAAAAAGTAAAATGGAAGAATTTCGAGAAATCTCAAAAAGCGCTTACCGATAGTTACGAAAATATAAAGCTGCTTTTTCCAAAAGAATACTTAACCGTTCACCCTAACGACAGGATATCGCAAATGTGATGATTCGTAATTAGGACTTTTTTTATGCAGCCAATCTAATTGCAAATACCAATTAGATTTAAAACTTGCATCTTCATCTTTCTTCTTTTCAAATTCGGCTTTAATTGCTGGATTATTAATTAAAAATTCTTCTGCTTTATCTTCCCAAACGTAGGGTGAAAAACCTTCTTTTTGCTGAAGAATAGTATCAAAGAAATTCCAATTAAAAAATGAATCTACTGCTTGTGGCTCTAAAGTTTCAAGTAAATAACGAATTCCTGGTTGGTCGGTTTCTACAATAAAATCGCCAGCCAAAAATTTCACATCTTCATTAGTCGAACTTACTGTTGTATTATAGTGAGGATAATGACCTTCATACGGACTTCTTGCCGTTTCAAAATCTGAGATCTTATAAACTTCAGCAGTTATTATTGTATCATTTTGAAGCGCTTTCATTTCAATGTTATTTAATTTCATAAGTTCAATAACATTCCACCAACCTTGCGGAATTATATATTTCTCTGGAATTTTGATCGAAGCAGAAGGTTTAAATGTATTATAATAGGTCACATCTTTAATGAACGGTTTAGATTCATTGTATTTCAACCTTTCTGCTCCTGTAATATTGCTTGAAATCATTTCACCTTCAAAACCTAAAAATTGTAACGTTGAAGTTTTACTGCTATCTACAGACCATTGAATTGGATATTCGGCGCCCGTTCCATATTTTTCAAAAGACTTTTGCCGTAACGATTTAATTTTTTCTGCATCGGCATCGGCAATATTTATAAAACTTTTCATGAGCTCATAAGTACCTTCAACTCTCTGTTTATATGGTTTTAGCATATGAGTTTCAACCATCATTCCTATTGTATTGAATAGGGTAGTGTAACCTGTGGAATATCTCGGCGAATCCATAAACTGAGTAAAACCGGCCTCAGGTGTTTCGTTAAAAACATTTACATAAGGCGTAATGTCCCATTTTTTTGAGTGAAGGGAATCTTCCAATTGCTTTCTAAAACTGTTTTCTAAATAATCGCCCAAATCGCCACCCAATTTATCTTTTTGTGTAAATAAATGCGTTAAGATGTATTGATAATCTGCACCATTGCTTACGTGATTATCTATAAATAGATCAGGTTTTACGGTATGGAATAACTTGGCAAAAGACCGTGCATTTTTTGTGTCAGCTTTTATAAAATCGCGGTTTAGATCATAATTACGGGCGTTGCCTCGAAAACCATATTCCTCCGGACCATTTTGATTGGTTCTGGTAGTGCTGTTTCTATTTAGTGAACCGCCAATATTGTATATTGGAATAACCGCAATTATGGTATTTTCTGGAGCCTTAATTTTTCCTTGTGCGTAATCACGGATAAGCATCATGCTGGCATCTATTCCGTCAGATTCTCCTGGATGTATGCCATTATTTATAAGTAATATATTTTTATTTCGCTCGCCGTCAAATTCTGAATCAAATGTTCGGTTAGGATTAAAGGTAATAAGATGTAATGGTTTACCACTATCGGTTTCGCCCATTACGTATATTTTAACTGAAGTATAATTTTCTGCAAGATGATTATAAAATAATATGGTTTCTTGGTAAGTTGAAGTTTTGAAACCGTTAGATTTTTCGAAATTTGTTGAAAAATCAAAATTTTTATCTGTATGATTTTTACCGCAAGAAATTATTAAACAAGTAATTAGAGCGAAAATTATTTTATTCATAAAAATTAAGTTAAACTGAAATATATTTAGGGAATTAGAGTGAATTTTATTACAAATATTTTAAATATGTTAATTGTGCGATTTTAACAATTTTTTTATCGCTAGTTATTTTTAAAAAATTTAGTTTTGATGCACAAATTAAACTTAAATATTTAAAATTATGAAAAAAATTACTTTCTTAGCTATTGGCTTTGCTTTTAGCGCAATTTCATTCGGTCAATCAACATTTTCAGATTTAGCAACTTCAAACCCAACAAACATTGTTAATTCAGATTTAGAAAGAGATCCTTGTTCTCAAGAAGTTTTGACAAATAACCTCGAAAATGGTGGTTTGTTCGGAGGAGCTGGAAACCAATCTTTAGCAATTGATATTGACGTTCCTGCAAATGAAACTTTTTCTATTACTGAAGTAATTCCAACTTTAGTTGGAAATGCTACTTCTTCAACTTTCGTTTTCTTAACAGATGCAGGTGGTTTTCCAGGAACTGAACTTGCTTCAATAGAAAGTTCTGAAAGTGCTAATATTATTACTGGTAGCAATTTTGGTTTTGATTTTCACCAAATTACATATGAATTAGATACTCCATATTTAATTGAAGGTGGTGCTACTGGTGTTAAAGTATGGATGCAAATTATTTGTGATGCTGCTGGTTGGGAATCATCGACAGTTGCAAATACTGGTTTATTGGGTGCTTTTAAAAATGATGCAAGCGGACAAACTTGGGCAATTGGAACAAGTGATTATGTTTATCAGATAAATGGTGATTGTAATCTTTTAGGAGCTAATGAAAACTTATTATCACAAGTTTCTGTTTACCCAAACCCAACAACTGATATTTTAAACGTAAAAGTTCCTGCTAACGTAACAGTTAACAGTGCATCTTTAGTAAATGTTTTAGGCGCTAATACTGGTCTTAGATTAGTAAATGGTACTATTAATACTTCTTCATTAGCAAGTGGTGTTTACATTTTAACTGTAAATACATCTGCTGGTACAATGACTCAAAAAGTTGTTAAGCAATAAGTTATATC
>JBBSOK010000116.1:0-8615 GCA_038259825.1 Flavobacteriales bacterium
ATCTAAATCTTCACCTTTCGTATTTGTAACGTTGTAGTTTTCTTTTTTTAAAATTTCAGAAAAAGGATTTTCAATGCCGAGATCCAAAATATTACTTGATTTATCAATATGTTTTTTAACAAATTCAAGCGTTATTTTATATCTCTTATTTGGAAAAGTTCCTTCGTACATTACTTCAATTCTTTTTTATTCAGAATGAATTAAACTCTATAAACAATGGCATTTATATTCATTCCGGCTCCAACACTCGCAAAAATTATTACGTCTCCTTTGTTAATTTCATGTCGCTCTAATTTATTGTTTAGCACAAGGTCGTAAAGAGTTGGAACTGTTGCAACACTGCTATTCCCCAATTTGTCTATGCTCATTGGCATAATATCTTTTGGGGTTGGTAAATTATGTAGTTTATAAAATCGGTTTACTATGGCTTCGTCCATCTTTTCATTTGCTTGATGGATTAAAATCTTCTTTACTTCCGAAATATGAATACCACTTTTTTCCAAACAAAGTTTCATAGCATCTGGAACATGGTTTAATGCAAATTCGTAAATTTTACGTCCGTACATTTTTATGTACTTACGAGCATCTGTTTTTTCTAGATTGTAGGATTCACCAAAGTAGATGAAATGTGCTTGTTCATAAGCATATGTAGCACTATGATGCGCTAAGATACCGCTATTACCTTCAACCTCCTCAATAATTGCTGCGCCCGCGCCGTCGCTGTAAATCATAGAATCTCGGTCGTGCTGATCTACAACACGTGAAAGAGCCTCGGCGCCAATAATTAAACATCTTTTGGCAATACCAGCTTTTATAAAGGCATTGGCTTGTATCATACCTTCAATCCAACCGGGGCAACCAAAAAGCACATCATATGCAACACAATTAGGATTTTTTATTTTTAGAATATGTTTAACCCGTGTTCCAATGCTTGGCACTGTATCACTTTGAACGCTACCAGCTTTTACATCTCCGTAATTATGAGCAACTATTAAATAATCTATTTCTTCTTTATTGATATTACCATTTTCAATTGCCTTTTGGGCTGCAAAAACTGCAATATCTGATGTTGAATAATTATCTGGAATATATCTTCGCTCCGCGATTCCTGTAATTGCTTTAAATTTTTCAATAATTACTTCATTTTCGTGGCCAAAGCGGCTACCATCATCATTATAGAAATGATGATTTTCAAAGTTTTCATTTTTTGCAACTTCACTCGGTATATAACTTCCGATTCCTGTGATTGATACACCCATATATTTTGAAAATTTTGGATAAAAGTACGTAAATGCTCTAGTTTCTTAGCGAATAATACTATTAATTAATTGAGGGATATGTAATTCCTAAAGATTTAATACTTTATATGCTATATTCATTTTTTACCCATTCCTTAAAAAACAATATTTATTGAAATAGCAATTAGTAATAATTATGGAATCAGATAAAATATCCAAATATCAATTAACTTATTATTTTTGATTACATATAAGCTTCAATTGGCTCACAAGTACAAATTAGATTTCTATCACCATATGCATCATCAACTCTTCTAACCGATGGCCAAAATTTGTTATCTGACACATAATCTAATGGAAATGCTGCTTGTTGTCTTGTATACGGAAATTCCCATTTATCGACAGTTAGCATCTGTAATGTATGCGGTGCATTTTTGAGCATGTTGTTAGGGTCATCTTTGTCCGCTACATCAATCTCTTTTCTAATTGAAAGCATTGCATCGCAAAATCTATCTAATTCAGCCTTAGATTCACTTTCGGTTGGCTCAATCATAATTGTTCCTGCTACCGGGAAAGAAACTGTTGGTGCGTGAAAGCCATAATCCATTAGTCTTTTCGCAATATCGGTAACTTCAATTCCATTTGCTTTAAAAGGTCTGCAATCTACAATCATTTCGTGAGCCGCTCTTCCTTTTTCTCCTGCATATAAAACGTCATATTGACCATTTAATCGCTCCTTAATGTAGTTTGCATTTAAAATAGCATATTGAGTAGCTTTTTTAAGCCCATTTACACCTAACATACAGATATATGCATAGCTAATTAAACAAACTAAAGAGCTACCATAAGGTGCAGCAGATACTGCTGTTATTGCATTCTCACCACCCGTTTTAATAATTGGATTAGATGGTAAAAAGGGAACTAACTGTTTTGCTACGCAAATTGGCCCAACACCTGGACCACCGCCACCGTGAGGGATTGCGAAGGTTTTGTGTAAATTTAAATGGCAAACATCTGCACCAATTGCACCTGGATTAGTAAGTCCAACTTGTGCATTCATATTGGCGCCATCCATATAAACCTGTCCACCGTTTTCGTGAATAATACTAGTAACTTCGCGGATTGACGATTCGTAAACACCGTGCGTAGAAGGGTAGGTAACCATTAAAGCGGCTAAATTATCCTTATGCAAAATAGCTTTTTCTCTTAAGTCATCAATATCAATATTTCCTTCTTCCGTTGCTTTAGTAACAATAACCTGCATTCCTGCCATTACAGCGCTTGCTGGGTTGGTTCCGTGTGCAGAAGATGGTATAAGACAAATTTTGCGATGACCGTCATTTCTACTTTCGTGATATGCACGAATTACCATTAATCCAGCATATTCTCCTTGTGCGCCAGAGTTTGGTTGAAGCGAGGTACCAGCAAAACCGGTTATTTCAGTAAGTTGTTTTTCTAGCTTTTTTAGAACGTATTGGTATCCTTCTGCTTGCTCAATTGGAACAAATGGGTGCATATTTGCCCAAAATGGATCGCTTAATGGCAACATTTCTGCAGCTGCATTGAGCTTCATAGTACAAGAACCTAATGCTATCATTGAATGTGTTAATGAAAGATCCTTGCGTTCAAGTTTTTTAATATAACGCATTAAGTCGGTCTCACTATGGTATGTGTTAAAAACTTCGTTAGTTAAAAATTCTGTTTTTCTATTTACCGATTTTGGAATTTTATTTCCTGAAATCAATTCAGTTAATTTTGAAAATTCTTTCTTAACTGCTTCGGCAAAAATTGAAATAATTTTATTTAAATCTTTTACTGTTGTTGTTTCGTTTATTGAAATTGATACCGTATCATCATCTGGATAGTAAAAGTTTACATCTTTAGCTTCGGCAAGAAATTTTATTTTCGTGGCGTCAGTTTTAATAGCGATTGTGTCAAAATATGTTTCATTGGCTTGATAAAAACCTAAATTTTCTAGAGCATCTGCAAGCGTTACGGCACTGTTGTGGACTTTCGTTGCAATATATTCTAGCCCTTTCGGTCCGTGATATACTGCATACATACTGGCCATAACTGCTAATAAAACTTGGGCTGTACAAATATTACTAGTTGCTTTGTCGCGTTTTATATGTTGTTCTCTAGTCTGCAAAGCCATACGAAGCGCTCTGTTTCCGTCCATATCCTTGGTCACGCCAATTATGCGACCAGGAATGTTACGTTTGTATTCTTCTTTAGTTGCAAAAAATGCCGCGTGAGGACCGCCATAACCTAATGGGATACCAAAACGTTGGGTTGTACCAACAACAACATCTACCCCAAAATTACCTGGAGATTCTAATTTTACAAGACTTAGAATATCTGCCGCTACAGCAACTTTAATATTGGCTTTTTTAGCTGTGTCAACAAATTTTGCATAATCATACACTTTTCCCGTTTTTCCAGGATATTGAAGTATTGCACCATAAAAATCGTCTCCGAAATTAAATTCTTCGTGATTTCCTATTACCAATTCAATTTCCAAAGGCTCAGAGCGTGTTTTTAGTACTGAAATAGTTTGTGGTAAAACTTCTTCAGAAACAAAAAATTTAACTGCATTACTTTGTTTTTTTTCCTTGTCCCGTACTGCAAATAAAAGGTTCATGGCTTCAGCTGCAGCAGTAGATTCATCTAACAATGAAGCATTAGCTAGCTCCATTCCTGTTAAATCTGTTACCATTGTTTGGAAATTTAACAATGCTTCCAATCTTCCTTGTGCAATTTCAGCTTGATATGGTGTGTAAGCCGTGTACCAGCTTGGGTTTTCTAAGATATTACGTTGGATTACTGGCGGCATAATAGCCTGATTGTAACCTAAACCAATATACGTTTTGAATAATTTATTCTTGGAAGATAGCTCGGTAATGTGCTCCAAATATTCCTGCTCGCTCATAGCAGTTTCCAAGTTGAGCTTCTGTTTTAACAAAATATCATCCGGCACAGTTTCATAAATAAGTTGGTCAATACTTTCTACGCCAATGATTTCAAGCATTTCAGAAATGTCATGATCACGAGGACCGTTGTGTCTTTGTACAAAGGAATCTGTATTCATCTAAAGAACAATTAAATTAGTAGCAATTTTTTTTTGTAATCGAGGTGCAAAAATACGATTTTAACTAGGAATTTGGCACTCTTTTTCGAACTGTAAATTATATATTTATCAACTATTATTAACCTTTACTAACAAAACTTTTAGATATTGAAATGAAGGTTTTTCGAAGTTTAATTAATTTTTATATAAACAGTAGTATTCACGTGGCTTTAGCGGGTGTGGCGTTTACTATGCTTACTTTATATCAATTTAAATTTTTAATTTCAATAAATACTCTTGCATTTGTTTTCTTCGGAATTATAACAAGCTACAATTTTGTAAAATATGCCGAGTTTGCTGGTTTACATCACAGAAGATTGGCTTCATCCTTAAAGGCTATCCAACTTTTTTCGGTAGCTTGCTTTTTGCTATTAATTTATTTTACTTCTAAACAATCTTTTGAAACACTTGCTGTTACTGGTTTTTTTGGAATATTTACTGTTTTATATGCTGTTCCTTTTTTAAGTAAAAAAAACCTTCGCACTTTTTCTAGTATTAAAATATTTGTTGTGGCTTTTGTTTGGGCCGGAATAACCGTTCTTGTTCCTGTAATTTCTAACCAAATAGAAGTAGAATTGGATATTTGGCTATTATTTGTGCAACGGTTTTTAATTGTTGTAGTCTTAATGTTCCCATTTGATATTAGAGATTTAAAATATGATGAAGAAAATCTAAAAACGTTACCTCAAATTCTAGGAATTCGAAACTGTAAAATTTTAGGCACATTACTTTTATTAATTGTTGTTATCCTTCAATATATAATTTCTTTCCGCAATTTAAGTTTGGATTTTTCGCTTTGTATGTTTTGTATTATGGTTGCAATTTTATTGTGGGGAAGTAATAAGAAAAACGGCAATTATTATGCGTCATTTTGGGTTGAAGCTGCAGCGATTATTTGGATATTTTTATACTATATAATTGAGTTTATAATAAAATCAGAAGTTAGTTTTTATTAATTATTCAGCTTTTCCTGAAACTCATTCTTCAAAATAATTTTATCTTTTAACGGCATAACTTTAACTGAACTACGCTTCAAAAACTTTGTAAGTCTGTTGTTGCGCATACTATATTTTCTGCAAACACTGCAGTAAATTAAATGTATATTGAGCATTATGTTATCTCCTAAACCAGCTTCGTGGTATTGGTTTTTATCGCAAACGTGATTTGCCTCTGTACAATTTAAAAAAAACTTCATAATTATTTTAGCCAATTATTTTCAAGACACGTTGCCAAACTTTTACGTGCTCTGTGAATGATTACCCAAAGATTGGACGGAGTGATTTCAAACTCCTTACAAATAGCTTCGGTGTCATAATTTTCAATAGTTTTTAACTTGAAGATTTGTGCCTGTTTTTCATTTATACTTTCAAGACACTGGTGTATTGCAAAACCCAACTCCTCATTTTCCAATTTATCTTCAGCCGTTATATCAAAAGGATCAGATACATTTTCCTCAAGCCAATCTCCTTCTTCATCTTCCGTTTTGTAATTTATATGAACTTCTGCTTTTCCTTTTTTTGAATTTTTTTTACGATAATGGTCAATAATCTTTCGCTTTAAAATTGAGATTAACCAAGTGCGTTCGCTTGCTTCTCCCTTAAAATTTTTAGCGGATTTTAAAGCTGCAAAAAAAGTTTCACTAATTAAATCCTGAGAAATTTCATGGTCATTCACCCTTACAATTGTATAGTTATAAAGGTAATCGGCATATTTATCTATCCAAAGATTCGGATTTAATTTTTCCAAAGAGGCGTAATTAAGTTTATTTCAAAAATAGAGAAGTTTATGATCATTTGTGAATATGGCTATTCTTTTAAAAATATTATACGTGATGAAAGTGATTAAAATTTCTAAAAATTATTCAATTAATAAAATTGATTATTGCAATAATCCAGCGCGTTTTAACAAAGCTTCTGGATCTGGTTTTTGACCGCGAAATTTTATGTAAAGCTCCATTGGATCAATAGTTCCGCCTTGTGATAACACAAATTCTTTAAATTTTCCAGCAACTTTTTTGTTAAAAATTCCTTCGTTTTTAAAATGTGCAAAAGCATCTGCGTCAAGAACTTCTGCCCATTTGTAGCTGTAATAACCAGCCGAATAACCACCTTGAAATATATGTGAAAAAGAAGTGCTCATACAATTTTCTGAAACATCTGGATACAATTGTGTTTCCTTGAATGTTGAAATTTCAAAATCTTTTACATTCTTTATTTTTGAAGGATTGGAACCGTGCCAAGCCATATCTAATAATCCAAAACTAATTTGGCGCATAGTGGCAATTCCTTCTAAAAATGTGGCGCTGTCCTTTATCTTTTCAACATATTCCATTGGGATAACTTCCCCTGTTTTATAATGCTTTGCAAAAAGTTCCAATGTTTCTTTTTCGTAGCACCAATTTTCTAAAATTTGGCTTGGCAATTCAACAAAATCCCAATAAACACTGGTGCCAGATAGGCTAGGGTAGTAGGTGTTTGCAAGCATTCCGTGGAGTGCGTGACCAAATTCATGAAATAGTGTAGTAACTTCATTAAAGGTTAAAAGTGAAGGCTTGCTTGCAGTAGGTTTTGTAAAATTACAGACAATTGAAATATGTGGCCTATCATTTTTGCCACCCTTTATTTGCTGTGGCTTATAGGAGGTCATCCAAGCACCATTTCTTTTTCCGGGACGAGGATGGAAATCTGCATAAAAAAATGCTACTAGTTCTCCATCAATATCTTTTACTTCGTATGTTTTTACTTCTTTGTGATATTTATCAATATTTTCAACTTCTTTAAAATGAAGGCCATATAATTTTTCGGCAACGGTAAAGACACCGCTAATCACATTTTTAAGTTCGAAATATGGCTTTAATTTTTCATCATCCAAATTGAAAAGTTTTTGTTTCAATTTTTCAGAATAATAGGCACCGTCCCATTTTTCAAGTTGATTGATTCCGTCCAGCTCATTTGCAAAAGCTGATAGTTCATCAAATTCTTTTTTGGCAGCAGGTTTTGCTTTTTTAAGCAGTTCATTTAAAAATGAAGTAACTTTTGCTGGCGTTTCTGCCATTCTTTCTTCCAATACAAAATGCGCGTGACTTTCATAACCCAATAAATTTGCACGTTGATGGCGAAGATTTGCAATTTGAAGGATGTTTTGCTGATTGTCTAATTCATTATTATTAAACCCTTTTGCACCAAAGGCAATAGCCATTTTTTTACGAAGTTCACGATTGTCCGAATACGTCATAAAAGGAACGTAACTTGGATAATCTAACGTGAAAATCCAACCTTTTTTATTTTTCTCTTCGGCAGTTTGGGAGGCAGCTTCAATAACTCCTTCTGGTAAACCTGCCAAATCTTTTTCATCCGTAATATGAAGTTCAAATTTATTGGTTTCTGCCAAAATATTTTCGCCGAAAGTGAGACTTAATTTTGACAAATCTGCATCAATTTTTCGGAGTGTTTTCTTTTTATCTTCGGATAGATTGGCGCCGTTTCTTGAAAATCCTTTGTACTTTTTTTCAAGTAACATTTTTTGCTCTTCGGAAAGTGATAAAGAATCTTTTTGATTAAAAACAATTTTTATTTTTTCGAATAAAGCTTCATTTAGCAGCATATCATTACTAAATTCCGTCAACATTGGTGAAATTTGTTGTGCTAATTTTTGAATTTCGTCATTTGTTTCTGCGCTATTCAAATTGAAGAAAATGCTTGTAACTCTATCCAATTGTTGTCCTGTATTTTCAAGGGCTTCAATTGTATTTTCAAATGTGGCTTTTTCAGAATTTGAAGTTATTGTGTTAATTTCCGCCTTTGTTTCTTCAATTAATTGCTGGATTGCTGGTAGAAAGTGAGAGTTTTCTATCGCTGAAAAAGGTGCTGTGTTGAATGGTTTTAATAAGGGATTATTCATTTAATCTTTTACTATTTTTTGATGTTCTTAATTGCATTAAATTTCTATGACTACTAACCATTACGGCGTACTGAAACTGCTCCTTCTTCTACCTTCATCTTCAAACCTTCTTTGTAGGCCAAAATTTTATCTAGAACACATTTGTCTGATGTCCCAATAATTTGAGCGGCTAAAATACCTGCATTTTTAGCGCCATTTAATGCTACGGTTGCAACGGGAACGCCTCCAGGCATCTGTAAAATAGAAAGCACACTGTCCCAACCATCAATTGAATTACTGCTTTTTACAGGAACACCAATTACTGGCAATGGAGAAAGTGAGGCAATCATACCGGGAAGATGTGCTGCGCC
>JBBSOK010000117.1:0-8561 GCA_038259825.1 Flavobacteriales bacterium
CAGGATGGCCATCCACTTGGGATATTTCCTGCTGGAGAAGTTTCAACTTACAAAGACGGAAAATTAGTTGTAGACAAAGCTTGGGAAGAGAGTGCGATGAAAATTGTAAAAAAGGCTAAAGTGCCCGTCGTTCCTATATATTTCCATGCAAAAAATAGCAAGCTTTTTTATAGAATGGCAAAGCTTAGCGACACTTTACGCACGGCGAAATTACCATCAGAATTACTTACCCAAAAAGAGCGTTTAATAAAAGTGAGGATTGGTAATGCAATTTCGGTTGCAGACCAAGATGAACACGAAAAACTAGAGAGTTTTACAGATTTTCTTCGGAAGAAAACATATATGCTTTCAAATGCTTTTGAAAAGAAGAATTTATTGGAAAGCATCCCTAAAAAATTGAAATTTCCGAAACCACCCAAAAAAATTACCGGAGCGATTTCTGTTGAAGCAATGGAAAAGGAAATTGAAGAACTTAGGTCGAGTGATAAGCGTTTGCTGGAAAGCAAAAATTATGAAGTGTTCTTGGCAAAGGCAGAATTTATACCTTTTATCCTTCAAGAAATTGGCAGATTACGGGAAATTACATTTCGTGAGGTTGGTGAAGGTACTAATCAAAGCACAGATTTAGATAAGTTTGACAGCTATTATCACCATATGTTTTTGTGGGATAATGACGCAAAAAAAATGGCAGGAGCTTATAGAATGGGTATCGGCTCGCAAATTTTTGCAAACTATGGAATCAACGGATTTTACCTTCAGGATTTGTTCAGATTTGAGCCAGAATTGTATGATATGATGAGTAAAAGTATCGAAATGGGTCGCGCTTTTATTATAAAGGAATATCAATTAAGACCAATGCCATTATTTTTACTTTGGAAAGGTATTGTGCACACAACATTACGCTTTCCCGAACACCGTTATCTTATTGGTGGCGTAAGTATAAGTAATAAATTTTCAGAATTTTCAAAGAGTTTGATGATCGAGTTTATGAAATCTAATTATTACGACCCATATGTTGCTCAATATATAAATCCGAAGAAAGAATATAAGGTAAAATTGAACGATGCTGATAAAGATTTTATCTTCGATGAAAGTGAAGCAGATTTAAACAAATTTGATAAAATAATTGACGAGGTAGAACCTGGAAGCCTTCGTTTACCCGTGCTTATTAAAAAATACATTAAACAAAATGCAAAAGTTGTAGCGTTTAATGTAGACCCACTTTTTAATAATGCTGTGGATGGTTTAATGTATATCCGTATTGCAGATTTGCCCGAAAGCACCGTAAAACCTGTAATGGAAGAATTTCAGGCAGAGCTGGAAAAGAAATATGCCGATAGCCAAAACGAAGATTTAAATTCAACTGAATAATTGTTTCAAAAATTAGTTGAAAAGAATGTAACTTGCTGAAATTTAATATTGTGAGCAATGTTGCCAAAAACTATAGACGAAGTATTATTTCAATTGGATGAAATAATTAATTACGAATGTGCGCAAAATTCTTGTATGGCATATTTTCCCATTTTATACAGAAAAGTAACATTTCGAATAAAAGAAGGAATTTTGGCAAATGATTTCGAAAACAACCAACGTATGGAAAAGTTGGATGTCTTTTTCGCTAATCGATATATTGAAGCTTACCAAAACTCTACAACAAACAAACCATTTACAATAAGTTGGAAAAATGCTTTTAATGCTGCAAAAGATGGCAACTTATTAATAATGCAGCATTTGCTTTTGGGCATAAATGCGCACATAAATTTAGATTTAGGAATTGCCGTTGCCGAAACGGTTGGAGAGGATGGCGACCTCACAGAATTTGAAAACGACTTCAATAAAATAAACGAAATCTTAGCTTCAATGATTGCAGATGTAGAACGAAAGATAATTTCAGTTTCTCCATTATTTGGATTATTGGATAGGTTTGGAAAAGGGCGCGAAGATAAATTGGTTAGTTTCAGCATAAACATTGCCCGAGATGGAGCGTGGCTTTTTGCGAATGAATACCATTATTCTCCAACAAAACCACAAAGCCTTCAAAACAGAGATACTGCAATTGGTTTTATTGCTGAAAAAATCATTACCCAAAAAAGTAAATTTCTCAAGTTTCTGGTAAAAACAATCTATTTCTTTGAAACTAAAAATGTAGCTAAGATTTCTGCTGTTCTAAAACAAAATTAAGCGCAATAAGCCGTAAACAAAAGAAGTGAAAGCTTCAATTTTTTTAATTTTGATTACAGGCAATTTTGGCAACCTCTGTATCAAGGCCCAAATTTGGGTCGTCACTTTTTAATGAAGCTTTATCTTCAAAAAGAGTTATTGTTATGGGCGCAGAAGCATTTGCACCTTCTTGTTGGTAGTTGTAAACTGCATTTATAACATTTTCTTTAATTGTGCCTTCCAATGTTCCGTTTCGCTGGTCTTTTAATGCCGGCAACCAATTATAATTTCCAGTTACTTTATCATCATTAATTTCTAACTTTAATTCGAGAACATCAATCATCTCTTGATTATCTTCAAATTTATATTCATTTTTAAAGCAAAATGTTTCTGCTATTGAAGTATTTTCTATTTCAACTTCAGCATCTTTTTTGCCGTCTTTACAGTTAACAAAAAATAAAGTTGAAAATAAAAATATGCTTGTGAATGTTATTTTTAGATATTTCATAGAAACTATTTTATTCGAATTAATGTTTGTGGATTACAAAATACAAATTATAATAAAAGGGTTTCAGAAAAACTGTAAACCCCTTTTTTTATAAATAAAATTAAAACCAGCCTTTCTTACCTACTTGATACGTTTGGTAAAATTCTTCATCTGTTTTAGTTAAGTAAATTATACCTTCAATTAGACCGATTATGCTGCCTATTCCGCAGGTAACAACTGTTATTATTAATTGAATAATACCTTCCTTTGTGTAGCCCAATATGAATTTGTGAATTCCAAAGCCACCTAGTAAAATGCCTAGCAATCCGGCCATTAATTTTTTATTTTCTGGGCTATGCGTTGCTTGATTCCAGCCTTCTTTAAATTCGTTGGCTGTGTTTTTAGCACTTTCTTCAAAGTTTACTTTTTCTTCATCAAAACGTTTTTTTGTGCTGTCGTATCCGTCGTTGGTGTTTTCTTCCATTTTTAATTAATTTGATTGGTTAAGTTTTCCCAAATGTAAGATAATATCATAAAAAAGCAGCATCAATTGGCTCCCAAAGTTCTATTTTATTTCCCTCAGGATCAAGTATCCAACCAAATTTTCCGTATTCAAATTCTTGCATTTCTCCAACAATTGTTACACCTTCACTTTTTAAAACCTTTAAAAGTTCGGTTAGGTTTTCAACCCTAAAGTTCATCATAAAAGGTTTATCACTTGGCGAAAAATAATCTGTATCTGCTGCAAAAGGGCTCCATTGTGTAGAGCATTTATTGCCATCGTCATCTTTCCACCAAAATGTCCATCCATAATTATCGGTTGGTAATCCTAAATGTTCTTTATACCAAGCTTTAATTTTATCGGGATCTTTTGTTTTGAAGAAAAATCCGCCAATGCCTGTTACTCTCTTTTCCATATTGAAATTTTTAGGTTAGTTTTTTGAAGTTTCTTATGATTTTATCGGCAATTACTTCTGCCAGTTTTATATTGCTTTCAATAGTCCAACCAGCAATATGTGGACTTAAAATTACATTTTCAAATTGAAAGAGTTCTTTTAATTCCGAAGGGATTTCAGTTTCAAATAAAGATTCAAATGAAAGCTTTTCATATTCAAGCACATCGAGTCCTGCTCCAAGTATTTTACCCGATTTTAAAGCTGAAACCAAGTCTTTCGTGACTACACTTTTTCCGCGAGCGGTATTTATAAGCCAAAAAGGTTTCGAAAACTGATTGATAAATTCGGTGTTTACCATTTGGTTTGTAAACTCTGTAAAAGGCGTGTGAAGACCCACAACATCAACCTTTTTCTGAAATTCTTCCAAAGAAACCTGCTTCGCTAATTTGTTGCCAACGTTCTTTTTAATATCGTAGCAAAGTACTTCAACGTCGAAACCTTGCAGTTTTTTGGCGAAAGCATTACCCATATTTCCGTAGCCAATTATGCCGACGGTTTTCCCTTCAAGCTCCACACCGCGGTTTTCTTCACGATTCCATTTTCCGGATTTTACTTGTTTATCGGCCTTGTTGAGGTTGTTGAAAAGTGATAGCAACATTCCCAAAGCGTGTTCGCTAACGGCATTGCGGTTTCCTTCCGGAGCAGATATTAATTGAATATTTTTCTGAGCCGCATATTCTTCATCTATACTTTCTAAACCTGCGCCAACGCGGGCAATAAATTTTAAATTTGAGGCTTTATCTAAAAAAATTTTATCAATATTAAACCTACTTCGGATTACTACACCTTCAAAATCCTGGATTTTTTTCTCAATTAATTCTTTATTTGAAATATAATCTTCAACATTTTCAAAACCTGCATTTTTCAAAGTTGAAAGTAAAATAGGGTGGTTTTTATCTATGTGAAGTATTTTCATAATTTACTTAGATTTTTGGGTATGAATGTACCGTCTTCGAATCTACAACATTACCTGTATGTTTTGTTGAAAGTTTTTCAAATAATAACACGTGTACTTCTTCGCCATTTTGGGTTTTTGGGCAATGTTCAACTCCTTTTGGAATGATTATTATTTCCCCTTCTTTTATAACTTCAATTTTATTCCTAAAGTGCATTTCCAACGTTCCTTTTTGAACAAAGAAAAGCTCGTCTTCATCTTCGTGTTTATGCCAAACAAATTCATCTTTTAATTTTGCCAAAAGAATCTGCATATCGTCAACTACTCCAATTTGATGCGGATGCCAATGTTGGCTGAAAGTTTTAAATTTCTGATTGAGATTAATAGTTTTCATAAATTATTTTCTTCGGAAGTAATGTAAAAAATGAAATTTGACTAGAAAAGAGAACTAATTTCTTCGGTAATTTTTGTTGGTCTAAAAGTTTTCGCATCCAAAAAACACCAAAGTGTTTCGGCTTCGATCAATACTTTTTCGTCTTTTAATCTAACAATTTTATAATGTCTTGTGCATTTTACGCCTTCAGCACTTGAAACCCACGTTTGTACTTCAATTTTTTCATCTAAAAAAGCAGGTGCTTTATAACTTATAAAATGATTAAGAACTACCCAAACAAATTGCTCGCGAATTTGATCATTTGTTTTTGAAATCCAATGCGCTTCGGCAGTATCCAAACACCATTGCAAATACGCCACATTGTTAACATGGTTTAGCGCATCTATTGCAGATTGCGGGACATTAAATTTATTTCTGAAAACTTCACTTTTCAAAATCCCAAAATTAATTTGGCGATTGTAAAATAGATTAAAATTCCGCAGATATCGTTACTTGTTGTAATAAATGGTCCCGTTGCCATTGCAGGATCAATGCCTCTTTTGTCCAAAAATATGGGTACAAATGTGCCGATTAATGCAGCGCAAATAATTACAGAAACCAATGAAATTGCTATGGTAAGCCCAAATTTAAATCCGAGGCCCATTATAAGCATTCCGCCGCCTATTAAAAGTAATGAAAGTATAAAACCATTAAACAAACTGAGTAAAGTTTCTTTTAACAAACGTCTTAAAAGCGAACCTCTTAAGCTATCATTTGCCAAACCTTGTAATACAATTGCGGAAGATTGTACCCCAACATTTCCAGCCATTGCAGCAATAAGTGGCACAAAAAAGAATAACTCGGCGTGTTTGGTCATCGCACCCGAAAATGTTCCCAAAACCGAAACACTTACAAAGCCGCCAACCAACGCTAAAATTAACCAAGGCAAGCGTGCGCGGCTTAGTTGCCAAATACTATCATCGGCTTCAACGTCTTCTGAAATTCCCGCCGCCATTTGGTAATCTTTTTCGGCTTCGTCTTTTATAAAATCTACAATATCATCAATGGTTACACGGCCCACCAAAATGCCATCGTCATCTACAACCGGGATTGCGTCTAGATCATATTTTTGCATAATTCGCGCCACTTCTTCCGCTTCGGTATGCACATTTACATAATCCACTTTTGGAATAAAAATATCACTAATATGGCCGTTGGCAGGCGCTGTAAGTAAATCTTTTAACGAAAGTCTGCCCGTAAGTTTTCCTTCTTTATTGGTAACGTAAATGGAATGTACGCGCGTAACGTTTTCTGCCTGTCGTCGCATTTCACTAACGCAACCAGCAATTGTCCACGTTTCTTTAACGCGCACCAATTCTTTTGCCATTAATCCGCCTGCGGTATCTTCATCGTAGCGAAGTAAATCTACAATATCTGCCGCGTGCTCTTCATCTTCACTATTTATGTGCCCAATTACTTCTTTTTGAATATCATCATCTAACTCAGCAATAATATCTGCAGCATCATCAGTGTCCATTTCCTGCAGCTCGTCTGCAATTTCACTTGGAGAAAGATTGTCTAAAATGCGCTCGCGAACATCTTCATCAAGCTCCATCAATGTTTCACTGGTAACCTCGCTATCTAGTAATTTTATTAGGAAGGTTGCTTCTTCAATAGAAAGTTCGTGGATTAATTCGGCAACATCGGCAAAGTGGAAATCTTGGAGAATTTCACGCAGTTTTTCGCCGTTTTTTTCATCAATAAGCGTTTCAACTATTTCAATAAAGTCATCAGTCAGTTGAAATTGCATCTTCTTGAAGTATTAAAGTAAGGTTTATGAATTGTGCCACGCTAAGTCTTTCTGGGCGCAGGTCAAAGATACTATCTTCTTTTATTTTATCTGAAAGATTAAATGATTTTAAACTATTTCTGAGTGTTTTTCTTCGTTGTTGAAATGCTGTTTTTACAACACTAAAAAGCATCTTTTCGTCGCAAGCCAAACTGTAATCGTCTTTTCGCGTAAGTCTTAGAACGCCACTATCTACCTTTGGCGGCGGACTAAATACAGATGGTGGAACCGTAAAAAGATATTCGGCATCATAAAAAGCCTGCGTTAAAACGGAAAGTATTCCATAGGCTTTACTGCCTTCTTTTTCACAGATTCGTTCTGCAACTTCTCTTTGAAACATTCCTGTAAACTCTGGAATTCTATCTCTATTTTCTAATGTTCTAAAGACAATTTGAGTGGAAATATTATACGGAAAATTACCTGTAACCCCGAATTGTTCTTCTTTAAAAATGGTACTTAAATCAAATTTTAAAAAGTCGGCTTCAATTACTTCTAAGTTTTGTTGTTGAAAATTGAGGTTTAAATATGGAACGGAATCGCGGTCAATTTCCATTGCAATCAGATTTACATCTTTTTCAACCAAATATTTGGTAAGCACACCCATTCCTGGACCGATTTCGAGAACATTTTTGTAATTTTTTAAAAGCAACGTATCAGCAATACGCTTAGCAACCGACTCGTCTTTTAAAAAGTGCTGTCCAAGATTTTTCTTTGCGCGGATTTCATCCTTTTCAACTTCGGGTTTTGCTTCTTGGTAATAATGCTTTTTAGGTTTTTTCATACGTTTGAAATGGGATGCTTTTATAGAATTACAAAGTACGTAAAGTTGGGGGAAAGGTTGGGGATGAAACCTTGCTATTTAAATAAAAGTTTTTTCTTAAATTGAATGCCAAAGATTATTAAATATGAGATTTCTATTTGTTTACTTATTTCTTCTAAATTTTGTTTCTTGTGACAATGCTAATAAAGAAAGGTTTGTAGATACTGACAATATAAATTTTGAATTTTTTAATGAAACTAAAGAATTTAGGGATATAGTAGAGAAGTCATTAATTTCTGAAGAATCTTTGGCAAATCTTTTTGAAGAGATAAAAGTGAATGCATCGGAAAATTATGAAGAAATCATAGTCGCAGACTTAGCAGAAAGTGGTGAAGTAATTACAATTTCTTCAGTTTTTCTATATTTTAAAAATGAAAAATGTAAGGCGGTATTCTATAAAAACCGAAAAATAACTTCAATCAAAAATATTGATTTGAATTCTAAATTATTTAAAGATTATATAATTTCAAATTTGCAAACATCGCGACCTTACAATAATAATTTATTGATTTTAGATTTTGAGGCAGATAATTTTAAATGGAGCTATAACCAATCTATACCACCAAATATTGTTTCTAAAATTAAAGACTTTGTAGAGTTAAAGAACTTAAATTTATGATTCGATTAATTCATAATTTTATCAGTATATAGTTTTCAGAAAGATAATCTTATTTTAATTTTTTAATATAGTTTATATAATTCAACTCTAAAATTCATTCATTAAATAATTGATTCAAAAATTCAAAAATCTCCAATAACCAAAAAACCCCTCAAAAAGCAAACAAATCTGCTTTAAAAGGGGTTTCAATATTTATTTAATTATCTCACCATCTTTATCTATAAAATGATATTCAAGATAGGTGTAGGCATCTCGCGGTTGTATTTTTACCCATTTTTTGTGTTCCATGAACCATTTGGTCCGTACACTTGGGAAACCTTTAGTTAAAAAGGCCGCGATAAAAGGGTGCGTGTTTAAAGTGATTTTCTTAAAATCTTTTTTAAACATACGTTTTACCTCTTC
>JBBSOK010000118.1:0-8337 GCA_038259825.1 Flavobacteriales bacterium
CGTCAATTATTTTTACGGAAGTATTTTGCGCCACAATAAAGATATTTCGCACCTTATTAAAAATCATCCGGACGGTTTTATAATTGGCTATAACCACAAAACTTTTGGCAATAAGCGTTGGCAGAGGGAATATAATTTACCAGATTGGGGTTTTAGTTTTATCAATCAAAACTCTGATAATGATATTTTAGGCAACAATTATGGCCTTTACGGTCACGTTAATTTCTACTTTTTGAAACGAAATTTATTTTTCAGGATTGGACAAGGAATTGCTTACAATACTAACCCTTTTGACCTTGATACCAATCCAAAAAACAACGCATATGGGAGTCACTTGTTGAGCTCAACATATATTATGCTTAATTATACAAAAGCCAATATTTTTCAAAATCTCGGTGTGCAAACAGGCATTTCGTTACTTCATTATAGCAACGCAAATGTAAATTCACCAAATAGTAGTACTAATGCCTTTTTATTTAACGTTGGTGTCACATATCAATTTGAAACTTCGGAAAGTTCTTCAATCGAAAGATCTAATAACCCTGTTGAAAATTCAGAAGTAAAATATTCAGAGCCAATTCATTATAACTTGGTAGTTCGTGGCGGTGTAAATGCTAGTGATTATATTGGTTTGGGACAACAAGGTTTTTTGGTGCTTTCGGCTTTTGCAGATAAAAGATTAAACTATAAAAGCAGCCTACAAGTGGGTGCGGATTTATTTCTTTCAAAATTTTTAGAAAAGGAAATTGACTACATAGCAGCCGCATTTCCAAATACTGGCGTTGAAGGAGACGAAGATTACAAGCGAGCGGGAGTTTTTGTAGGGCACGAGTTGCATATGAATAATTTGGCATTTGTTACACAATTGGGTTATTATGTGTACTACCCGTACGATTTTGAAGGAAGAGTCTACATTCGTGCAGGTTTAAAATATTACTTTTCGCCTAAAATATTTGCTGCAACAACATTGAAATCACACGGCGCAAAAGCTGAAGCAATCGAATTTGGATTAGGAATAAGATTATAAAATGAAAAATTTAGCCTACATAATAATTGTACTATTTACCGTTTCTTGCAATAGCGATAAGGGCTGGGATTGCTTTAAAAGCGCTGGAAATATTGAAACAAGAAACTTTCAAGTAGGTACTTTTTCAAAAATTAGAATTGAAGGTGAAGTGTCCTTAAATATAAAACAAAGCGAAACTGTAAGTGTTTCTGTGGAAAGTGGAGAAAACCTCTTTGGCAATATTTCCGTAACTGTTGAAGGAGAAACCCTGGTCATTAAAGATTTGAACAGTTGCAATTTGGTCAGAGATTACGGATTGACCATTGCTAGTGTTTCAGTTACTAATTTAACTGAAATTAGAAACAGCAGTTCGTTTGATGTAAGGAGTGAAGGTGTTTTAAATTTTCCAAATTTAAGTTTAATTAGCGATACAACTGGCGGAATTGAAGATGTTAGAAAAGGCGGCGATTTTTATTTGAATTTAAATTGTGAAGATTTCGCTCTGTCGGCAAACGGACAAAGTATTTTTTATATTACCGGAAATTCACAAAATGCAACTATTGTTTTTTCAGATGAGCAGCCAAGATTTAATGGGGAAAATTTTATAATTCAAAATTTATCTATTCTTCAAAGAAGCGCTAATAAAATGATTGTTAATCCAATACAAAAAATTAGCGGAATCATTTACGGTACTGGAGATGTTATTGCAGTTAATAGGCCACAAATTATTGAAATAGAACAACGTTTTACGGGTACTTTAATCATTCAGGATTAATGTATATTTACCGACCATAAAAAAAATATGAAGCACATTTATACCGTTATTGCCTTATTTCTCGCCTTTGCGGTATATTCTCAAAACGACTCCATACAACCTCAAGAATTAGAAGTTAAGCCTTATTCAATTGAGGCAGATTATATTTATGGCAGTATTCTCGAGCATAATCCAGATATTTCGCACTTAATTACAGGTCATCCAACGGGTTTTTTTCTTTCATTTAATCGTAAAACATATGGTTTTAATGAATGGGAACGCCGTTATCGCTATCCGGATTGGGGTTTTACGGTTGCATATCAAAATATGCAAAATGAATTTTTAGGAAGAAATCTGAGTGCTTACGGACACTACAACTGGTATTTTTACAATAGAAACTTGGTAATCCGTGTTGGACAAGGAATTGCATATGCAGATAAGCCATATGATGCAGTAGATAATTTTCAAAATAATGCTTACGGGAGTAGATTGCTCAGCACAACATTTTTAAAGGCAAATTTTGTACGGGAAAATGTGTGGAAAGGTCTTGGATATCATGCCGGTTTTACCATTATACATTATAGCAACGCAAATTTTAGAGCGCCAAATAATAGTACAAATAGTTGGTTGTTCAACGTTGGTATTTCGTACCAGCCAGAAGCCGAAAAAATGCCGGAATTTATTCCGCTGGAAGATACTCCTAGCAGTATTCACGCAGAGAAAGTACATTTCAATTTTGCATTTAGAAGCGGTGTTAATGAAAGTGATGTAAATGGACAAGGACAATATCCTTTTTATGTTTTTTCCGGATATGCAGATAAACGCATCAATTATAAAAGTACATTGCAGGTGGGGACTGATGTCTTTCTAAGTAAATTTTTAGAAGAATTAATTACATATCGCTCCATTGCCTATCCAGAAGATGGATTGACTGGTGATGAAGATTATAAGCGTGTAGGTATTTTTGTTGGCCATGAGTTACGTTTTAATCAAATTTCATTTGTTTCCCAGCTTGGTTATTATGTTTATTGGCCATATGAATTTGAAAACAGAGTTTATAACCGTTTAGGTTTGTTGCGCCATTTTTATGACGATACGTTTTTTGCAAGTGTAACCGTTCACGCACACTGGGCAAAAGCAGAAGCAGTAGAATTTGGAGTTGGAATTAGACTATAATTATGAAAATAACTTTGAAAAAATTCTTATACATATTATTAATTGCATTTGTCTCTTCAAGTTGTGATTCTGAAGATGGTTTAAATTGCTTTCAAGCTGCGGGGGATATTGTTCAAAATGAAGTTACAGTTTTACCTTTTACAAAAATATTAGTTTGGGAGCGCACACAACTGTTTATTACTGAAGGTCCCGTACAAAAAGTGGTTGTTGAAACAGGTTCCAATTTAATGAATGATATAGATCTGCAAGTAGTTGAAGGTAGATTGAATATTTACAATTATAACGGTTGCAATCTCGTTCGGGATTACGGAATTACTAAGGTTTACGTTACAAGTCCTAATATTACCGAAATTAGATCCAGTTCTGGACTCCCGGTTGAAAGTATTGGCACATTGCGATATCCAAACTTAACTTTACTATCCGAAGACCGCGAAAATGAAGATCTCTATCACACCGACGGTGATTTTAGGCTAGATTTAGATTCGAACCATATTTCAATTGTTGCCAATGGCCTATCAAATTTCTATCTTACCGGAAAAGTTGCTACTGCAGATTTTGGATTATTCGCAAGTGCTTGTAGCGTAAGAGCAGAAAATCTTGAAATTCAGTTTTTACAGATTTTTCATAGAAGCACGGCACCAATGATTGTTAGACCCATTCAATCTATAAAAGGAAAAATTTTAAGTATTGGCGATGTTATTTCTAAAAACCGTCCGCCAATTGTAGAGGTTGAACAGCCATATAGAGGTAGGCTAATTTTTGAGTAATTTTAAAATTTTAAGCTGAAGTTAATTCAACAAACAACTTTTCTAGCGTAGTATTTTTTTGGTCTAACTGAAGTATTTTGAGTCCATTGTCGTGGGCAAAATCAAATACTTTAGCACGCATATCTTCCTTTGTATCAAAGTATAATTCATAGACAAAACCAACAGTATTTACAACTTTTTGCAGCTTAGGAAGACGTCCTAACGCTATTTCTTCAACTCTGTAATCAAAGGCTACTTGTATTATCTGCTGTTTGTTGTCTTTCAATTCGGATAACTTTTTGTCCAATACAATTTTCCCTTTGTTAATTATAATTACTCGGTCGCAAATTGCTTCAACCTCTTGCATTATATGGGTGGAAAGGATAATTGTCTTCCCTGTATTACCCTTGGCATCTGGTTTTCCAAGGTTTTTTATAAGCTGTCTAATTTCAATCAATTGATTTGGATCTAAACCCGTTGTTGGTTCATCAAGAATAAGCACATCAGGATTATGGAGTAGTGCATTTGCAAGTCCAACACGTTGCCGATAACCTTTGGAGAGTTGTCCAATCTTTTTATTGGATTCCAATAAAAGGCCTGTTTTTTGTATAACTTTTTCTACTTCAGCACTATCAACATTATAAATATTTGCATTAAATCTCAAGTATTCACGAACATACATATCTAAATATAATGGATTATGTTCTGCCAAGTACCCAACGCTTTTTTGCACCTTTAAATTATCAACAGAAACTGTAAAACCATTTACGGTAGCCACGCCGGAAGTTGCAGGTAAAAAGGTGGTCAATATTTTCATCAATGTGGATTTTCCAGCTCCATTTGGCCCTAGAAATCCCACAATTTCTCCTTTTTTAATAGAAAATGAAACAGCGTCCAGCGCTTTTTGTGCGCCATATTCCTTGGTAATATTTTCAACGGTTATAGACATGGCTTCAATTTTGTATAAAATTACGATAAATAAAATCTTTGATACAATGAAAGTTGAGGTAGAAAATGAAATAATGTCTGCATCATTCAATTTTATTTATCCTTTATTCATCAACTAAAAAACATTCCAAATAATTTTCAGCTAAGGAAAAATTTCCTACTTTAGCCCATCTAAAACGACAAATGCATACATTATATAACTTCTGGCTTAGTAATTTCCGAATAGGGACTGGGCAGCTTATATAATTATTTAAAATATAATTTATTAAAAATCCCGGTAGCAATATCGGGATTTTTTTAGTTTAGTAAGGAAGTTGAAAAGCTTTGTTGATGAATTTAAATATTATTCAAAAGCAAAAAAAATTCACTTTTGGACTAAGATTTTAATGTTTTTGGTTGAAAATAAAATTAACAACGAATGATACCTTTAGCTGACAGATTATTAACCACTTCGGAATATTATTTCAGTAAAAAACTGAAGGAAGTGCGAGCGCTTGCTGCTGCCGGAAAACCTATCATAAATATAGGTATTGGCAGTCCAGACCTTGCTCCTCCGCCAAGTGTTGTTAAAGCTTTAAGCAATTCGTTACGTGATAAAAAAGCACACCAATACCAAAGCTATCAAGGATTGCCAGAATTTCGGATCGGAATTTCAGATTTTTATAAATCATATTATTCTGTCACTTTAAATCCTGAAAATGAAATTCTACCATTAATGGGAAGTAAAGAAGGAATTATGCATATTTCCTTGGCATTTTTAAATGAAGGGGATGAGGTATTAATACCAAATCCCGGTTATCCCACCTATGAAACCGTTACTAAACTAGTTGGCGCAAAACCTGTTTTATTCAATTTGCTTGAAGAAAATAATTGGTTACCAGATTTTGAAATACTTGAGAAAACCGATTTAAGTAAAGTGAAAATAATGTGGGTTAATTACCCAAATATGCCAACAGGTGCAACTGCTTCGGAAGCGTTTTTTGAACAATTAGTTGCCTTTGGAAGACGAAACAATATTTTAATAGTAAATGACAATCCATATAGCTTTATTTTAAATGATAATCCGCTGTCAATTTTAAATATAAAAGATGCAAAAGATGTTGCTTTAGAGCTTAATTCCATGAGCAAAACTTTCAATATGGCTGGTTGGCGCGTTGGCATGGTTGTTGGAAAAGCAGAATATTTAAAGGCGATCCTTCACGTAAAAAGCAATATGGATAGTGGTATGTTTTACGGTATTCAAAAAGGTGCAATTGAGGCTTTGAAAACAAACAGTGATTGGTTTAAAAAGTTAAATAAAATTTATGAAAGAAGACGGAAAGCAATCTGGAAATTAGCAGATTTATTGAATTGTACGTACGACAAGAATACCACTGGACTTTTTGTTTGGGCTAAGCTTATCGAAGGAGTTTCGGCTGAAGAATATATTGATAGAA
Source organism: Flavobacteriales bacterium (assembly GCA_038259825.1). GTDB lineage: Bacteria > Bacteroidota > Bacteroidia > Flavobacteriales > Flavobacteriaceae > JBBSOK01. The sequence goes on from JBBSOK010000118.1 coordinate 6,067, forward strand.
TATTGTATGAAAAATCAATATTTATAACACCGGGAACAATATTTGGCAGTAATGGTGAAGGTTATATTCGGTTTTCATTATGCGTTTCAGAAGCCGAAATTGAAGAAGCAATCAAAAGATTTCAGTCTTGAAAATATTAAAAAGATGCATTATTAATTAGCAAAAGTTTATAAAATCAAAACGAAATATAGGGGCTAAAAGTATTAACAAACAACTTAAATTTGTAGACCCAAAAAGATATTGATTAAAACACAATAAAGTGATAATTCCAAACGAAGATATTTTTCTTCTTATGAAAAATAAAATATATAAATGAAGAATACAAAAGAATTAAGAACCTGGTTAGATGCTTTTGGATTACAACATCCCTTGGTTATCGCCGGTCCTTGTAGCGCAGAGACTGAAGAGCAAGTGTTGAAAATTGCGCATCAACTAAAAGATACGGATGCCACGGTTTTAAGAGCAGGCATATGGAAACCTAGAACACGCCCAGGAAATTTTGAAGGCGTTGGCGCTTTGGGTTTAAAATGGTTACAAAAAGCAAAACAGGAAACCGGAATGCTTACAACTACTGAAGTTGCAAATGCAAACCACGTAGATTTGGCGCTTAAACACGATGTAGATATACTGTGGGTTGGAGCAAGAAGTACTGTTTCACCATTTATAGTTCAGGAAATTGCGGATGCGTTAAAAGGTTCAGATAAAATTGTTTTAATTAAAAATCCTGTTAATCCAGATTTAGCCCTATGGCTTGGTGCGGTTGAGAGATTTTACGAAGCTGGCGTTAAAAACTTGGGTGTAATTCACAGAGGTTTTTCAACATATGAAAAAACACGTTTTAGAAATAATCCAGAATGGCAAATCCCAATTGATTTGCAAACACAGTTTCCAGATTTACCGCTTATTTTAGATCCTTCACATATTGCAGGTCGTCGAGATATAATATTTGAACTTTGCCAAACCGCCTTGGATCTTAACTATGACGGATTAATGGTAGAAACACATTATGATCCGGACAATGCATGGAGTGATGCAGCACAGCAAATTAAACCTGAAACTTTAGATAAGATGACGGTGGATTTACGTATTAGAAAAGAAGAAGGCCAAGCGGTTGAATTTAAAAACAAACTTGCTACATTAAGGACAAAAATTGATGTTTTGGATCATCAGCTTATTGAAAGTTTTGGCAAAAGAATGAAAATTGCAGACGAGATTGGATTGCTTAAAAAGAAAAACAATGTTGCTATTCTACAAGCTAAAAGGTGGAACGAAATTCTAGGTAAAATGATTTTGGAAGGTGAAGAAAATGCGCTGAGTGAAGAATTTATTCTCAAAGTTTATAAAGCGATACATCAAGAATCTATAAACCATCAACAGAAGGTTGTTAATGATTAAGAATTTTTGCAAATTTTAAAGGATGAAGGGAATTGTATATAAATCTACCGGAAGTTGGTACACCGTAAAATCTGAAAAAGGAGATTTTTATGAGTGTAAAATTAAAGGTAAATTCCGTTTGGGCGGAATAAAAAGTACAAATCCCGTTGCAGTTGGGGATAATGTGGAATTTGAAGTAGAAACAAAAGGTGATGAAACTATTGGTATCATCAATAAAATTGATGAACGTGAAAATTATATAATTCGAAAATCCGTAAATCTTTCAAAGCAAACGCACATTATTGCAGCTAATATTGATGTTGCTTTTTTATTGGTAACCTTAAATAATCCACCAACCTTCACTTCATTTATAGATCGTTTTTTGGTAACTGCAGAGGCCTACCACATTAAAGTGGTAATTCTTTTCAATAAAATTGACGTTTATAATGAAGAAGAAACGCTGGAGATTAAATTTTTAGCAGCTTTATATAGAAATATTGGTTATGAATGTTTGGGAATTTCGGCTGAAACCGGGAAAAATGTTGACAAGGTAAAAGCATTGATGAAAGATAAAACGGCAATGTTTTCTGGCCATAGCGGTGTTGGAAAAAGCACGTTGGTTAATGCACTTCAAAAAGGATTGAATCTAAAGACAGCCATAATAAGCGAACAACACAAGCAAGGGCAGCACACAACAACTTTTGCCGAAATGTATGATTTAGACTTTGGAGCCCGAATTATAGACACACCAGGGATTAAAGGTTTCGGCGTTGTTGAAATTGATAAAGAAGAATTAGGTAATTATTTTCCAGAATTCTTCGAGATAAAAAATGAATGCAAATTCAACAATTGCTTGCACGTAGAAGAGCCACAATGTGCTATTAAGGATGCTTTGGA